>DATEKR010000115.1:0-14347 GCA_035277345.1 Enterobacteriaceae bacterium
GTAAAGAGACAAACGGGAATCGCCCTGGCCCTGGCGCTATCGATGCTGCTGGCGGCACTGGGTACCAGCATTGCCAATATCGCCTTGCCCGCGCTGGCGGAAGTGTTCTCTGCGCCCTTTACCCAGGTGCAGGCGGTAGTGGTGGGCTATCTGGTGGCGTTAACGGTAACGGTACTCATCGCGGGCCGTCTCGGTGACCGATGGGGGCTGAAGCCAGTGCTTACAGGCGGTCTTATTCTGTTTGGTTGTGCGTCAGTTTTATGCGGTTTTGCCTCCAGCCTGTGGTGGCTGATTGCAGCCCGGGCTTTGCAGGGCGTGGGGGCTGCTTTTCTGATGACTCTCGCGATGGCGCTGATGCGCCAGACGACGCCGCAGGAGCGGATGGGGCGTGCAATGGGGCTGCTGGGCATGACCTCGGCGCTGGGTACGGCGCTTGGCCCAACGCTTGGCGGACTGCTGTTAGCGGAACTGGGCTGGCGCTCTATTTTCTGGGTGCTGTGCCCGCTGGCTTGTATTGCGCTGATGCTGATACTTGTCGCGCTGCCCGGTGAACCCGGTAAACGACCGGGTAAGCCGCCTGGCTTGTGGTCAGCCCTCGATCGGCATCTGGCACCCAGCCTGATCGTCAATGTGCTGGTGGCGGGTATCGTCATGACGACGCTGGTGGTAGGTCCTTTTTACCTGGGAACCGGCCTGGGACTGGATGCCCGAACCACCGGACTGGTGATGGCGACCGGGCCGGGGATCGCTATCTTCTGCGGCATTCCTTCCGGGCGGCTGGTTGATGCCTGGGGAAGCCGTCGGGTGCTGAATCTGGGGCTGATTCTGCTGGCTATCGGTGCCTGTATGCTTGCTTTTGTGCCGAACGCTATCGGCGTTGCCGGGTATGTGCTTTCGGTAATGGTGCTGACGCCGGGCTACCAGCTTTTTCAGACGGCCAACAACACTGCGGCGCTGGCCGATGTCCCGAAGGATCGGCAGGGAACGGTGTCCGGCCTGCTTAACCTGTCGCGCAATATTGGTCTGATTGCCGGGGCATCGGTTATGGGCGCGCTCTTTGCCTTCGGCGCAGGAACGGAGGACTTTGCCCATGCGACGGTTTCAGCGATTGAGGCCGGGATGCGACTCACGTTTCTGGTGGCAGCGGGCGCGGTGATCTCCGGGATAGCCATTGTGCGGCTGGCGGAGCTGCGGTCTAAAACGCGTTCATCAGAATATAGGTAGCGTCTTTACGTGTGTGCTGGTCAATTAAGGGAACCAGCCGCCTGAAATGCTCGCTGGCGCAGTGTGCATTCAGCGCCGCCCGGTCAGGCCACTCTTCGATAAAGATAAAATGACCGGGTTCTTTCTCATCAATATACAAATCATAGGCAATACAGAGCGGCTCACGTTTTGTCGCTTCGACCAGCTCCCGGTAGAGCGGAGTAACGATTTCAATGGCTTCTGGCTTGATAAAATCTTCGGCAATCACTTTAAGCATTCTGTCTCCTGAGCTGTTAATCCGTGTGCCGGGATGGTAGCAAAGATTGCGAGGGAGCGGGATGAAAGGACATGCAAGGGTATTCGATTTTATATGATCTGTTGGTCAAAATTAATGCATTGAGATTGACCAGGTATCCGGGGAAAACCAGACTGGCAACTTACTTTATGTAAACCAGATCCCAGGGATGGTGCTATGCAAAAGGTTAACCTTAACAAGAGTAAGGCGCAGTTTTCGAGGCTTGTCCTTCTTGCTTCGCTGGAGAACAGCGGGAGGGTTGGTTTCCTGAAAACAAAAGGCGAAATCAGGGTGCCTGAGAACTTCAATGACCTGCACAGTGAGAAAATTGAGGACCTGTTTAACGGAAAAGAATAGGCGTACTGAAACTCCGCCTGCCCGTTATACAGGCAGGCGTCAGGTTTAGTTCACCGGGTTGTAAGACAGAATTGCGCGTTCAGTCTGCTGTGAAAGCGCCATCAGTCCCGGAAGCAGAGCCGCCGTTGCCTTTAGCCCGTGAGCTAACTGATACAGGCTCTCCGCTGATAATTCCAGCTCATTGTTGTCCGCGAGTGAAGCTATCGCCTTACCTGTAAAGTGCAGGCCGTGACATAACCCGGAAAAGCACTCTTCGCTGATATCCGCCAGCGCCAGCATCTCTTCTGTTGTTAAGCGAGAAAGATCGATTTTGCAGAACGCATCGCCGAGTTCTGAGGAAAGAATATTGGCTTCAGGCAGCATGTTGTCCCTCCTGCTCAACCAAAAAGAGATTGTGAGAAGGTGCGCCTGTTAAGGGGGCGGATTTTAAATACGCGCTCGTGTTACCATTGGCAGTAGCCATAGCATTACCTCGTATAATGTTGTGGTCAGGCGCCCCGCTAGTGTTCCCGCACTTCGGGGCGTCGCTTTGTTTATTGCTGATTCTGGTGTACATTGAACACCATTGATTAAAATATACACGAGTGATAACCAATGTCAACCAACGAAAACCAAAAGGAGCGCTATGTTGTGCAACTCCGTTTGGATGCTGATTTGTCAGAGAGACTTGTCATTGCGATGAAAGAGGACGGGGACGATAACAAGGCTGGTTGGATTAAGCGGTTACTGCGTAGGGAATTGGATCGGCGTGATTTAGCACGGAAGTAACAGGGGTATCAAAGATGCCAACAGGGACGTTCAAGAAAAAAGGAAATAAACAGATCGCACTGCGCGTTGAACCTTCCCTTGAAGAAGGGATGCAGCAGGCGCTTAAGGCGGATGGTGATGCGACGCTGTCGGCGTGGATTAAGCGGGTGATCAGGAAAGAGTTGCAGGCGCGTGGGATTGAAGTGAAGGATGAGAGTCAGCGTTAAAGCCAGGCCTTTTAATCGTGCTAAAAGACCTGGCTGATGTATTCAATCTTACGCCAGCCGCGGATACTGATCCGCAATCGCATCCCCGGTAAACTGCGCGATCCAGCCTTCCGGGTTATCGAAGATACGGATGGCCGTAAAATTCGGCTCTGAGCCCATATCAAACCAGTGCGGTGTACCGGCCGGGACGGAGATCAGGTCGTTCTTTTCACACAGGACCTGGAACACTTCATCGCCGATATGCAGGCAGAACAGCCCCGCGCCCTCAACAAAGAAACGCACTTCATCTTCGCCGTGGGTATGTTCGTTCAGGAACTTTGCGCGCAGCTCGTCTTTATTCGGGTTGTCGGCGCGCAGGCTGATGACGTCCCAGCTCTGGTAGCCTTTCTCTTCTACCAGACGGTCAATGGCGTGCTGATAGGCGTTGATTACCGTTTCAGGCGTCGGGTTGACGCCGAGATCGCGGTCGGCCTGCCAGCGTTCGAAACGCACGTCCTTGCCGTTGAGCTGCTGCTGGATCTCACCGGCGTCGGTGCTGTGCCATGTCGGGGTGCTGGCGTCGTTTACGGAGAAAATAGTCAGGGCGCTCATGAGGGGATCTGCTCCGGGTTAATGTCATCAAAACGATGAACCTGATGGTGATGGCTGGCGGCATCATTATCGCCGCGAATCAGCTGCACAGTGCGCAGTCCGGCCTGCCCGGCGGCATCCAGCTCCTGGTGGATATCCGACAGGAACAGCACCGAGGAGGGCGGCAGCGATAAACTGGCGGCGATATTCACATAGGACTGCGCCTCGCGCTTGGCCCCGATATGGGTATCAAAGTAGCCGCTAAACAGATGAGTAATATCACCTTCGTCGCTGTAGCCAAATAACAGTTTCTGCGCTGCGACTGAGCCAGAAGAATAAACATAAAGATCAAGGCCCTGCGACTTCCATTTTTCGAGCGCAGGCAGCACGTCCGGGTAGAGGTGGCCGGTAAAGTCACCGTGAACGTAGCCTTCCTGCCAGATAATGCCCTGTAGCGCTTTTAGCGCGGTGGATTTACGGTCTTCGTCCATAAAGGCAAACAGGGTGTCGATAAGCTCCGGCGTGGTCGCTTCGGGCTTATCGATTTCACCGCGCAGATTATCGAGGATCGATTTGACTGGCTCGGCAAACTGCTGAGAGGTTACAAAGGCGGCCAGCCGCTCACGTGCGTACGGAAACAGGACGTTGTGCACAAAGCGAATATCGCTGGTGGTGCCTTCAATATCAGTAACGATCGCGCGGATCATAGTTTCTCCAGTTGGCGCAGGCGTAGCTCGCATTCGAATAAGAATTCCAGCCCTTCCAGATGACGGCGCGCTTCGGCGACGCTGCGGCCCCAGCAGGTGAGGCCGTGGCCGCGCAGCAGGAACCCGTAATCCAGCGGATGTGTCTGCGCCCGATCTTCGATGCGGCGGGCGAGGGCGTCAATATCCTGGTCGTTATCGAACAGGGGAATAGTGAGTGTATCAAGGTGGCTGGTCTGTCCGCTAAGGGATTTCTGCATCTCATAGCCGGTCAGGGCCAGCGTGGCCGATTTCTCGATGCGCGACAGCACCGTGGCGTTAACCGTATGGACGTGCAGCACCGCGTTTGCCTGCGGACAGAGGCGATAAATCAGCGTATGCAGCCCGGTTTCGGCAGAGGGCTTGCGTCCGGAAGGGGCGCTGTTGGTGGCGATCTCCACCTGCAGGAAGTCAGCGGTGGTCAGCGTGCCTTTATCCTTGCCGGATTCGCTGAGCCAGCACCAGCGATCGTTTTCACGCACCGACATATTGCCGCCGGTGGCCGGAGCCCAGCCTTTAGCACCTATCCAGTGACAGGCTTCGACGAGGGGAGCGAGTTGCAGGTTGTCTGTCATAGCCTTCTTTTTACCTCTGCGGGCAGGGCGCATGTAGTGTCGTTTAGACGTCTAAGCGTCTTGATTGCCAAATATTAACATCGTGTTATAGTGGCTTCAACATAAGTATTACAGGCAGACACGCACATCATGAGCAACCACGCACTCACTCCGCAAAGCAAACTTCCCAACCTTGGCACCACCATTTTTACCCGAATGAGCGCGCTGGCGCAGGAACATCAGGCGATTAACCTCTCCCAGGGTTTTCCTGATTTCGACGGGCCGCGCTATCTGCAGGAACGACTGGCGCACCATGTGGCGCAGGGTGCAAACCAGTACGCACCGATGACAGGTGCTCAGGCTCTGCGTGATGCCATTGCGGATAAAACCGAGGCGCTCTACGGCCACCATCCCGACGTAAATACGGATATCACCGTTACCGCTGGCGCGACGGAAGCCCTTTATGCCGCCATTACGGCGCTGGTGCGTCAGGGCGATGAGGTTGTCTGCTTCGACCCAAGTTACGACAGCTATGCGCCTGCGGTGGCGCTTTCCGGCGGCGTATTAAAACGTGTGGCCCTGCAGCCGCCGCATTTTCGCGTTGACTGGCAGGCGTTTGCCGGGCTTCTCTCTCCGCGCACGCGTCTGGTGATCCTCAATACGCCACATAATCCTTCTGCCACCGTCTGGCGCAAAGAGGACTATGCTGCACTCTGGCAGGCTATTGCGGAGCAGGAGATCTATGTTCTGAGTGATGAAGTGTACGAGCATATCTGCTTTACCGATGCGGGGCACGCCAGCGTCCTGGCGCATCCTCAGCTGCGGGAGCGGGCAATTGCCGTGTCGTCATTCGGTAAAACCTACCATATGACCGGCTGGAAGGTGGGCTACTGCGTGGCTCCGGCGGCGCTCAGTACAGAATTGCGCAAGGTGCACCAGTATCTGACGTTCTCGGTGAATACGCCTGCCCAGCTGGCGCTGGCGGATATGCTGCGCGCCCAGCCGGAGCATTATCGTGAGCTGCCGGACTTTTATCGCGCCCGCCGCGATGTGCTGATTAACGCGCTGCGCGGCAGCCGTCTGGAAATACTGCCCTGTGAAGGCACCTACTTCCTGCTGGCGGACTACAGCGCGATTTCGGATCTCGATGATGTCAGCTTCTGCGAGTGGCTGACCAAAGAAGCCGGTGTGGCGGCAATACCGCTGTCTGTCTTCTGCGCCGATGCTTTCCCGCATAAGCTGATCCGCCTGTGCTTCGCCAAGCAGGAATCTACCCTGCTGGCCGCGGCGGAACGGCTGTGCAAACTGTAATTATTTAGCCGGGACGGGCGGCTCGCTGAACAGCTCCAGCAGCCCGTTAAGCTGCTTCATCTTCTGCACTTCGTCGGCGCTCATTCCAAGCTCCACGGCGATCTTTGCGTCCGTCCAGCCGTGTCCTGACAGCTCCCGTACCAGTTCTGAGGTCGCGCCAGGATTGTTGCGCCCCCGGGCGCGGTTATGGCGCATGCTGGTGGCCATTCGCGAGGGTCTGCTGCTCGTGGGCAGGCAGGTCACGGGCAGATAGCCATTAAGGTTTTTTTGCAGTCCCAGGCGTGAACGGCAAAGCTGGCGGCGATGGGCACCATCGACGATGTCATAATGCTGCCGGTCATTTTTGCTGACGACCAGCGGCTGGGTCAGGCCATCACTTTCCAGAGAGCGCTGAAGCAGACGGGTTTCCGCCACCGCCAGATGATTCGGGTTATAGTTGTTGGCCTCGACCTGCTCATCCCTGACCCACAGCACGCAGTCAACGGGCTGCTCCTTAAAGGGGCTGAGTTCGTGCATGGCCTGGCGAAAGGCGTTCAGGGCGTTAATGCGTTCGTCATCGGGTAGCGACGTCAGGTAATCTTTTATTTCGCTTATTAATCGTTGTTGCATCGTATTTCATCCCTTGCGTGTTAATCCATGCACCCTGGTGCTACCGCAGGCGAAACCCGACTGAGGGGCAAATGCATAAGCACGCGCCGCCAGACAGACCAGGGAAATAGCCAGGTTATTTAAAAATCAGATAAGCATGAGCAGAATAGAGCGGAAAGACGCGAGATTCAACGGGGATAAAATCACAGGTCGGGGAAGCGGCTTGCGCAAGATGCAGCGGAATATATCTTATTTTTATAATAAACAGTAGGTTATTGGTGGTTATGCGGCAGGACTGAGTGAAGGTTAATAAGAATTATTCTCGAGGGTTATTCTGTTACTGAGTGTAAGTAATAGATGTGTTAAATAGATTCTGGATTTATATATTGATGTCTTTAGTTAATTTCTTTTTCGTTATTTATAAGCTTCATTAATTTATTTGCTGGCTGATAATTACGTTGTTTATGATTTCCCCCTACCGCAGCCGGTGCAGAGCAAACCTATCACAGCCATAGGCAAGACCTGCCGTGCCCGCATTGCCCTTTTATTCCTCGGGTGGTGTAATTCATTTGCTGTACGACCTGTTCTTCAGGATATGTAGAGCGCAACGCACGCCAGCCTGACTGGCACTGAAGGTACTTTCGGGTATTTCAGGTAACAGGGCCGCCCGACCAGGCGGCCTTTTTACTTTTTGACATGCTAAGCAATAAACGTCATGACACCGGCGTTGATAGTCTGAGCCATACGCTTGAGCGGTTTGTTAGATAACGCTTATTGATTTGATAAAGCAAACGCATTGGCCCATGTGAAGAAAGTTCGTTACCTTACATCTCAACGAAAACACGGAGGAAGTATAGATGTCCTTAATTAATACCAAGATCAAACCTTTTAAAAACCAGGCATTCAAAAACGGCGAATTTATTGAAGTCACCGAAAAAGACACTGAAGGCCGCTGGAGCGTCTTCTTCTTCTACCCGGCTGACTTTACTTTCGTATGCCCGACTGAACTGGGCGACGTAGCCGACCATTTCGACGAGTTCCAGAAACTGGGCGTGGATATCTACTCTGTATCAACCGATACCCACTTCACCCATAAAGCATGGCACAGCAGCTCTGACACCATCGCCAAAATCAAATACGCGATGATCGGCGACCCGACCGGTGCCCTGACCCGTAACTTCGACAATATGCGCGAAGACGAAGGCCTGGCTGACCGCGGTACCTTTATCGTTGACCCGCAGGGCATCATCCAGGCGATCGAAGTGACCGCTGAAGGTATTGGCCGTGACGCCTCTGACCTGCTGCGTAAAGTGAAAGCGGCACAGTACGTAGCTTCCCACCCGGGTGAAGTGTGCCCGGCAAAATGGAAAGAAGGCGACGCGACGCTGGCTCCGTCCCTGGATCTGGTAGGCAAGATTTAATCGCGCTTTAGCGTGACGCGAATCGGGTGCGTCAGCACCCGATTTTCTTAGCAGGCACCATGACGCAAGCTGCGTTCAGACAGTCTTAATAACAAAGCAGCTTACATGATGATGTTTTATGCCCAGGAGATAGCATGCTCGACACCAATATGAAAACACAGCTCAGGGCTTACCTTGAGAAACTGACCAAACCTGTTGAGCTGATTGCCACGCTGGATGACAGCGCTAAATCGGCAGAAATCAAGGAACTGCTGGCTGAAATCGCGGAACTCTCTGACAAGGTTACCTTTAAAGAAGATAACGACCTTGCGGTACGTAAACCGTCGTTCCTGATCGCCAACCCCGGCTCCAGCACCGGTCCGCGCTTTGCCGGTTCTCCGCTGGGACATGAATTTACCTCGCTGGTTCTGGCCCTGCTGTGGACCGGCGGCCATCCGTCAAAAGAGGCGCAGGCGCTGCTGGAGCAGATCCGCGATATCGACGGGGATTTTGAATTTGAAACCTATTACTCCCTGACCTGCCATAACTGCCCGGACGTGGTCCAGGCGCTGAACCTGATGGCGGTGCTGAACCCGCGTATCAAACACACGGCGGTTGACGGTGGCACCTTCCAGAACGAAATCACCGATCGCAACGTGATGGGCGTTCCGGCGGTCTTCGTCAACGGGAAAGAGTTTGGTCAGGGTCGTATGACGCTGGCGGAAATCGTCGGCAAAATCGATACCGGCGCGGAAAAACGTGCGGCAGAGGCGCTGAACCAGCGTGAAGCCTACGACGTACTGATTGTTGGTTCCGGCCCGGCGGGCGCGGCGGCAGCGGTTTACTCGGCGCGTAAAGGTATTCGTACCGGTCTGATGGGCGAACGCTTCGGCGGCCAGGTGCTGGATACGGTGGATATCGAAAACTATATTTCTGTGCCGAAGACCGAAGGTCAGAAGCTGGCGGGTGCACTGAAGGCACACGTTGATGACTACGATGTGGATGTTATTGATACTCAGAGCGCATCCCGTCTGGTTCCCGCAACGATCGAAGGCGGCCTGCACCAGATTGAAACCGCCTCTGGCGCGGTGCTCAAAGCGCGCAGCGTGATTATTGCCACCGGTGCTAAATGGCGCAATATGAACGTGCCGGGTGAAGATCAGTATCGCACCAAAGGCGTAACCTACTGCCCGCACTGCGACGGCCCGCTGTTTAAAGGCAAACGCGTGGCGGTAATCGGCGGCGGTAACTCCGGCGTGGAAGCGGCCATCGACCTTGCAGGGATCGTGGAGCATGTGACCCTGCTGGAATTTGCCCCGGAAATGAAAGCCGACCAGGTTCTTCAGGACAAAGTCCGCAGCCTGAGCAATGTGGATATCATCCTCAATGCACAGACCACCGAAGTGAAAGGTGACGGTAGCAAACTGACCGGCCTGGAATACCGCGACCGCGTCAGCGGCGATGTGCACCAGATTCAGCTTGCGGGGATCTTCGTCCAGATTGGTCTGCTGCCGAATACCACCTGGCTGGAAGGGGCTATCGAACGTAACCGCATGGGCGAGATTATTATCGACGCCAAATGCGAAACCAGCGTGAAAGGCGTATTCGCCGCTGGCGACTGCACCACGGTGCCGTACAAACAGATCATCATCGCCACCGGCGAAGGTGCAAAAGCCTCACTGAGCGCCTTTGACTATCTGATCCGCAGTAAAAGTGCTTAAAAATAAGAAAGTAAGATAACCTGCAAACAGAGAGGCTACCGGAAGGTAGCCTCTTTTTTATCTGCCGTTAACGGACAACCAGAACCGGAATGTGCGCGTGGCGCACGATACTGGAGGCGTTAGAGCCCAGCAGATGGGTGCTGATGCTCGGGTTACGCGAGCCAATCACCACCACGTTAGCGTTCAGCTCTTCCGCCAGCTCATTGATCGCATCGCGGACATTTCCACGGAGGACGTGAAGCTTAATACGTGAGGGATCGATGCTGAAGTGTTCGACGGTGGCGCGAAGGCGGGTTTCCGCCTCCTGCTGCAGATGCTCTTCGAAGCGACGGACATCGGCGGCAAAGCGGTGCAGACTCAGGCTGGATGCGCCGGGTAGCACGTGGACCAGATGGATAATGCCATCCTGCTGCGCCAGAAACTCGGCGTGGGTGATGGCCTTGTTGCTTAACTCCATTTCGTACACGTCAACCGGCATAATAATGGTGCTGTACATACGAGTTCCTCCCTTTCATAAACCTGTTTATATAACAGCACATTATTCGGGAAGTTTTTGTCATTCAGCTCGCATATTTGTCGGGCTGCGCAGGCTCTGGCGTAAAGTTTTGTTATCGGCGGGGAGGAAAACGGAAAGAGGATGCGGATACATCCTCTGAGAAAAGCGATGGTCGCTTTATGCAGAAAGATTAGCGGTTGAATTCGCCGGCGGCTTCAGGCTGGTAGTTCAGCGCCAGCACTTCGAGGTGAGTCGTGGCTCCGCCCGGCAGCTCCCAGTGGATGGTGTCGCCAACCCGGAGTCCCAGCAGGGCCGCACCGACCGGCGCCATCACGGAAAGCTGGGTGTTACTGTCGGTCAGATGCGCCGGGAACACCAGGGTACGTACGTGCTCTTCGCCGCTGGTCAGATCGCGGAATTTCACTTCGCTATTCATAGTGACTACGTCAGCCGGCATGTTTTGCGGGGAACACATTTGCGCCCGATCCAGCTCGTCATTCAGCGCGCTCGCGACCGGAGAGTTTGCATAAGCAGGCTGTTCCAGCAGGCGGTCAATACGTTCGGCGTCAAAGTCATTAATCATGATGGCTGGTCTGGCCATTACTTACTCCATATCGTTAAGGCGGCACTGGCCGCAGGATCCAAAAGAAAACCCCCACCGTCAAAGGTGAGGGTTTTACAGGGTATGATACTGAGACTTTGCCTAACGGTGAAGTGACTCAGCGCACATCAGAGCAAGATGCTGCCGATTACCGCCAGAATAAAGGCGATTGAGCCAAGCAGCGTCTCCATAACCGTCCAGGTTTTGAGGGTGGTTTTCTCGTCCATCTCCAGGAAACGCCCCACCAGCCAGAAGCCGGAGTCGTTCACGTGGGAGAGCACGGTTGCGCCGCCCGCGATAGCAATAACGATAAAGCAGAGGTCGAACTGGCTCAGCCCCGGCGTTGCCTGCACCATTGGTGCGACCAGCGCGGCTGCGGTGGTCAGTGCCACAGTTGCCGAGCCCTGCGCCACGCGCAGCGCGGTGGAGATAACAAAGGCTGCAACGATAACCGGCAGGCCGGTGTCGGACAGCACGCCTGCCAGCGCATCGCCGATGCCGCTGGCGCGCAGTACGCCGCCGAACATCCCGCCAGCACCCGTTACCAGGATAATGCCGCAGATCGGACCCAGTGCGCCTTCACAAATTTTTTCCAGATGTCTCAGGCTTTGCTGGCGGCTGAATACCATCAGGGAGAAGAAGACGGTGATCAGTAGCGCAACCGGCGTTTTGCCGAGCATACGCAGGAAGTTAACAAGAACACTCTCTTTGTCTACCCAGCCCAGCACGATGGCGGTATTCAACCCGGTTTCCAGGAAGATCAGTACCAGCGGCATCAGCAGAATGGTCAACACCATCCCGAATGACGGCGGCTTATGACTCGGGTCAGCTTCTACCGCACCGAGGAAGGATTGCGGCAGCTTAATATCAAACTTTTTGCCGGCATACAGGCCATAGAGATAGCCGCCGAAATACCAGGTCGGCAGGGCGATAATCAGACCGACAATCACCAGCAGGCCGATGTTAGCGCCCAGTAACTCACTGGCTGCAACCGGACCCGGATGCGGTGGTACCAGGGCATGCATAACAGCAAAGGCACCGGCGGCCGGGAAGGCGTATTTCAGGGTTGAACCGCCAAACTGTTTGGCTACGCTGAAAATGATAGGCAGCATTACTACCAGCCCGGCATCGAAGAAGATCGGGAAGCCAAACAGCAGCGAGGCGACACCCAACGCAAAAGGCGCACGCTGTTCGCCAAATTTACCGATAAGGGTATCGGCCAGTACTTTTGCCCCGCCGGACACTTCCAGCAGACGGCCAATCATTGCACCTAATCCCACCAGCAGCGCAACGCCTGCCAGGGTGCTACCGAAGCCGGACAGCAGAGTCGGGACAACTTTATCAAACGGAACTTTGGTTGCCAGCGCAACAACAATGCTCACCAGTGTTAATGCTAAAAAAGCATGCACCCGAAAGCGCATAATTAATACCAGCAGCAGCAGCACCGCCGCGGCGGCGATGCCCAGCAGCGTGCCGGCTCCCAAAGTGTTAGTCATATCGGTCATCATTTTTATCCTCAGCAAGCGGTTCAGTGAAACCGTAGCCTAATCCCTGCTTTTATCACTGATACCGGTAACATGATACTGGTAACATAGAGGGGGATGTAAATAACTCATGACATACTTATTAACAAACTGAGAACCAGCTCAAAGAATGAAAGTTTCGCTATTGCGGGGGATAAAGCGCCATGCAGGATGGCGCTCTGGATCAGAAGCCTGCTTTATCAATCACAAAGGCGGAGCCGCAGTTGCCGGGATGCGGCTGTGATAATAGAGAGGCGGCAGAAAGAGGATCGTTTATCGCGCTGGCCCTTATTGCAATTTGCATTTCGGTCAGATAAGCCGGTTTTCCGCTGCAGGTCAGCTTAATCGCCCGGGCGGCCTCTTTGCCCCAGGTATTGATGACGGCATCGTCAAACTCGCTTCGGGTGACGGTCTTACCGTAGTTCTGTGCCAGAAACTGACCGATCGGACTGTTTCTGACCTCGTCATTCATCCGCACCATGGTGCTGAAATACGCGTCCGGATCGAAGCCGAAGCAGACGCCATGTTTGGCGTACTCGTAGCGCTCCAGACAGGACTTACCGCCTGAGGCGGGCATCATGCGGTTAAGCTTATTGGCGACTTCCAGCGACAGACCCGTTTCTTCGGCGGCGCATTTACGGCTGGCTTTGGCTTCAGGATAGTTGGGGAGCGGACGAGTGGCGCAGCCAAAGCGCATCCAGCGGCGTTCATCGACGCCGTGGGTGGCGATCGATTTCGGCAGGCCCGGCCACAGGCCATGAATGGTTAAAAATTCGCGTTTATCTTCGCGCTCTTTCTGCGAGCGGCACTCCACCGGACCGCTGCCCAGCCTGTCGTGCTGGCTCTGACAAAAGCCGGTCTGCCAGGACAGGGCCAGCACATAGCGATCAAAGTCGCCAAATTGTGTGGGGGTAAGCGGCGCTGCCGCGGTCTGAGTGGTCCACAGCGCAAACACGCTGGCACAGGCGATGACGAAATCCTTCCCGAACATATCGATTCCTGAGGGCAGAGAGAGTGGATGCAGGGGGACTATTAAAGCATAAAAAAGGCGCCAGATGGCGCCTTTTCAGTGCGGGATAACGCCTCAGGCCGCGCTGCCCGGTACCAGAATTTCGGTCGCGATAATCACCACGATCAGGCCGACGATCACTGGCACAGAGGTGCGTTTCACCACTTCGAAGGGGGATATTTTCGCCATACCGGCCACCGCAACCACCACGCCGGAGACCGGGGAGATGGTACGACCCAGGTTGGAGGCCTGCAGCATCGGGATCGACAGATAAGCCGGGTTGATGCCGGAAGAGTGGGCCAGTTTCGGGATCATCTCCACGAACGCATAAAACGGCGCGTTGCCGGAACCGGTGGTCATTGCCGCCAGCATGGTGAGGATCACCAGTACCAGCATCAGGATAATGCTTGCCGATCCGAAAGAGGTGGCAATCGAAATCAGGCTCTGGATAAAGCCGATGGTGCTCAGACCCTGGGCGAATACGCCCGCAGCGACCAGCAGCATGACCACGCCCGCGAAGGCGTCAGCCATCCCACGGTAGGCCACTTCAAGACCCATGAAGACTTTCTGGCCATTAAATCCACGGACAAACTCCAGAATAGCCGCCAGCAGCATGCAGATCACCAGAATGGTGATGATATGCAGTTCCGGACCCCATTTACCGTCAAAAATCAGCACCCCGATAATCGGCGTAAACGGCAGAATGGCGTAAAACCCCGGTGCGCTGGTGGTGATTTCGTTAACGTCGAGCATCTCGTGGCTGACGTTCTCTTTTTTATCCAGGTAGCGCTGCCAGAAGAAATGCGCCACGGCCATCGCCAGAATGGCGGCAATGGAGATCGGCAGGGTGGTTTTAAACGCAAAATCCACCAGCGGCATTTCTGCTGCCTGGGCGGCCAGCACCACGTCGCCGGACGTCGGCGACAGGATAATGGCGGCCGGCGAGGCACAGATTGCGGCGGCCGCACCGCGGCTGATACCGACGTTAACCATGACCGGGAA
>DATEKR010000116.1:0-10638 GCA_035277345.1 Enterobacteriaceae bacterium
GTCGTAACCTTTCTGAATCCGAATTGAAAATTCATACTTTTTTCACAGTTTGTGCTACCTCTTCTATCAGGTTTAATGATAACTTACGCACCCGAGCGTGAAGTCTAAATGATGACATTTCCCTGATAATCTTTACCATTATCGCTGGAATCATCATTACAGCGTAGTGTCTGAAGGTGCAGAGCACACCGTCATTGACCCTCCTTCCTCTGGCGATGCATCTTCCGTAGTTACAGACAGGTTTATATATGGTTCAGGACAAATTCTTGCCGGCGTTTCTGCATCCGCGCTATTGGATCACCTGGTTTGGTCTGGGTCTCCTCTGGCTACTGGTTCAACTCCCCTATCCCGCAATCCGCAAGCTTGGTACTACCGCTGGGCGACTGTAGCGCCGCTTCCTTCAGCGTCGGGAATCTATTGCCCGCCGAAACCTGGAGCTGTGCTTCCCGGAGATGAGTGACGAAGCCCGTGAACGCCTGATTGCGGAAAACTTCGAATCGCTGGGTATGGCGCTGCTGGAAACCGGTATTGCCTGGTTCTGGCCGGATAAACGCGTCCGCAAATTTTTTGACGTTGAAGGTTTTGAGCATTTCGCTGAGGCAAAAGCCCTCAACCGTGGCGTGATGGCTATCGGGGTGCACTTTATGTCGCTGGAGCTGGGCGGCCGCGTGATGGGCCTTTGTCAGCCGATGATGGCAACCTATCGCCGCCATAATAATCCCCTGATGGAGTGGGTGCAGACCCGCAGCAGAATGCGCTCCAACAAGGCGATGATCGAGCGTCGTAATCTGCGCGGCATGGTCAGCGCCCTGAAAAAAGGCGAAGCGGTCTGGTTTGCGCCGGACCAGGACTACGGCCGCAAAGGCAGCACCTTCGCCCCTATGTTTGCGGTGGAAGAAGCCGCCACCACCAACGGAACCTATGTTCTGTCCCGTCTTTCCCGCTCGGTGATGCTGACGGTGACCCTGGTCAGAAAAGCAGATAAATCGGGCTATAATCTGTTTATCTCGCCGGTGCTGGAAGGCTACCCGGATGACGAGCAGGCCGCCGCCGCGTATATGAATAAAGTGATCGAAAAAGAGATCCAGCGTGCGCCCGAACAGTATTTATGGGTCCACCGCCGTTTCAAAACGCGCCCTGAGGGCCAGGCCTCGCTGTATCTGTAACGTCCCGGTCGGCTATCCCCTGCGATAGCCGATTTCAGCAGTATAATCCTCCAGCCAATACCAAACCGGGAGTCAACGACCTCAATCCCGGCGCGAAAGAGAGACGATCCTGTGCTAGCCTTTAGCCATTCACCATCATGCTAAGGGACTAATCATGAAGCATACCTTTATCTTTTCCGCATCGCTGCTGGCTGCCGCCACTCTTATCGCCCCGGTTCAGGCCACCCCGCTCACGCATCAGCCCTCCACAGAGGCTCCCTGGCCCGCCCCCAGCGCCGGAATGAAACGCCAGATAATCCAGCTGCCAGCCCAACAGGACGAGCAGGGATTTAAAGTAGAGCTGCTTATTGGTCAAGAGCGGGAAGTTGACTGTAACCAGCACCGACTCGGCGGCAATCTGGAAACCAAAACCCTGGCAGGCTGGGGCTATGATTACTACGTCTTTACTCCGACGTCCGGCACGGCATCCACGATGATGGCCTGCCCTGACGGCAAAAAAGAGCGCAAGTTTATCACCGCCTGGCTCGGCGACAACGCCCTGCTGCGCTACAACAGTCGCCTGCCGATTGTGATTTATACCCCGAATAATATCGACGTGAAATACCGTATCTGGCAGGCCGATGCGACCCTGCACCGCGCCGATGTTAAGTAAAAAAAAGCCCGATGCTTTGCAGCATCGGGCCTGATTTACCTCACCACGCTTACAGTGCGATATCAGCAACCGGCTTGCTTTCAGCCTGCGGAGCAGTGCCCTGCGCCTGCGGTGCCGGATCGGCCGCCTGCGGCTTCTCATATTTCAGCCCCAGCACGCGGCTGGTATATTCCAGTTCCTGCTCGGTCGCCGCCACGTTGCCGTTCAGCGATGTACCGTAAGACGGAATAATGGTTTTCAGTTTCGCCTGCCATTCCGGCGTGCTGACTTTGTCCTTAAAGACCTTCTCCATCAGGTGCAGCATGATCGGTGCCGCAGTAGAAGCACCCGGAGATGCGCCCAGCAGCGCGGCAACGGATCCGTCTTTCGCGCTGACGACTTCGGTACCCAGACGCAGTACGCCGCCTTCTTTCTCATCGCGCTTCACAATCTGCACGCGCTGACCGGCCTGCCACAGACGCCAGTCTTCTTTCTTCGCCTGCGGGTAGTACTCCTGCAGCGCCGCAAAGCGGTCATCATCGCTCTGCATTACCTGACCGATCAGGTATTTCACCAGGTCAAAGTTATCCAGACCTACGTGCATCATCGGCATGACGTTCGAGGTGGTGGTGGCACTCAGCAGATCCCACAGGGAGCCATTTTTGAGGAACTTGGTGGAGAAGGTCGCGAACGGCCCGAACAGCACGACGCGCTTGCCGTCAAGGACACGGGTGTCGATATGCGGTACGGACATCGGCGGTGCACCAACGGAAGCCTGACCGTAGACCTTCGCCAGATGGCGGTTAACCACTTCCGGGTTCTCAGAGACCAGGAATTCACCGCCAACCGGGAAGCCACCGTACTCTTTCGCTTCCGGGATGTCGGTTTTCTGCAGCAGTTTCAGCGCCGCACCACCGGCACCGATAAAGACAAATTTCGCCTTAATGGTGTGCTCGACCTCGTTGTTCTTCAGGTCGGCAACGGTAACGCTCCAGGTGTTATCCGGGTTGCGTTTGAAGTCGCGAACTTCCGTGCTCAGCTGCAGGTTAAAGTTCTCTTTCTTCTGCAGAGACGCCACCAGCTGGCGAGTGATTTCACCGTAGTTCACGTCGGTGCCGATTTCGGTACGGGTTGCGGCTACTTTCTGCTGCGGATCGCGCCCTTCCATCACCAGCGGTGCCCACTCTTTAATCTGCGCGTGGTCTTCAGAGTAGCGCATTCCGCGGAACAGGGTGCTCTTCTGCAGTGCTGCATAGCGGGCGCGCAGGAAGTCGACGTTGTCACCCCAGACAAAGCTCATATGCGGAACGGTATTGATAAATGAATGCGGGTTCTGCATTACGCCATTGTTGACCTGATGCGACCAGAACTGGCGCGAGATCTGGAAGGCTTCGTTGATTTCAACGGCCTTCTCGATGCTGATAGAGCCATCGGCTTTCTGCGGGGTATAGTTCAGTTCCATTAATGCGGAGTGGCCGGTCCCGGCGTTGTTCCAGCCGTTGGAGCTCTCCTGCGCCACGCCGTCCAGGCGTTCAACCATGGTCATCGACCAGCCCGGCTCAAGCTCCTTGAGATAGGTTCCAAGCGTTGCGCTCATGATACCGCCACCAATCAGCAGTACGTCGGTTTCCTTCTCATCCCCGGTATTCGCATGCGCTGTCATAGCAACAGCATTCAGACCTATCACCAGGGTGATAAGCATGGCCGTCATTTTTTTCATAATGTTAAAGCCTTACATTTAATGTCGTTTTTTTGAGTGCAGGTAGAATAGTTAGCGGTGCTAACGTTACCATTTATGGATAAAAATTTAAATATTGTTGAAAATTTAAATCAAAATTTGGGTTTTGTTATTTCCATGTATATAAATTTACATCACAAAACCGATTTACGCTGGCAGCCATCACGGGGAGCAGGTACTATTCTGCGCTTTGCATCCACCGCACGGACGCCCGCTCACCTGCTAATCGGCGAACTCTATGTCTGCACCTCAACACGCTTATACTCCCGCGCCCGACGCTACCGTTACGGGTGTGCTTCGCTCACCGCGTCTGCTGCTGCGAGAAACTCTGGCGGGCGTCATTACCGCCCTGGCCCTGATCCCGGAAGTGATCTCTTTTTCAGTGATTGCCGGTGTCGATCCTAAAGTCAGCCTGATCGCCTCGGTGGTGCTGTGCCTGGCGATGTCGGTGCTCGGCGGCCGCCCGGCAATGGTGACCGCCGCCGCCGGTTCGGTGGCGCTGGTGATCGGCCCGATGGTCAGCCAGCACGGCGTCGGCTATATTCTCCCCGCCGTCGCCCTGGCCGGTATGATTCAGATTCTGTTTGGCGTACTCGGTATGGCCAGGCTGATGCGCTTTATTCCGCAGGCGGTGATGACCGGCTTTGTTAACGCCCTGGGGATCCTGATCTTCTTCGCCCAGGTCCCACACTTCTGGCAAAAAAGCCCGCTGATCTGGGGACTGTTCGTACTGACGCTGCTGATTGTGCTGTGGGTACCGCGCTTTATTAAAAGTATCCCTGCCCCGCTGATCGCCATTGTGCTCCTGACCCTGTTCAGCATTTACAGCGGACAGTTGCTGCCAACGGTCGGCGATGCCGGCCCTATGAGCCGTGGTTTACCCGGCTTCACCGAACTTCAGGTGCCGCTGAATATGCAGACCCTGGCGATTATCTGGCCCTGCGCCTTGAGTATCGCCTTCGTCGGACTGATGGAGTCGCTGTTGACGGCCAGACTGGTGGACGATCTCACCGCCAGCCCGTCGAACAAACACCGGGAGAGTACCGGTCTGGGTATCGCCAATATTATGGCCGGTTTCTACGGCGGCATTGCCGGCTGCGCGATGATCGGTCAGACCATCGTTAACGTCGAGATGGGGAAAGGACGCAGTCGGATATCGACCACTGCCGCCGCGCTGATTTTACTGCTGCTGGTCACCGCATTAAGTGAGGTGATGGCGAAAATTCCGATGGCGGTGCTGGCAGGAATTATGGTGATTGTGGCAGTAAAAACCTTTAGCTGGCACAGCGTGGCCCCCGCCGCGCTGAAAGGGATGCCCGTCGCGGAGACGCTGGTGATGCTGGTCACCGTCGCCGCCACTCTGAGCACGGAAAATCTGGCGATTGGCGTCGCGGCGGGCGTTATCGCCCTGCTGTTACTGCCGCGAAAAATGAAGCATCATCTGACGGCTACAGCAAAAACATCGTCGCCAGACCCAGAAAAATAAAGAAACCCCCGGTGTCGGTAATAGCGGTGATCATCACGCTGGAGCCGACCGCCGGGTCACGCCCCAGCTTCGACATAATCATCGGGATCAGCACCCCCATCAGGGCCGCCACCAGCAGGTTGAGGATCATGGCCAGCGTCATCACGCCGCCGAGTGCCATATCGTCGTACAGCCACCAGGTAATGCCGCCCATGATCCCGCCCCACACCAGGCCGTTAATCAGCGCGGTGCCCATTTCACGCAGGATCAAAAACGAGAAGTTACCCGGCTGAATATGCTGTAACGCCAGCGCACGCACGATCATGGTGATGGTCTGATTACCCGTGTTGCCGCCGATACCCGCCACGATGGGCATCAACGAAGCCAGTGCCACCAGTTGGGAAATGGTATGTTCAAAACCGTCGATCACCCGCGAGGCAATAAAGGCCGTGCAGAGGTTAATCGCCAACCAGGCCCAGCGTTTTTTCACGGTTTTACTGACCGGCGCGAAGACATCCTCTTCGCTGCTCAGGCCGCCCATGCGTCGCAGGTCGTTGTCGGTCTCTTCGTAGACCACGTCGACGATTTCATCGATGGTCAGACGCCCCATCAGTTTACCGGCAGGATCGACCACCGCCGCACTGACCAGGTTATCACGCTCAAAGGTACGCGCCGCTTTTTCCGCCTCTTCCTGCGGATGAAAGGTGACGATATCGTGGTCCATCACTTCGTCGACCCGCCGTGAAGCCGGGTTCAGCAGGATGCTTTTCAGCATCAGCTCGCCCTGCAATGTGTTATCGCGGGCGGTAACAAAGAGTTTATCGGTGTTCTCCGCCATTTTGCCAAGCCGCCGGAGATAGCGCTGGACCGTCCCCAGGGTCACGTCAGGCCGGACGGTGATCACTTCAAACTCCATGATCGCCCCGACGCTATTTTTATCGAAGTGCATGACCTGGCGAACCCGCGCCCGCTCGTCCGGCGGCAGGCTGGCCATCATTCGACCGGTCAGGTCGCGGGGCAGGTGCTGAACCAGGTAAATCTGTTCATCGATATCCAGGGTTTGCAGGGCATCGAGCAGCGCCCGGTCACTCATCCCCTCAATCAGGTCTTCCCAGACATTTTCTGAAGCCTCAAGCAGGACCTTTCCCCGCTTGTCGTCCTCGACCATTCGCCACAGGGCATGACGCTCGTCCGCAGGAAGTGCCTCAAGGGTATCGGCGAGATCCGCAGGCCGCAGGTGCGCCACCAGCGCGCCGATCTCAGCCAGATCGTCAGCCAGAGTGCCGTCATCATACTGTTCAGCGAGGGTCAGCTTGCCCAGCAGCGCCGAGGTGACGGCTTTATCGGTGGAGAGCAGCCAGATGATCCGCGCACGCTCTTCATCGCGCAGTCGGGCACTGTTTTTTGGCAAAACGGACATGTTGAGGCAATCCCTGTGTGTTCAATCCACCCGACCATCGGGCGGCGATTTAATGATAGCGCGGGGATGTGTAAATAATAATAAACAGGAGGAGGATATGACGAAAAAAACAGAGTCAGCTCCCCCGGGAGTTCGGGGGAGCAGGTCAATCAGGCCGTGCGGGCAACCGCATCGCGGGAAGCGGCGGCGCGCTCTTCGCCGGTCAGCTCGCAAAGCTTACCGTTACGCATTTCCAGCAGGCGATCGGCATGGATAAAGTAGTGGTCGTCATGGCTGATGGCAAAAATGGTTTTCCCCATCTGCTGCATCAGCGGCAGCAGTATCTGGTAGAACTCGCGACGGAAATGCGGGTCCTGATCGGCAGCCCACTCGTCCAGCATGATGATATCGCGCTCTTCCGCCAGCGCCAGCAGCAGCGCCACGCGCTTTTTCTGACCTTTGGAGAGATTAAGATCGAGGATTTTGCCACCGTCCAGCTTGATTTTATGCGCCATCTGCAGCTGGGTGAGCCACTTCTCGACCAGCGCCGGATCGGCCACTTTACCTTCCGGCCCGAGCAACTGGTCAAACAACCAGACGTCGGTAAAGACCGCCGAGAACAGCTTACGGTAGTCTTCCGGTTTATCCACGGCCAGCGGTTTGCCGTCCAGCAGGATCTCGCCGGACACCGGCTGATACAGCCCGGTCAGCAGCATCGCCAGCGTGGATTTCCCGCTACCGTTACCGCCGATCAGAAAGACCAGCTCGCCCCGTTTCAGGGTCATATTGATCGGACCGACGGAGAAGGTGTTGTCATCGTAATGGAATACCACGTCGCGCAGCTCAAGCGTCTGCCAGCCCGCGTGGGACTGCGGTTTCGGGAATTCAGCCCGGAACGGCGCCAGCGCAAATTTATTCAACTTATTAAAGGCCACCTGGGCCGTCAGCAGCGTCGGCAACGCCCCGACCGCAGAAAGCAGCGGCGTGCGCAGGAACAGCAGCGTCAGGGAGTAGGTCGCCGCGACGTTGGTATCCGCCCAGCCCAGGCTGTTCGCCATCCAGAACACCAGGCCAATTGCACCCAGCATCATAATATTCGACCAGTTAACCGCACTCAGATGGAACGTATCGGCGCGAATAATATTGTGGCGATACTCGCGGGCGTCAGGAAGATAGAGATTGTTGAAGATATGCTCGGCACGTTCGCGGTTCAGCGTCAGCTCTTTACGCCCTTCCAGCACGGTCTGGTAATCTTTGTACAGCTTGTCTTCCGTTTCACGCAGTACGGCCATATGGCGGTAAACGCGCGAGACCAGCATAAAACCACCCCAGATGGTAATAACCAGCCACAGGGCCGTTATCAGCAGCATTTTGCTCGACAGCCAAGCCAGATAAGCCGCGCAGCCAAAGCTCAGGATAATGCCCTGCACCAGTTCCGGCAGACGCACAAAGGCGATGGTGATATTGCGCACGTCGCTGGTTAACCCGGCAAGCAGCGAGGCGGTGCCGACTTTTTCGATGCGCGTAATCGGCGTATCCAGGATCCGCTTAATAAATTCACCGCGCAGACGGTACACAAAATGGTGTCCCAGAGTGGTCAGCGCCAGCTGTGATCCCAGCGTCACCGCCATCAGCAGGAGCAGCAGACCGAGGAATTCCGGCAGAACCATCAGGGTGTTATCCACGGTTTCAATCAGCCGCAGGTTGATAAAGGCGATCAGGCCAATACCCAGCGCAGCACTCACCAGGCTCAGCGCCATCACGGCGATGAAAGGCCAGCGATACTGGCGCCAGACAACAAGAAGAAGTTCCATAACCACAGTCCGGAGTAGAAAAAGAGCGGGCAGTGTAAACTGCTGACGGCCGACAGCAAGAATAATTCTTATTTTAATTCGCTATTCGTGCGCACGCCGGAAGGTCAGATTATAGCGACAGCCGCCGGTCGCCGGATGCTGCCCCGGCTTAAGGGGCTGGATCCCGTGATACCACAGGCGCGATTCGCCGCCCCATACCACCACGTCGCCGTGTTCCAGCAGCAGACGTTTAAGGGGATCGTTACGCTTCGCGCCGCCGAACTGAAAGATGGCTGGCAGGCCCAGAGAAACGGAAACAATGGGCGCATCCAGGCAGGCCTCGTCTTTATCCTGATGCAAAGAGAGCTTCGTTCCGGGCAAATAGCGGTTAATCAGGCAGGCATCGGGCAGAAAACCGGGGTAGCCCGCCTCCCGTGCGGCCTGCTGCGCCAGCGACAGAAAGCCCGACGGCATCGGGGGCCAGCGGCGACCGCTGAGGGGATCGTAAGGTGAATAGAGATAACCTCTGGCATCGGTTGTCCAGCCCACCTCACCGCAGTTGGTCATCGCCACCGACATGGTATAGCCGCCGGGCGTGACCATCTGACGGAACGGGGAACGCTCAGCGGCAGCGGCAATGTCCGCCAGCAGCGACGGCGACGCCGCCAGCGCAAAGCGTCTCAGCACCACGGCGCCCGGCCCCAGCGGCTCCTGCCAGGGCTCGGCATCGGCAAAGAGATCCAGCATTAACTCTCCTTTATTTTGGCTTCGCGCTGTAGCAGCAGCGCTTTACGTTCAGTTCCCCAGCGATAGCCCGACAGCCCGCCGTCGCTGCGGATCACCCGATGACAGGGGACAATAATCGCCAGGGTGTTGGCGGCACAGGCCCGCGCTACCGCCCGGACGGCATTCGGCTGCCCCATCGCTGCGGCCACCCCGGCATAGCTGACGGTGCTGCCGACGGGGATCGCCCGTAGCGCCTGCCAGACCCGTTGCTGGAACGCCGTGCCGCGAATATCCAGCGGCAGCGCGAGAGGAACCCGCTGATCGTCCAGGCTGCGGATCACCTGCGCGACCCGCCCGGCGAAGGCATCATCCGCCCCTGCCCGCTCAGCCTGCGGGAACTGCTGTAGCAGTTCAGCTTCCAGGGCCGCGTCGTTATCCCCCAGCAGTACGGCACAGACCCCTCGCTCGCTTTCGGCCACCAGGCAGCGGCCCAGCGCGCACCTGTCGAGGGTATAGCGCACCGCCGTCTCGCCGCGCCGGTACTGACGAGCCGTCATACCCAGCGTAGCATCGGCCTGTCGGTAGTAGCTGCTGGCATCGGGAAAACCAGCGGCCAGCAGCGCCCCGGTGATCGCCTCGCCCTGAGCAAGCGAGGCGCGCAGACGCTGCGCCCGCCAGCCCTGCTGCCAGGCTTTTGGTGTCATACCGGTAACGGATTTAAACAGGCGATGCAGATGATATGGGCTCATCGCCACGGCCTGCGCCAGCTGGTCAAGGGTAACAGGTGATTCCTGCTCAAGCAGGCGGCAGGCGCGGGTGATTTTGTCCAGGCGCTGCTGTTGAGGATGGGCCCTGTCAGGCTGACAGCGTTTACAGGGACGAAAGCCTGCCGCCGCTGCCGCTCCGGCATCGCGATAAAAGCGAACGTTCTGGCGCAGCGCGTGCCGGGCACGACAGGAAGGACGACAGAAGATACCGGTCGTCACGACGGCGAAGATAAACTGACCATCGGCTTGCTCATTGCGGTCAAGGACCGCCTGCCAGCGCGCATCGTCATCAATAAGTGCAGAAGTGTTCATTGCAGGCTCCTTCTCTAAGGGTAGCCCTACTCTGCCGCCCGCGCCCGGGATAAAAAACCGCAATCTTGCGCTTTAATTCGGTTCCCCCTGCAGGAAACCAGCAAACTGCGGCGACATCCAGTGCGTAAAACCATCGCCCTCTTTGCTAATCATATAGACCGCCAGCCCCTGCTCACGGGCAACCTGCTGCGCTTTTTCCCGTCCCAGCACCATCAGGCCGGTATCCCAGCCGTCGGCTTCCAGCGCCGTCGGGGCAATGACCGTGACCGACACCAGCGTATGGGTAATCGGCCGTCCGCTTTGCGGATCGATCACGTGGGAAATGCGCTTGCCGTCGAGTTCATAGTAGTTACGGTAGCTGCCGGAGGTGCTGATCCCGTGGCCGTTGATATCGACAATAGCCTCGACGGAATTTTCGCGATCCGTTGGCTTCTGGATCGCCACGCGCCAGGGCTGGCCGCTGGCGTTCATTCCCCGGCTGACCAGCGCCCCACCCACCGAGACCAGGTAGCGCGACAGCCCTTCCTGCTCCATCAGCTTCGCCAGATGATCGGCAGCATAGCCCTCGCCCACCGTCGAGAGATCGACGAACAGGTCGGGCAGATCTTTTTGCAGATACTGATGGGAAGCAGTGTTGATCA
>DATEKR010000117.1:0-2596 GCA_035277345.1 Enterobacteriaceae bacterium
ACCATCTCCAGCTTGCCGAGCGAATGCTGCATTTTGCTGACCGGTCCGTTGGAGACCACGCAGATGGGCACCGTCATCGCATCCAGCAGCGCATTCGCGCCGGGAATAACCTCCAGCTCTGAGTCGAACAGGCGTGCGACCTCGGCGCGGTACACCGGCTCCAGATCCGCTTTCGCCAGATCCGTGCCGTGCTCTGCGTTAATGATGTCGATGATCTCGTAGAGCTTGACGCCCTTAAAGCGTTTGAACACTTCGTCGAGATCGAGCGTAATGCCAAATTCCTGGAACATGGCGACATACGCGCGGGAACAAATGACCTCACTGTCGACCAGCGTACCGTCGCAGTCGAAAAATACCGCTTCAATTCCGGACATGCCTTTCCCTTTTAACAAGTTTAACGTTTACGTGCTGCAGATTTACGAGACGCAATCGTTGCCGTATAAGCAAAATCAATGAAAAAAAGTATCCCGTAACCGCCCTTATTGTCGCATTTTGGTATAGGATAGCGACGAATTTTCCCTCCTTGTTCGGAAATTGATGATGAGTCAACAACACACTACCCAGACATCTGGTCAGGGTCTGCTTGAGCGCGTGTTTAAACTGCGCGAGCACGGCACAACGGCACGCACCGAAGTGATCGCCGGTTTTACTACCTTCCTGACGATGGTCTATATCGTTTTTGTTAACCCGCAAATTCTGGGCGTGGCTGGCATGGATACCAGCGCCGTCTTCGTGACGACCTGCCTGATCGCTGCGCTTGGCAGCATTCTGATGGGCGTGTTCGCTAACCTGCCGGTCGCACTGGCACCGGCAATGGGCCTGAATGCGTTCTTCGCGTTCGTGGTAGTTCAGGCGATGGGTCTGCCATGGCAGGTTGGTATGGGCGCCATCTTCTGGGGCGCGATTGGCCTGCTGCTGCTGACCATTTTCCGCGTGCGCTACTGGATGATTGCGAATATCCCGGTGAGCCTGCGCGTGGGCATCACCAGCGGTATCGGCCTGTTCATCGGCATGATGGGGCTGAAAAACGCCGGTGTGATCGTGGCGAACCCGGAAACCCTGGTGAGCATTGGCAACCTGACCTCCCACAGCGTGCTGCTGGGCGTGCTCGGCTTCTTTATCATCGCCATTCTGGCGTCGCGCAACATTCACGCTGCGGTGCTGGTATCGATTATCGTCACTACTCTGCTGGGCTGGATGCTGGGTGACGTTCACTACAGCGGCATCGTCTCTGCGCCGCCGAGCGTGTCGACCGTGATTGGTCACGTAGACCTGGCCGGTTCGCTGAACCTCGGTCTGGCAGGCGTGATTTTCTCGTTCATGCTGGTAAACCTGTTCGACTCCTCCGGAACGCTGATCGGCGTGACCGACAAAGCGGGTCTGGCGGATGAGAAAGGCAAGTTCCCGCGCATGAAGCAGGCGCTGTTTGTGGACAGCGTCTCCTCCGTCGCTGGCTCTTTCATCGGCACCTCGTCTGTTACCGCTTACATTGAATCCTCTTCCGGCGTCTCCGTGGGCGGCCGTACCGGCCTGACGGCGGTTGTCGTCGGCCTGCTGTTCCTGCTGGTGATCTTCCTCTCTCCGCTGGCGGGCATGGTGCCTCCGTATGCGGCAGCCGGCGCGCTGATTTATGTTGGCGTGCTGATGACGTCCAGCCTGGCGCGCGTGAAGTGGGACGATTTAACCGAAGCGGTGCCAGCGTTTATTACCGCAGTGATGATGCCGTTCAGCTTCTCGATTACCGAAGGTATCGCGCTGGGCTTTATCTCTTACTGCGTAATGAAGATCGGGACCGGCCGCCTGCGCGAACTCAGCCCATGCGTGATCGTCGTGGCGCTGCTGTTTGTGCTGAAGATTGTGTTTATTGACGCGCACTAAGGTGCGGTTTGTGTTGTCAGGTGGCGCTTTGCTTACCTGACCTACTGACGAGTGTAGGCCCGGTAAGCAAAGCGCCACCGGGCTTTTTTTTCAGGCTTTCACCCGCTTAATATAATCCCCAAACGCGGTCAGCTGACCAGACAGATGGTCACGCGTGCTCTGATCCACCACTTCACCCGTCTGCGGGTCGACCTTGTTCTGAATCACGCCACCCATAAATTCCGGCTTGTTCATCACCATTGCATCCAGGAACACCAGGATCTGACGCAGATGATACTGGCAGCGCGCGCCGCCAATCGCGCCCATTGAGCTGGTCTGAATCAGCACCGGTTTACCCGCGAGCGGTTGCTCCGGTAAACGAGAGAGCCAGTCGATGGCGTTCTTCAGGCCACCGGGAACCGAGTAGTTGTATTCAGGCGTAACGATGACGACGCCGTCGGCCTGGCGGATCTGCTCTGCCAGCGCCTCAACGCTCTGCGGGAAACCCTCTTCCTGCTGCACGTCGGCGTCGTAGAGCGGGATGTCGCCAATAGAAGGCAGGGCGGTGATGTCCATCCCCGCCGGTGCCAACTGCGGCAGCGTGCGGGCAACCATGCCGTTAAATGAACCTTTGCGCAGGCTTCCCAGTAAAGTAACAACTTTCAATGTATCAGACATGATTACTCCTGTTTCATCATGATGACCCTGAATGGATCAGCTAAGGGTAAATGCTTTTTCT
>DATEKR010000118.1:0-26493 GCA_035277345.1 Enterobacteriaceae bacterium
ACGCCGGAAGGCGACCAGTACCGCGTGACCTTCTGGTGGCGCGACCCGTCAGGAACCGAAGCCACATCGTCAGTCCGACGGGTGTGGATCTATATTACCGGCGTGACCGACCACCATCAGAATGCCATGCCGCAATCTTTGACCCGCCAGCCGGGCACCGACATCTGGCAGTGGCAAACGCTACTGGCCCCCACCTGGCGCGGCAGCTACTGCCTTATCCCCTCCGAATGTGAAGATGATTTCCCCGCTGCGGCCTTTGCCGATACAGGACCGGACCGCCATGCCCTGCGCGAAGGGTGGCGAAAACTGCTCCCCCGTGCCGTAGCCGATCCGCTAAATCATCAGAGCTGGAAGGGCGGACGTGGTCATGCCGTCTCCGCGCTTGAAATGCCGCTGGCCCCGGTTCAGCCCGGCTGGCAGGATCAGAATGCGCCCTTTACGCCTGCGCGCTGCGTCGAGTGGCAAAGTCAGCGGCTGGGCAACCTTCGCCGCGTATGGATCTTTACCACCGGCGACGCGCAGCCCGAAGATCGCCCGTTGGCGCTGCTGCTTGACGGGCAGTTCTGGGCGGAAAGCATGCCGGTCTGGCCCGCCCTCGCCAGCCTGACCCGCGAAGGCAGGCTGCCGCCTGCGGTCTATCTGCTGATTGACGTTATCGACACGGCCCATCGCAGCGAAGAGCTGCCCTGCAACCCCGAGTTCTGGCTCGCCGTTCAGGAAGAGCTGCTGCCGATGATTCAGGCGCAGACACCCTTTAGTTCTCTTCCCGAACGTACCCTCGTGGCCGGGCAGAGCTTTGGCGGACTGGCGGCAATGTACGCCGGTCTGCACTGGCCCGAACGCTTTGGCTGTGTGCTGAGCCAGTCCGGATCCTACTGGTGGCCAAACCGTGGCAACCATCAGCAGGGCGAGATCCCGCGCCAGCTGGCCAGCGGCGAGCTACAGCCGCCGCCGCTGCGCATCGTGCTGGAAGCGGGTGCCAGAGAACCGATTATTTTCCGTGCCAACCAGACACTCTTTTCCCTGTTGCAGCCGTCGCAGCGGTCGCTTACCTGGCGTGAAGTAGATGGCGGACACGATGCGCTGTGCTGGCGTGGCGGGCTGACTGCGGGGCTAATTAGCCTCTGGCAGCCGCTTCTTGCGCCTGATAACAGCCAGGACTGAACACAGGAGTGTGGTATGCAATTCAGTAATCCCTTCGACGATCTGCAGGGGCAATTTTACCTGCTGCAAAACGGGCAGCAGCAGTTCAGCCTGTGGCCGCAACAGTGCGCGCTGCCGGAAGGCTGGCAAATAGTGTGTGAGCCGCAGTCGGCTGAGGCCTGCCAGCAGTGGCTGGAGACGCACTGGCAAACCCTGCGCCCTTCCCACTATGCACAGCAGGAGGTGGCCCAGTGAGTATTCGGATGCCGTTAGTTGCAGCCCAGCCCGGGATCTGGATGGCGGAAAAACTCTCTTCTCTGCCCAATGCCTGGAGCGTGGCCCACTACGTTGAACTGACCGGCGAGCTGGACGCAGCACTGCTGGCGAAGGCCATCGTCGCCGGAGTGGCGCAGGCCGATACCCTGAGCATGCGTTTTGCTGAGGATGACGGGGAAGTGTGGCAGTGGGTGGATGAGACGCTGACCTTCGCTGCGCCGCAGCTTACGGATCTGCGTCGCCATCACGATGCTCACGCGGCGGCGCTGGCCCTGATGCAGGCCGATCTGAACCAGGATCTGCGCGTGGACAGCGGTAAGCCGCTGGTCTTCCATCAGCTGTTGCAGGTGGCGGATAACCGCTGGTACTGGTATCAGCGTTATCACCATTTAGTCGTGGATGGTTTCAGTTTCCCGGCCATTACCCGCCAGATCGCCGCAATTTATCAGGCATGGCGTCGTCAGGAATCGACACCCGCCTCACCCTTTACTCCCTTTGCGGAGGTGGTGGAGGAGTACCAGCGCTATCGCACCGGCGAGGCTTACGCCCGCGACGGGGCGTTCTGGGCAGAGCAGCGCCGTCTGCTGCCGCCGCCGGCTTCGCTCTCCACCAGTCCGCTGCCGGGACGCGCGGCCACGACCGATATTCTGCGCCTTAAACTCAGCGCTGACCGGCACGCCTTCAGCCAGCTGGCCGCCGCCGCACCTGGCAGTCAGCCCGCGGATCTGGCGCTGGCGCTGGCCTCTCTCTGGCTGGGGCGCCTGTGCGGACGCAACGATTACGCCGCTGGATTTATCTTTATGCGCCGTATGGGCTCGGCGGCGCTGTGCGCCACCGGACCGGTACTGAACGTTCTGCCTCTCGCTGTGCATATCGATCCTGCCGCGACCCTCTCACAGCTGGCCGCCAGCCTGGCCGGACAGCTGAAAAAAATGCGCCGTCATCAACGCTATGATGCCGAGCAGATTGTCCGCGACAGCGGCAGACCGGCCGGAGACGAACCGCTGTTCGGACCGGTGCTCAATATCAAAGTCTTTGATTATCAGCTCGATCTCGATGGCATAAGCGCCGTCACCCACACCCTGGCCACCGGACCGGTTAACGATCTGGAAATGGCGCTGTTCCCTGATGAGCAGGGCGGGTTGACCATCGAGCTGCTGGCCAACAAGGCCCGCTATGATGAAGCGACGCTGGTGGGCCATGCGCAGCGCCTTACGCAGCTGGTTCAGCAGTTTGCCGCCGATCCTCAGCTGCGCTGTGGCGATGCAGATCTGCTTAGTGCAGAGGAACATCATCATCTGGCGCGGATTAACGATACTGCCGTGATGCTGCCGACGGAGACGCTCAGCAGCCTGGTGGCGAAGCAGACGCAAAAAACGCCGGATGCAACGGCGCTTGCGGATGCCCATTTTTCCTTTAGCTATCGGGAGATGCGCCAGCAGGTGCAGGCCCTGGCTCGGCTGCTGCGTGCGCGGGGCGTGCGTCCCGGCGAGAGTGTGGCTGTTGCGCTGCCGCGCTCGGTCTTTTTAACCCTGGCCCTGCACGGCATTGTTGAAGCCGGTGCTGCCTGGCTTCCGCTCGATACCGGCTATCCGGACGACCGTCTGCGTATGATGCTGGAGGATGCGAAGCCTTCTCTGCTGATCACCTCTGAAGATCAGCAGGATCGCTTTAGCGATATTCCGGGTCTCGACAGCCTTTGCTACAGCGCACCGCTGCCGGTTGAAGAGACGACATCTGTCGCGCTCTCCCGTCCTGAGCATACCGCTTATATTATTTTCACCTCCGGCTCGACCGGCAGGCCAAAAGGGGTAATGGTCGGCCAGACCGCCATCGTTAACCGCCTGCTGTGGATGCAGGATCACTATCCGCTGACGGCGGCAGACGTGGTCGCACAGAAAACGCCGTGCAGCTTTGACGTCTCCGTCTGGGAATTCTTCTGGCCGTTTATCGCCGGGGCTAAGCTGGTAATGGCCGAGCCGGAGGCGCATCGCGATCCGCTGGCAATGCAGGAATTCTTTGCCCGCTATGGCGTGACCACCACCCACTTTGTGCCTTCCATGCTGGCGGCCTTTGTCGCCTCCCTGACGCCGGAAAGCGCTAAAAGCTGCCGGACGCTGCAGCGGGTATTCTGCAGCGGTGAAGCGCTACCGACGGATCTGTGCCGGGAGTGGGAGCAGTTAACCGGCGCGCCGCTGCACAACCTGTACGGGCCGACGGAAGCGGCGGTGGATGTCAGCTGGTATCCGGCTTTTGGCGAGACGCTGGCGGCGGTGACCGGAAATAGTGTGCCGATTGGCTTCCCGGTGTGGAATACCGGCCTGAGGATCCTCGATGCCATGATGCATCCGGTGCCGCCTGGCGTGGCAGGGGATCTCTATCTGACCGGCATCCAGCTGGCCCAGGGCTACCTTGGCCGACCGGATCTCACCGCCAGCCGCTTTATTGCCGATCCTTTCGCGCCCGGCGAGCGGATGTACCGCACCGGGGACGTGGCGCGCTGGCTGGAGAACGGCGCGGTGGAATACCTGGGCCGCAGTGACGATCAGTTAAAAATTCGTGGCCAGCGTATTGAACTGGGCGAGATCGACCGGGCAATGCAGTCGCTGCCGGGCGTGGCCCAGGCGGTGACCCACGCCTGCGTGTTTAATCAGGCGGCGGCCACCGGCGGCGATGCGCGCCAGCTGGTGGGCTATGTGGTCTCCGACTCTGGTTTACCGATAGCGCTGGAACCGCTGCAGGAACAGCTGCGCCAACAGCTGCCTCCGCATATGGTGCCAGTGGTGCTGCTCCAGCTGAGTGAACTGCCTCTGAGCGCCAACGGCAAGCTGGATCGTAAGGCGCTCCCGCTCCCGCAGTTGACGTCCGCTACTTCAGGTCGCGCTCCGCTGCCGGGCACGGAAACCCAGGTTGCCGACGCCTTTAGTCAGCTTCTGGGCTGTGAGGTGCAGGATATTGAAGCTGATTTCTTTGCCCTTGGCGGGCACTCCCTGCTGGCAATGCGTCTGGCGGCGATGCTGAGCCGCCAGTTTGCGCGACAGGTTACGCCGGGGCAGGTCATGGTTGCCTCGACGGTGGCGAAGCTTTCGGCGCTGCTGGCGTCCGATCTTAGCGATGAGCAGACCCGTCGCCTGGGTTATGAGACGCTGCTGCCCCTGCGGGAAAGCAGCGGTCCGACCCTGTTCTGCTTCCACCCGGCCTCCGGCTTTGCCTGGCAGTTCAGCGTCCTGGCACGCTACCTCAGCCCGCGCTGGTCGATCACCGGGATTCAGTCTCCGCGCCCCAACGGGCCGATGGAGACCGCAGCCACGCTGGATGCGGTCTGCGAGCAGCATCTGGCAACGTTGTTGGCGATCCAGCCGCACGGGCCGTACTACCTGTTCGGCTACTCTCTCGGCGGGACGCTCGCTCAGGGCATTGCCGCCCGTCTGCGGGCGCGTGGAGAAGAGGTTGCCTTCTTAGGACTGCTGGATACCTGGCCACCGGAAACGCAGAACTGGGCGGAAAAAGAGGCTAACGGACTGGATCCTGCCGTGCTGGAGGAGATCGCCCGCGAACGCGAGGCCTTTATCGCCGCCCAACAGGGGCAGGGCAGCAGCGAGCTGTTTAACGCTATTGAAGGGAACTATGCCGATGCGGTCCGTCTGCTGACCACGGCCCACAGCCAGCCTTTCGATGGCAAAGCCACGCTCTTTGTCGCCGAGCGCACGCTACCCGCCGGAATGAATCCGCATCGCGCCTGGGGCCCGTGGGTGGGTGAGCTGGAGGTCTATACCCAGGACTGCGCCCACGTAGATATTATCTCACCGCAAGCGTTTGAAACCATTGGGCCACAGTTGCGGGAACTGTTGGATTAAGCACAGAATCCCTCTCGATCGGAGAGGGATTATCCCCGCCGTCCCAGCGGCACCACCAGCGGCGTATGCGCTACAGGATCGTCGATAATGGTGCAGCGTAAACCGTATATGGCTTCAATCAGCTCCGCCGTGACAATCTCTTTTGGCGCACCCTGTGCCACGATTTTGCCGTCGCGCAGGGCGATAAGATGGGTGGCGTAGCGGCAGGCCTGGTTAAGGTCGTGCAGCACGGCGGCCAGGGTATAACCTTGTTCGCGATTCAGTTCGCTCAGTAACTCCAGCAAATCAATCTGATGGCCGATATCGAGCCAGGTGGTGGGTTCGTCGAGCAGCATAATCGACGTTTCCTGGGCCAGGACCATGGCTATCCATACCCGCTGGCGCTGTCCTCCGGAGAGCGTATCCACGCTGCGATTCGCCAGATCGGTGATGCCGGTGGCGGTCATCGCACGTTTGACGGCCTGCTCATCCTCTTCACGCCAGCGTGCAAACAGCGGCTGGTGTGGATAGCGTCCGCGTGACACCAGTTCCTGAACCGTAATATCGCCGGGCGTGGTGGCGTTCTGCGCCAGCAGGCCAATCCGCCGCGCCACCTCTTTGCTGGCGTAATTCTGAATCAGTTCGCCATCGAGCCAGACGCTGCCTTCCAGCGGCGTCATCAGACGACTCAAGGTGCGCAGCAGGGTCGACTTACCGCAGCCGTTGGGACCGATAATTGCCGTAAAATGACCATCGGGAATGGTGACGGAGAGCGACTCGGCAATGGTCTTCTTGCCATAGCCGAGCGTTAAGCTATCGCCATGTAAGCGGGCTACGGTCGCGGTCATTTTTTACGGGACTCCTGAATTAACAGCACAATAAGGTAGATACCTCCCAGGCTGACGGTGACGACGCCAACCGGAAGTTGATACGGCATAAACGCCTGCTGGGCGGCAATATCAGCCAGCAACAGCAGCACGGCACCACACAGCGCAGACTGCGTCAGTCCCCAGCGCGCCGTGCCGCTGAGACGCCGGGCGATATGCGGGGCCACCAGCGCAATAAACGAAATTGGACCGGCCAGCGCGGTAGAGGCGGCGGTCAGCACAACGGCCACCAGCATCAGCAGGAGTCGGGAACGCTCCACGCTTACGCCGAGGGCGCAGGCGCTGTCGTCACCCATCTCCAGCAGCCGCAGGCGTCTGACCAGCAGCCCGGAAAAGACCAGCATCAGCAGGAGCAGCGGCGCGGAAGGCCAGGTCTTAGCCCAGGTCAGGCCGTTTAGCGACCCGGCATTCCACAGTCCGGCAGTGACCGCCGTTTCCAGCGAGGCGTGCAGCAGAAGCCAGGTATTAAACGCCACCAGCATGGCGCGAATACCAATCCCGATAATGATCAGGCGGAAGGTTTCGATCCCGTTACGCCAGGCCAGCAGCCAGACCAGCAGCGAGGTCAGAATGCCGCCTGCCATCGCCGCAAAAGCAATGGCGGTAAGGTGCTGACCAAACAGCACCATCGCCACCAGCACACCGCTCCATGCGCCGGTATTAAAGCCCATCACATCCGGGCTACCGAGCGGGTTGCGCATCAAAGACTGGAAAATGGCGCCACTGACGCCAAGCGCGGCGCCAATCAGCACCGCCATCAGGGCACGGGGGAGACGCCACTCCGTGACCACAAGAATCATGTTGCGCGGAGCCTCGCCTGTCAGGGCTGCCAGCACCTGGCCTAACTCCAGATTGACCGCGCCGCGCTGCAGGCTCCACACCACAAGCACCAGGGCGGTAACGATCAGCAGCAGGCAACTGGTCAGCAAACGTCGTGAGACGGGCATCATGCACCACCTCCTTTACGCTGGCGACGTACCAGCCAGATCAGAACCGGTGCGCCGAGGAAGGCGCTGACCACGGAAACCCGCAGTTCGCCAGGCACCAGCAGGCGACCAAGAATATCGGCAAACAGCAGCAGGGCAGGTGTTGCCAACAGCGTGACCGGCAGAGACCACCGGTGATCGGCGCCGACCATCCAGCGCGCCATATGCGGCATCATCAGGCCGATAAAGGCAATCGGCCCGACAACTGCGGTGGCGGAGCCGCACAGGACCGTTATCACCAGCAGGCCGATGAGCTGCGTGCGTGCGACTTTACTCCCCAATGCCGTCGCCGTATCGCTGCCGAGACTCAGGCTGTTTAACGACCGGCTGAGCATCAGCGCCACTGTGCCCGCGACGAGGATCGGGACGACCACTACTTTCAATGTTTCCAGGGTACGAATATCCAGCGATCCGGCCTGCCAGAAGCGCAGCTGGTCGTAGACCACGGGATTGAGCAGGGCGATACCGCTGGAGAGTCCTTCCAGCACCGCACCGAGGGCAACGCCCGCGAGGGTAAGACGAACCGGGCTAAGCTGACCGCCACCCTGGCTGCCTGTCAGGGCCACCAGCAGCGACGCGGCCAGCGCGCCGCAGAAAGCGAGAAGAAGCTGTTCCTGGGGAGAGGAGATCCCAAGCAGTGCCGCGCCGAGGACGATAGCAAAGCTTGCCCCGGCATTGACGCCAAGGACGCCTGGATCGGCCAGCGGGTTACGGGTCAGGCTTTGCATCAGCGCACCGGCCAGGCCGAGGGCCGCACCGGCCAGCAAACCGGCAAGGGTACGGGGCAGACGTGCATCGAGCACGATGGTGCAGTCCGCGCTCTGGCAAGTGCCGATAAACGCATCTGCCACCACGGTAAACGGCAGCGATTTTGCGCCAATCAGCAGGCTCAGAACGACAGCAATGAGTAACAGCAGAATTAAGCCGGGCAGGGCAAGTGCGCGAGCCGCGGAGGGGGTCAATGACATAACAACTTCCCTGACGTACACGGCGTCATCTTCGGGTGTGTACGCTAATGATTCTAATTATCGTTATCGATTCAGTGCGTTTATGGTAGCATGTGCGCCCTCTGACCTGGTAATAAAAGTTCGTATTAAGGCGTTGTAATGAACCGACAATCCTGGCTGCTCAATCTCAGCCTCTTACAAACGCATCCGGCATTTCGCGCCGTGTTCCTTGCCCGTTTTATTTCCATCGTGTCTCTGGGGTTACTGGGCGTTGCCGTGCCGGTACAGATCCAGGCGATGACCCAGTCAACCTGGCAGGTCGGCCTCGCGGTGACCCTGACCGGGGGCACCATGTTTATTGGCCTGATGGCCGGTGGCGTGCTTGCCGACCGTCTGGAACGCAAAAAACTGATCCTGATCTCCCGGGGCACCTGCGGCATCGGCTTTATCGGCCTGTGGCTTAACGCCCAGCTGCCGGAGCCTTCCCTGCTGGCAATCTATCTGCTGGGGATATGGGATGGGTTCTTCGCCTCTCTCGGCGTTACCGCGCTGCTGGCCGCGACTCCGGCGATTGTTGGCCGTGAGAATCTGATGCAGGCGGGGGCGATCACCATGCTGACGGTACGCCTCGGCTCGGTCATTTCACCTATGCTCGGCGGCCTGCTGCTGGCCAGCGGTGACGTCTCCCTGAACTATGGTCTGGCGGCTATCGGAACCTTTATTACTCTGTTGCCGCTGCTGTCGCTGCCGTTATTACCGCCACCGCCGCAGCAGCGCGAGCATCCGTTGACTTCGCTGCTGACGGCATTTCGTTTTCTGCTGCAAAACCCGCTGGTGGGTGGTATCGCTCTGCTGGGCGGTCTGCTGACCATGGCCAGCGCGGTCCGTGTGCTCTATCCGGCCCTGGCGCAGAACTGGCAGATGTCCGCCGCGCAGATTGGTTTTCTGTACGCCGCTATTCCGCTCGGTGCGGCGCTGGGTGCCCTGACCAGCGGCAACCTGGCTCATCATTCGCGTCCGGGTTTAGTGATGCTGCTGGCGACGGTGGGCTCGTTTCTGACCATCGCGCTGTTTGGCCTGATGCCCGTCTGGGCGCTGGGCGTTTTGTGTCTGGCGCTGTTTGGCTGGCTGAGCGCGGTCAGCTCCCTGCTGCAATATACAATGCTGCAGACCCAGACCCCGGAGGCGATGCTCGGGCGTATTAACGGACTCTGGACGGCGCAGAACGTGACCGGTGACGCCATTGGCGCGGCGGTGCTGGGCGGCCTCGGGGCGATAATGACGCCGGTAGCGTCGGCAAGCGTGGGTGGCATGAGTCTGATGCTGGTGGGACTGATACTGCTGGTGGTGCTCGGAGAGCTGCGACGTTTTCGCCAGACGCCTCCGGTGGTGGAGGCGTCTGAAAGTTAATTAACCAAACAGCGTTGCCAGCCGCTGTAGCAGCAGGGTGGCGCTGTAGTAGTCAAGACGGAAGGTTTCGGTGCCGAGCGCATAAACCCGCTTTTCCGCGACCGGTGGCAGGTGGGCAAGCAGCGGATTGGCGTACACCGCGCTGGCGTCTTTCTCGTCACCGGCAAACAGCAGCAGGGTCTGGCCGTTCAGCCCGGCCGCCAGGTTTTCGCCGCCAAGCTGGATAATGTCATGACGCTTGCCCTGGCTTTTGCTGGTGGTGAGTCCGGCGGGCAGGGTGGCGATGGAGAAACCGAGCTGCTCCAGCAGCTTGCCCTGGGCCGATTCTGCGGTCCACAGGTTAGCCCCGTGGGCGGCAGCAACGTAGACCAGCGCGCTGACCGGCTGCGGCGGCAGCGTCATTCGCTGCTTAACCTCGGCCAGCTGTTTATCGAAGCTGGCTATCCGCGCGGCGGCCTGCTTTTCCTGGCCGGTGATAGTGCCGAGCTGAGTCAGTAACTCCTGCCAGCTTTTATCGTCATAGTTGACGATAAGCGTCGGGGCGATAGTGGAGAGCTGATCGTACAATGCCAGCGCGGAGTCACCGCCGGTCGCGCTAATCAGGATCAGGTCCGGCATTTGCGCCGCGACGGCTTCGGCGCTGGGCTCGCCGATATAGAGCCGGGCCAGCTGACGTGATTTGGCGATATCGCCCCACTGACGCAGGAAGCCCTGGTCGTCGGCGAAGCGGTTACCCGGCGTGGTGGCACCGCTGGCGACGACCGGCGCATCAATCGCCAGCAGCGAGCCGGTCAGCGTCACGCTGGTGGACACAATCCGCATCGGTTTTTGTTCGAGGGTATGCGTACCCCGGCTATCGGTGACCTGGCGCGGCCAGTCGGCGGCCTGCGCTGAGTTTAATCCTGAAATGAGAAACGCCGATATCAGCACAACCTGATGGCAAAACGAACGAAATGTCACGGGGCGGCATCCTGTTTTTGTTGAGGTTAATGCGTCTCATTTTCAGTGTTGTATCCTGTGGATGCAAGCATTACCGCTATAAGCGCACTGCGCGCTGTTGACACGGGCAGTGTTTACTTTTAGGTTAGCGGCTAAATAGAAATGATAATTATTCTTAAGTATCTTTTCGGAGGATAGTATGGAGACCTCAGTGGCAGAGGAAATACAGCAGACATCGGCGCTTCTGCCGTCAGACAGCTTCTTCTTTATGTCGCCGTTCCGCAGTTTTACAACTTCGGGCTGTTTCGCGCGTTTTTCTGAACCTGCCGCAGGCGGGGACGACCGCAACAGTCTGTTCCAGCAAAAACTGACCCAGGCGTTTAACGAAGCCAAAAGCGCCGGAATTAAAAATCCGGTGATGGTCGGGGCGATACCTTTTGATACCACCCAGCCTTCCGCGCTGTTTATCCCGGAAAGCAGTGAGGCCTTCTCGCGGCCGGATAAACAGCGCTCATCGCGCTATGTTGCCGGAACGCAGCTGAATGTCACTGCGCGCACCGCAATCCCAGAGCAGGCGCAGTTTATGGCGATGGTGGAAGAGGCCGCACGCCTGACCGCGACGCCGCAGGTGAACAAAGTGGTGCTGTCGCGCCTGAACGACATCACCACCGCCGAGAAAATTAACAGTGGCGCTCTGCTGGAGCGACTGATCGCTCAGAACCCGGCCAGCTTTAATTTCCATGTTCCGCTCCCTGATGGCAGCGTTCTGCTGGGCGCCAGCCCGGAACTGCTGCTGCGTAAAGAAGGCGATGTCTTCAGCTCTCTGCCGCTGGCGGGTTCTGCCCGTCGTCAGCCGGACGATATGCTGGATCGCGAGGCGGGCAATAAGCTGCTGGCTTCAGAAAAGGATCGCCACGAGCATGATCTGGTGACCCAGGCCATGCGCACACAGCTTTCGGCCCGCAGCGCTCAGCTGACCCTGCCGGATTCTCCGCAGCTCATCACCACGCCGACGCTCTGGCATCTGGCGACGCCCATTGAAGGCCAGGCCCTGGACGGCGAGAATGCCCTGACGCTGGCCTGTCTGCTGCATCCGACGCCGGCCCTGAGCGGTTTCCCCCATGAAGCCGCTAAATCTCTGATTACGCAGCTTGAGCCGTTCGACCGCGAACTTTTCGGCGGCATTGTCGGCTGGTGTGACGCCGAAGGTAACGGCGAGTGGGTGGTGACGATCCGCTGTGCACGGCTGTATGAAAAGCGGGTGCGTCTGTTTGCGGGAGCCGGGATTGTTCCTGCTTCTTCCCCGGCCGCTGAATGGCGTGAAACCGGCGTCAAACTCTCGACCATGCTTAATGTTTTTGGATTGCAGTAAGGAGCAATAATGACCCTTCCCTTTACCCGCTGGCCCGACGAATTTGCGGCGCGCTATCGTGAGAAAGGTTACTGGCAGGATTTACCGCTCAGCGATATTCTGACGCGCCATGCCGATAGCGACGAGACGGCGCTGATCGACGGTGAACGCCAGTACAGCTACCGCCAGCTTAATCGTGAGGCGGATAACCTGGCGGCCTCACTTCTGCAGCAGGGCGTTCAGTCCGGTGAAACGGCGCTGGTGCAGCTGGGTAACGTCGCGGAATTTTACGTGACCCTGTTTGCGCTGCTGAAAGCCGGTATTGTGCCGGTCAATGCGCTGTTCAGCCATCAGCGTAACGAGCTGAACGCCTACGCCACGCAAATCGAACCGGCCCTGCTGATTGCCGATCGCGCGCATGCTCTGTTTGGAAGCGATGAGTTTCTCAATCAGTTTGTCGCTGAACATCGCTCTGTCCGCGTGGTGCTGCTGCGCGGCGATAGCGGCGAGCACGCCCTGGAGTCGGCGATCGCCGAACCGGCAGCGATCCCGATCGCAACGCCCACGCCTGCCGATGAGGTGGCGTTTTTCCAGCTCTCTGGCGGCAGTACCGGCACGCCTAAGCTGATCCCGCGCACCCATAACGATTACTACTACAGTATCCGCCGCAGTAACGAGGTGTGCCATTTCACGGCGCAGACCCGCTATCTGTGCGCGCTCCCGGCGGCTCATAACTACCCGATGAGCTCTCCCGGCGCGCTGGGCGTGTTTCTTGCCGGTGGCTGCGTGGTGCTGGCAGCGGATCCGAGCGCCACGCTCTGTTTCCCGCTGATCGAACAGCATCAGATTACGGTCACCGCGCTGGTGCCGCCTGCGGTCAGCCTGTGGCTACAGGCGATTGCCGAGTGGGGCAGCAATCAGCAACTGCGTACCCTGACGCTGCTGCAGGTTGGCGGGGCGCGGCTTTCCGCTACCCTTGCCGCCCGTATTCCGCAGGAGATTGGCTGCCAGCTTCAGCAGGTATTTGGCATGGCCGAGGGGCTGGTGAACTACACCGCGCTCGACGATACACCGGAGAAAATCAATAACACCCAGGGCCGTCCGATGAGCCCGGACGATGAAGTCTGGGTCGCCGATGAGCAGGGTAACCCGCTCCCCGCGGGAGAAGTGGGGCGTCTGATGACTCGCGGCCCGTACACCTTCCGGGGCTATTTCAATAGTCCGCAGCATAATGCTCAGGCGTTTGATGCCAACGGGTTTTACTGCTCCGGCGATCTGATCGCCATTGATGAGCAGGGCTATATCACCGTCCAGGGGCGTGAGAAGGATCAGATCAACCGCGGCGGAGAGAAGATCGCCGCCGAAGAGATTGAAAACCTGCTTCTGCGTCACGAGTCGGTGGTCCATGCCGCGCTGGTCAGTATGGAAGATAGCCTGCTGGGTGAAAAAAGCTGTGCTTTCCTGGTGGTTAACGCGCCTCTGCGTCCCGTGGACGTGCGCCGTTTCCTGCGTCAGCAGGGGATCGCCGAATTTAAATTGCCGGATCGCGTCGAATGCGTGGATGAGCTACCGCTGACGCCGGTCGGCAAAGTGGATAAGAAACAATTACGCCAGCGGCTGGCTGACCGCCCGCTGGCCTGAAGGAGAAGAGAAGATGGCCATTCCGAAGCTGCAGGCTTACGCGCTGCCGGATGCAGCGGACATTCCGCAAAACAAAGTCAGCTGGGCCTTTGAGCCTGAGCGCGCCGCGCTGCTGATCCACGATATGCAGGATTATTTCGTCAGCTTCTGGGGCGAAAACTGCGAAATGATGGAGAAGGTGGTCGCCAATATTGCCACCCTGCGTCAGTTCTGCAAACAGCATAATATCCCGGTGTACTACACCGCTCAGCCGAAAGAGCAGAGCGATGAAGACCGTGCCCTGCTGAACGATATGTGGGGACCGGGCCTGACCCGTTCTCCGGAACAGCAGAAGGTCGTTGCGGCTCTGGCCCCGGATGACGCCGATACGGTGCTGGTGAAATGGCGCTACAGCGCCTTCCACCGCTCGCCGCTGGAGGAGATGCTGAAAGAGACCGGCCGCAACCAGCTGCTGATCACCGGCGTTTACGCTCATATCGGCTGCATGACCACCGCCACCGACGCATTTATGCGTGATATCAAACCCTTTATGGTTGCCGATGCGCTGGCGGATTTCAGCCGCGAAGAGCATCTGATGGCCCTTAAATACGTAGCCGGGCGTTCCGGGAGAGTAGTGATGACTGAAGAACTGTTGCCGGTCCCGACCAGCAAAGCCGCGCTGCGTGCGTTAATCCTGCCTCTGCTCGATGAGTCCGACGAGCCGATGGATGATGAAAACCTGATCGACTACGGACTCGATTCCGTGCGCATGATGGCGCTGGCCGCCCGCTGGCGCAAAGCGTTCGCCGATATCGATTTTGTGATGCTGGCAAAAAACCCGTCAATCGATGCCTGGTGGGCGCTGCTCTCCCGCGAGGTGAAGTAATGTCCGGTTTCGATTTTACCGGCAAAACGGTGTGGGTGACCGGGGCCGGTAAAGGCATCGGCTATGCCACAGCATTAGCCTTTAGCGAGGCTGGTGCCAGCGTCACCGGTTTCGATCTCGCTTTTGGTCAGCAGGACTATCCTTTTGCCACCGAGCAACTGGATATCGCCGATGCCGACCAGGTTGCAGAGGTTTGCGGCCGTCTGCTGGCAAACCTGACCCGGCTCGACGTGCTGGTTAACGCCGCCGGGATCCTGCATATGGGGCCGACCGAGGCGCTGACGGCACAAGCCTGGCAGCAGACCTTTGCCGTTAACGTGGGTGGTGCGTTTAATCTTTTCCAGCAGACGATCCCGCAGTTCCGTCGTCAGCAGGGCGGGGCGATTGTGACCGTTTCGTCCGATGCGGCCCATACGCCACGTCTGGGGATGAGCGCCTACGGTGCCTCGAAGGCGGCGCTGAAAAGCCTGGCCCTGACCGTTGGCCTCGAACTGTCGGCGGCGCGGGTGCGCTGCAACCTGGTCTCTCCAGGCTCAACCGACACGGATATGCAGCGCACGCTGTGGACCAGCGACGATGCTGAGCAACGGCGTATTCGCGGCTTTGGCGAGCAGTTTAAGCTGGGTATTCCGCTGGGTAAAATCGCACGTCCGCAGGAGATCGCCAGTACGGTGCTGTTCCTCGCCTCAGACCACGCCAGCCATATCACGCTGCAGGATATCGTGGTGGACGGCGGCTCGACGCTGGGGGCCTGATGATCTGGAAACGTCATCTCTCCCTTGAGGAACTGAATGCCACCAGCCTGAACACGATGGTGGCCCATCTGGGCATTGTCTATACGCGGATCGGCGACGATACGCTGGAAGCCGAGATGCCGGTAGACAGCCGCACCCATCAGCCGTTCGGCCTGCTACATGGTGGGGCGTCGGCGGCGCTGGCGGAAACGCTGGGGTCGATGGCGGGCTACCTGATGACCCGCGAAGGCCAGTGCGTGGTGGGGACCGAGCTTAATGCCAGCCACCATCGCCCGGTATCTCAGGGCAAAGTGCGCGGCGTTTGCCAGCCGCTGCATCTCGGACGTCAGAGTCAGAGCTGGGAAATCGTGGTCTTTGACGAGCAGGGACGTCGCTGCTGTACCTGCCGTCTTAGTACTGCGGTAATGGGCTGATCTTATACCCTCGTCTTTCTGGCGAGGGTCACTTCTCCTCCTGCTTTTTTCATCCGTTTAACTTCCTGGAAGTGATCCCGTTAACACTGTGATGTAAATCCCCGATTTTCTTGTTGTTTCGTTATGTATATAAGTTGTTAAATCATGCTGAATGATCTAGAAACAAAATGTAACATTCTTATCGATCCTTGAGCGGGGCACCATCATGAATAACGCAGGGAAATACCTTATATGGGCAGTGCTGGCGGTTATCGGTGCTTTTGCCCTGGGCTATATAGCCCTTAACCGGGGCGAACAAATCAACGCCTTGTGGATTGTTGTGGCGGCGGTCTGTATCTACCTGATTGCCTATCGTTTCTATGGTCTCTATATCGCTAAAAACGTGCTGGGCGTTGACCCGACACGAATGACGCCTGCGGTGCGGCATAACGACGGCCTCGACTATGTGCCGACCGACAAGAAAGTGCTGTTCGGCCACCACTTTGCCGCGATTGCCGGAGCCGGACCGCTGGTCGGGCCGGTGCTGGCTGCACAGATGGGCTATTTGCCAGGGATGCTGTGGATCCTTGCCGGGGTAGTGCTGGCCGGTGCGGTGCAGGACTTTATGGTGCTGTTTGTTTCCACCCGTCGCGACGGGCGTTCTCTCGGCGAGCTGGTGAAAACCGAAATGGGGCCTACCGCCGGGGTTATCGCGCTGGTGGCCTGCTTTATGATTATGGTGATTATCCTCGCGGTGCTGGCGATGATCGTGGTGAAAGCGCTGACCCACAGTCCGTGGGGAACCTACACCGTGGCCTTTACAATTCCGCTGGCGATTTTTATGGGGATCTATATTCGCTATCTGCGGCCGGGGCGTATCGGCGAGGTTTCCGTTATTGGGCTGGTGTTCCTGATCTTCGCCATTATTTCCGGCGGCTGGGTGGCGGAAAGCGAAACCTGGGCGCCATACTTTGACTTTACCGGCGTACAGCTGACCTGGATGCTGGTGGGCTACGGCTTTGTCGCGGCGGTGCTGCCGGTCTGGCTGCTGCTGGCTCCGCGTGATTATCTCTCTACGTTCCTGAAAATCGGGACCATTATCGGGCTGGCGATCGGTATCCTGGTGATGCGTCCGACGCTGACCATGCCTGCGATGACCAAATTTATCGACGGCACTGGACCGGTCTGGACAGGCAACCTGTTCCCGTTCCTGTTTATTACTATTGCCTGCGGCGCGGTGTCGGGCTTCCACGCGCTGATCTCCTCCGGCACGACCCCAAAAATGCTCGCCAGTGAAGGCCAGGCCTGCTTTATCGGCTATGGCGGGATGCTGATGGAGTCGTTCGTGGCGATTATGGCGCTGGTTTCCGCCTGTATTATCGATCCCGGTGTCTACTTCGCCATGAACAGCCCGATGGCGGTGCTGGCTCCGGCAGGGACCGTTGACGTGGTGGCGTCTGCCGCTCAGGTGGTGAGTGGCTGGGGCTTTAGCGTGACGCCGGAGACGCTACACCAGATAGCCAGTGAGGTCGGCGAGCAGTCGATTATTTCGCGTGCAGGCGGGGCACCGACTCTGGCGGTGGGAATGGCCTATATTCTGCACGGCTCCTTCGGTGGACTGATGGAGGTCTCATTCTGGTATCACTTTGCCATTCTGTTTGAAGCCCTGTTTATTCTGACGGCGGTCGATGCAGGCACCCGTGCGGCACGCTTTATGCTCCAGGATTTGCTGGGGGTGATTAACCCGAATCTGAAACGGACCGACTCGCTGCCCGCGAACCTGCTGGCAACGGCCCTGTGCGTGCTGGCGTGGGGATATTTCCTGCACCAGGGCGTGGTGGATCCGCTCGGGGGCATCAACACCCTGTGGCCGCTGTTCGGTATTGCGAATCAGATGCTGGCGGGTATGGCGCTGATGCTCTGTGCGGTTGTCCTCTTCAAGATGAAGCGCCAGCGCTACGCGTGGGTGGCATTGCTGCCAACAAGCTGGCTGCTGATCTGTACTCTGACCGCGGGCTGGCAGAAAGCCTTTAGCAGCGATGCGAAAGTGGGCTTCCTGGCGATCGCCAATAAGTTCCAGGCGATGATCGACAGCGGGGCAATTCCCCCCCAGTATACTGAGTCTCAGCTCACACAGCTGGTGTTCAATAACCGTCTCGATGCCGGGCTGACCATCTTCTTTATGGTGGTGGTCGTGGTACTGGCGATGTACTCGATCAAGACCGCCCTGGCGGCACTGAAAGAGGGACAGCCGACGGCGAATGAGACGCCGTATGAGCCGATGCCTGAGAACATTGATAAGATTGTGGCGCAGGCGAAAAGCGCCCACTAGTCAATTGCCCTCTTTTCCCGGCCGGGAAGAGGGGGCATAACCAGAGAGATCACTATGTTCGATACACTGTCTAAAGCGGGTAAATATTTGGGTCAGGCGGCGAAGATGATGGTTGGCGTGCCCGACTACGACAACTACGTCGAGCATATGCGCATCAATCACCCGGACCAGACGCCGATGACCTACGAGGCGTTTTTCCGCGATCGCCAGGACGCGCGCTACGGCGGCAAAGACGGCGCGCGCTGCTGCTGATCTCAGCCCTGAAAGGTTTCGACTTTCTCAAAGGCCGCAAGCAGGCTTTCCGGGGTCAGAGTGACAGGCAGGTAGTGAATGGACTCGACCGGGCGCAGGGTGTGAGCAATCACTTTCTCCAGCTCCGCGTGATTATTGATATCCACCTCCAGTGCCGCAAGGGTGGTTGGCAGATTAAAGCGCTGGTAAGCGGCAATCAGCTGCGCCAGCACGTCGTCCTGGCCGAGCAGGGCGCTTTGTACCAGAATGCCGTAGGCCACTTTGGTGCCGTGGAGGAATTTATCCGTCTGCGGCAGGACCGTCAGGCCGTTGTGCACAGCATGAGCGGCAGCCACGCGGGTATAGCGTTCGCCCAGACCGCCCACCATGCCGCCACCGGCAATAATTGCGTCCACCACGTCGCTGAAATCCTGAGTTAGCGCACCGCGTTGCTTGTCCGCCAGCGCCGCCTCACTTTTCTCCAGCAAAATATCGCGGATTGCCAGCGCGCCGTTAATGCCCAGGCGTACGGTTAGCGGCAGTTTTTCCGGCTGCTGCGCCAGCACCACCGCTTCATACCATTTCGCGAGGGTATCGCCGATACCCGCCAGCAAATACTCCTCCGGTGCGGCCAGGATAATTTCCGGCTCCACCAGGACCAGGAAGTTTGCATCGTCAAAAATTTCAAACTGCAGAGCCTGACCGGCATCGTTGTACCAGACAGAGAGCGGTGTCCAGGCGGCGCAGGTGGCGGCGATAGTGGGAATAGCAACAACCGGCAGACCAAGGCGGCGGGCGACCGCTTTTACCGTATCCAGCAGCGCGCCGCCGCCGATCCCAATCACTACAGCGCGGTCATCCCCGGCTTTACGTACCAGCTCACCGACGTCCGTTTCGCTGCAGTGGCCGGTAAAGGGCAGATGTTTTGCGCCTGGCAGGTCAAAGCTTTCCGGCAGATAAGGCCGTGCGGCGGCAAAGGCGCGCTCGCCATAAATCCACACCGCCCGGGAGAGCTGATCGGCCGTAAAGAAGTCATTCAGTCGCGCCAGACTACCCGGATGAGAGAAGTAGTTGGCCGGGCCGATCACCACGCGAATTTCGGTGTTGCTCATTTGTTGGTTCCTTGTGTATTATCGCTATCCCGATGGTATGTCTGGATGTCCGGATGGCTAAGATTATTTAGCTTTATCTTATGCCTTTTCTGTCATTGCCAGTCAAGTCGGGCTATGAAAAATTCATCAAATCAATCATTCATTCAGGAGTTTGTCGCCATGAGCGCTAACCACCTCAGCATGCGCGGAATAAACCTGGCCTTTGCCGGTTTCAGGGCGCTGTCGCATGTCGATTTCGACATTAAAGGTGGCTCTGTCCATGCGCTGACCGGCGCAAATGGCGCGGGAAAATCAACCCTGATGGCGGTGCTGTGCGGCACCCACGATCACTATGAAGGCGAGATCGCTATCAATAATCAGGTGGTCTCAATCCGCTCTCCGCGTGATGCGAAGCAGTACGGGATCCATCTGGTGCAGCAGGAAGTCGATGTGGCGCTGGTCCCCGGCCTGAGCATTGCCGAAAATATTATGCTCGACCGGCTGGCCGAACCCGGCCATCGCTATAGCTGGTCGACGGTACGTCAGCAGGCAAAGGCTGCGCTGGCGCAGCTGGATGTGAGCTTCGACGTGCGCCGTCAGGTGGATAGCTGCTCCCTGGCGGAAAAGCAGCAAATTTTACTGGCGCGGGCGCTGTCCCATCACTGCCGCTTCCTGATCCTCGATGAACCAACCGCGCCGCTCGACCAGCATGAAAGTGAGCGCTTATTCACCGTAGTGCGTCGCCTCCAGACGCAGGGGATTGGCGTGGTCTTTATTTCCCACCGAATCCATGAGCTGAAGGCGATTTGCGACACCCTGACGGTGCTGCGCGACGGGCGTCTGATTGAGACCGGCCCGATGGCCGACCTCAGCGGCGAAGCCATTGTGGAAAAGATGCTCGGCCATGAGCTGAGCGATATCTACCCGCCACGCCGTCCGCCGCACGGCGAGGAAACGCTGTTACATATTGACGGCCTGCATGATGACGGGCTGCTGCAGGATATCTCTCTGCGCCTGCGCAAAGGTGAAATTCTGGGTATTGCGGGGCTTGCGGGTGCCGGTAAAACAGAGCTCTGCAAGGCCCTGTTTGGCGCCACAAAGAGCCGGGTAACCCGTGGGGAGCTGAACGGCCAGCCCTGGCTGCCCAATAATCCGGCGGACTCCGTGACCCGTGGCATGGCGCTGGTGCCGGAAGAGCGGCGTAAAGAGGGGATTTTTATCGAAGAGTCGATCGGCATGAACCTTTCCGTCAGCGCCGATACCAGTTTTTCCCGCTGGAGCCTGTTTGGTCATCGTCAGGCCTGGCGCTGGGCGCAGGAAGTTATCGCCCGGGTCGGGATCCGCACCACCGGTCCGGGGCAGACGCTGCGCCGTCTCTCCGGCGGCAATCAGCAGAAGGTGGCTATCGGCAAATGGCTGCGGGCCAACGCCAACGTGCTGATTTTCGACGAGCCGACAAAAGGCGTGGACGTCAAAGCCAAAACCGACCTGTTCCAGCTGATTGACGGCCTGGCCCGTGAAGGCAAAGGCATTATTTACGCCTCCGGCGAGTTTGCCGAGCTGGTCGGACTGTGCGACCGAATTTGTGTGTTGTGGGATGGCCGCATCGTGGCTGAGATTGCGGGCGCTGACGCCCGCGAAGAGACTTTACTGTACTATTCGACCGGAGGAACGGCAGCGTGAGCAAAGCCCTTTCAGTGAATGCGGCGGCGTCTGGCCGTCAGCAATTTTTCGATTTTCTCTATAAATGGGGCATGTTGCTGACCGTTGTTCTGTTGATCGCCATCTTTGGTATCGCTTCAGACAATTTTCTCGACCCTTTTAATATCATCAATATTCTGCGTTCCATTGCCATCGTGACGGTGATTGCGATTGGCGTGTCGATTTCCCTGACCGTCGGCGGATTTGATCTCTCTGTCGGTTCGACGGCATCGCTCGCGAATGCACTGGTGATCTCGCTGTTTGTCTGGCACGGCTTTGGTACCACCGAAGCCATTCTGGTGACTCTGGCGCTCTGTACGCTGATTGGCCTGTTTAATGCCTTCCTGATTGTTGTGCTGCGTATTCCTGACATGCTGGCGACGCTGGCGAGCCTGTTTGTGATTCAGGGCGTGGCGATGACCTACAGCTACGGCGGTTCAATTACGCAAAATATGGTGCTGCCGAGCGGCGAGATGGCGGAAGGCGTCATACCTGAAGGTTTTGGCCTGCTGGGCCAGGTGCCGACTATCGTAATTATTATGCTGGTGGTGACGGTGGTGGCGCAGCTTGGCCTGTCCCTGACCACCCACGGTCGCCGGATGTATGCCATCGGCGGTAACCCAGAAGCGGCGCGTCTCTCCGGGATCCGCACCGTCCGCTATAAAGTGGCGGCCTATGTGATTGCCTCCCTGCTCGCCGGTCTGGGCGGGATTCTGCTGGCTTCGCGTATCGGCTCTTCGCAGGTTAACGCAGGCGGTGGCTATCTGATGGATGCGGTGGCGGCGGCGTGGATTGGTTTCTCGCTGGCCGGTTCCGGCAAGCCAAATGCGCTGGGTACGCTGGTGGGGGCGGTGATCCTCGGCGTGCTCTCCAACGGACTGGTGATGCTCTCCGTACCTTACTATGCAATGGATATCATCAAGGGGCTGGTGCTGGCTGGCGCTTTGGCTTTGACATATTTCCAGCGCCGTTAATTATTATAAACAACAGGGTAAACACAACATGAAAAAGATAGCACTGTCACTGCTGGCGCTGGGCTTACTGAGTGCGCTGCCGGGCCACGCCGCCACGCCTGCGCCGGTTCCGGCCGGGATTGCCAACCATGACGGTCAGATCCGTATTGCGATCATTCGTAACCTCGGCTCCGACGATAACACCACCCAGTTTGTCTCCGGTGCGGTGCTGGAAGGGAAAAAGCTTGGCTTCAAGGTCAGCACCTTCCTGAGCAACGGCGACGATGCTAAATTCCAGGATTTCGTTAACCAGGCCATTAGCCAGAAGTATGACGGGATTATTCTTTCCCAGGGCCGCGATCCGTACTCCACCGCACTGGTGAAAAAAGCGCGTGATGCAGGGATTGCCGTTTCTGTCTTTGATACCGCCGTCAGTGGCGATATTCCGGGCGTGACCGTTACCCAACAGGATGACGCTTCCCTGACCAACCTGTCCGCAGGCCAGCTGATTAAAGACTTTAACGGCAAGGCGAATATCATCAAGCTGTGGGTCGCCGGTTTCCCGCCGATGGAACGTCGTCAGGCCGCATGGAAAGAGCTGCAGAAAGCGAATCCGGGTATCAAAGAGCTGGAATCTATTGGTGCGGTCTCCTCTGACGTGCAGGGCGATACCGCCAACAAAGTCGGTGCGGTGCTGGCGAAATACCCGAAAGGGCAGATTGATGCAATCTGGGGTACATGGGATGCCTTTAGCCAGGGCGCTTACAAAGCGCTGAAAGAGAATGGCCGTACCGAAATCAAACTCTACAGCATCGATGTCTCCAACCAGGATCTGCAGCTGATGCGTGAAGCCAACAGCCCGTGGAAACTGAGCGTTGCGGTCGATCCCAAGCTGATTGGCGCGACCAACGTGCGTCTGATTGCCAATAAGATTGCCGGTGAGCAGACTCCTGCGACCTACGACTTTAAAGCGGCGGCTATTCCGCAGGCGTTGCTGGCAAGCCAGGGCGGCGCGGTAAACGTGGCGTCGCTTGCGAAAATCATTCCGGGCTGGGGTCAGACCGAAGACTTTATCGCGCCGTGGTTCGCCACGCTGGAAGCCAAATACAAATAAGGATGCCCCATGGCGAGTGAACTCCCGCGTCCCGAATACAGCCGCAATATGCGGCTGATTGGCCATAGCGATCAGGGCGGACGCCCCGATGGCGTGCAGCTGATGGTCCATCGTGGCTTTGCCTATATTGGGCATATGGTGTCGCAGGGCTTTTCTATTGTCGACGTGCGCGATCCGAAGAACCCAAAGGCTGCCGGCTATGTGCCGGCACCGCCGGGTACCTGGAATGTGCATCTGCAGGCGCATGACGATCTGCTGCTGGTGATCAACGCCCGGGATCTGTTTGCCGATGCCCGTTTTGCCGATGAGAAGGTGTACTACACCCGTCAGGTCGGTGAAACGGTCAGCGACGTGCAGGATAAAGGCTGGAGCGCCGGACTGCGGATTTTCGATATCTCCACGCCGGATAAGCCACGCGAAATCAGCTTTCTCTCTCTGAACGGCATCGGTATTCACCGTATCTGGTACGTGGGGGGACGCTGGGCTTATGTGTCGGCGTTGATCGACGGCTTTACGGACTATATCTTCCTGACTATCGACCTGGCGGACCCGCGCAGGCCGGAAGTGGCCGGACGCTGGTGGCTGCCTGGGATGAACCAGGCCGAAGGCGAAACACCATCATGGCCGGAAGGTAAGCGCTATGCGCTGCACCATGCCATTATCAGCGGCGACACCGCCTACGGTAGCTGGCGCGACGGCGGCCTGACGATTCTGGACGTAAAAGATCGCAGTCAGCCGCAGCTTATCAGCCATCGTAACTGGAGCCCGCCATTCGGCGGCGGTACCCATACCGCGCTGCCGCTACCCGACAGGGATCTGCTGGTGGTGCTGGATGAAGCGGTGCTCGATAATCAGGAAGACGGCGAGAAGCTGATCTGGCTGTTCGATATTCGCGAGCCGTCTAACCCGGTGAGTATCTCTACGTTCCCGCAGCCGAATGAGATTGATTATGTGGCGAAGGGCGCGCACTTCGGGCCGCACAACCTGCATGAAAACCGTCCCGGCAGTTTTGTCAGCTCAACGCTGATTTTTGCAACTTACCAGAACGCGGGCGTACGGGCGTACGATATCACCGACCCTTATCGGCCGGTTGAAACGGGTGCGCTGGTGCCTGCGGCACCTGAGAAGATGATGGATACGCGGCCGAACCGTCCGCAGATTATTCAGTCCTGCGATGTGTTTGTTGACGCGCAGGGGATTATCTACAGCACCGACTATAACGGCGGGCTGTCGGTGATTGAGTATCTGGGGTAAGTAAAATGCTTCCTCTCCGCCAGGAGAGGAAGTTTCTGTGCCGCTTTAGCTGTACTGGCGCACGCGGGCAATCAGCTCGTCCACGTTATCAATCCGCTCAGCAATCACAATCAGGGCTCTGCCCAGCGCAATCGCGTGCTTCAGGCAGGCGTGACGCATCTCTTCATCGCTGATGGTATCAAGATCGGCCACGTGGGACAGACCGACGCTGCGGCGGATAAGCTCGGTGCCACAGAAGCCGATGGCATCGTGCCAGACTTTTTGCAGAAACGCCGACGCGTAGCCCGGATACGCCAGCGCGACGTCGCGGGTTTTCTCCGAGGCCAGCGCCTGGAAGCGTTCGGCAAAGCTGTGCCACAGTTCCTGAATATCGGTCAGACGCTGCTCGCGGGCAGCGGCAGCATCGCGGACGCCCATATGACCCGGCAGGCCGCAGAAGTTAAGCAGCAGGTTGCCGATGGCGGTGCCGATGTCGAAACCGATTGGGCCGACATAGCCAAACTCGGCGTCGATTGCCTTCATGCTGCCTTCGGCCACAAACAGGGAGCCGCTGTGGATATCCCCGTGCAGCAGGGCTTCGCTATGGGCGAAGAAACGATGTTTAAGGCTGGCGACTGCCAGACGAAGCTGAGAATCAGTGCGGAGGGCGGCAACATCGTTTTCCAGCGCGGCCGGATAGTTATTACGCTCGTGCGCGACATAGGGATCGTTAAAGAACAGATCTTCGGTGATCTCGCACATTTCCGGGTTAATAAAGCGGCCCACCATCGCTTTCTTATCATGCGGGTGCAGATAAAAATCGCTGGTGTGGAACAGGGTCTGGGCCAGGTATTCGCCGAGCTGGCGGGCGGCCTGCGGATAGTAAATGTTGCCAATCAGCTCTCCGCGCCAGATTTTATGGTCGGAGAGATCTTCCATCACCATCACTGCCAGTTCTGGATCGAAATGCAGAATTTGCACCGTATGCTGCGGGCAGTGTTGATAATGTTCGACCAGGGTCTGGGCTTCGAGACGGGCGCGATCCAGCGTCAGTGGCCATGACTCGCCGACGCAGCGCACATACGGCAGAGCCTGCTTAACGATAATGCGGCTGACGCCCTGCTTATCGAAAATCTTAAAGACCAGGTTAAGATTGCCGTCGCCGACCTCCTGGGCATCCACCAGCGCGGAAGGATCGTTAAGTCCGCCAAATTGTTGGGCGTATGCCACCGCGTCTGAAGCGGTGAAGGTTCGGTATTGCGACATTGTCTTTATCCTCAAATTCTGTTTATAAAGCCATTCAGACGTCTATACATCCGTTCGACATCCTGACACAATGTGACACAACAACGCAACAGGGATTTAACGACATGCAGAGATTACAGACCACCAGCCTGCGGGTAGCGGACAATCAGCTTTTTATTCTGGATCAGCAGGCCCTGCCGCAGGAAAAATGTTGGCTGCCTGCCGATACGGTGGCCTCGCTGGTGGAGCATATCCACGCCCTGCGCGTGCGCGGTGCGCCCCTGATTGGTCTTTCCGCCAGCCTGCTGCTGGCGCTGCTGGCCGAGCGTGGAGAAGGGCGCGAGGCGCTGGGTCTGGCGCTTGAAACCCTGCGGGCGTCGCGGCCAACGGCGGTAAACCTGATGAACAACCTCGATCGAATGAAAAAGGTTCTGGCGCAGGATGATTTCGCGACGGCGCTGACGGTGGAAGCCCTGAGGCTTATCGAAGAGGATAAGCAGCTCTGCGAGCGCATTGCGCTGGCGGGCAGTGCGCTGGTGACGCCGGGGAGCCGTTTACTGACTCACTGTAATACCGGCGGGCTGGCAGCGGCGGGCGTGGGTACCGCCTTAGGCGTCATTGCCCGGGCGTTCAGCGAAGGCAAGGTGGACAATGTTTGGGTGGATGAAACCCGTCCGCTGCTGCAGGGTGGCCGTCTGACGGCCTGGGAACTGGGCGAGCTTGGCGTGCCTTATCATCTGATTACTGACTCGATGGCTGCCAGCCTGATGGCTAAAGGGGAGGTTGATGCCGTCTGGGTTGGGGCTGACCGTATTGCTGCTAACGGCGACGTAGCCAATAAAATCGGCACCTATTCTCTGGCGGTGCTGGCGAAGTTCCACGGTATCCCGTTCTATGTTGCTGCACCGCAGACCACCCTCGATCCGGCCTGCCCGAATGGCGACGCGATTCCTATTGAACAGCGTGCGGCAACGGAAGTGACCGGCGTGGCGGGCAGCTTCGGTGCGGTACAGTGGGCCCCGGAAAACGCACGAGTGTATAACCCGGCTTTTGACGTCACGCCTGCATCGCTGATTAGCGGCTGGGTTCTGGATACTGGCGTGGTTACGCCAGAGCAGGTTGCTAATGGGTCGTTTTCTCATAGCGCGGTGGTGTAAAGGCCGGA
>DATEKR010000119.1:0-35086 GCA_035277345.1 Enterobacteriaceae bacterium
GTTTTGATTGAAATCATTAAAGCCTGCACATTTTAACAACGTTACAGAAATAACGTTTCAAACATGTAACCTTGCACAAATGAGCAATTTACCACCAAAGCGGCAGTTTTAACTTTTGTGAAACGCTATAAACGCCATCCTGAACCGATTCACCATATGAATATATGAATAGAAATGCATTTACCACGCATGATAATCGAAAAACAGTACCCCTTTTGGGGCGATCCCCCTGGTTACAAATGGTTTCTTTTTATTCAACTCGTTATTGGCCTTTATAAAGCAGGTGCATTCGCCCGCACTTACCACTATTCTTAATCTTGTGAAAGCATTAGGACGATAATGCCGCCCCTCTTTCCGTAAACAAATTAATACAAAGAATGGAATCTTATAATTACACGCACACAGCCGTGTACACATAACAACCACACTCACGAGGTTTAAATGGAAGGTCAACAGCTAAAGCGCGGCCTTAAAAACCGTCATATCCAGCTTATTGCCCTCGGCGGCGCGATAGGAACAGGCCTGTTCCTGGGGAGCGCATCCGTTATTCAGTCCGCCGGCCCCGGCATTATTCTGGGCTATGCTATCGCCGGTTTTATTGCTTTTCTGATTATGCGCCAGCTGGGCGAAATGGTCGTTGACGAGCCGGTTGCCGGTTCCTTCAGCCACTTCGCCTATAAATACTGGGGCGGTTTCGCCGGCTTTGCTTCCGGCTGGAACTACTGGGTGCTCTATGTCCTGGTGGCGATGGCGGAACTGACCGCCGTCGGCAAGTATGTGCAATTCTGGTATCCCGAGATCCCGACCTGGGTCTCCGCTGCGGTCTTCTTCGTTGTCATCAACGCCATCAACCTGACCCACGTAAAAGTGTTTGGCGAGATGGAGTTCTGGTTTGCGATTATTAAAGTCATTGCCGTAGTGGCGATGATTTTGTTCGGCGGCTGGCTGCTGTTCAGCGGCAACGGCGGCCCGCAGGCAACCGTTCGCAACCTCTGGGAGCAGGGCGGTTTCCTGCCCCACGGCATAACCGGGCTGGTGATGATGATGGCGATCATTATGTTCTCGTTTGGCGGGCTGGAGCTGGTGGGGATTACCGCCGCTGAAGCCGACAACCCGGAGCAGAGCATCCCGAAAGCGACCAACCAGGTGATCTGGCGTATTCTGATCTTCTACGTGGGCTCTCTGGCAGTCCTGCTGTCGCTGCTGCCGTGGACCCGCGTTACCGCTGATACCAGCCCGTTTGTCCTGATCTTCCATGAGCTGGGCGATACCCTTGTGGCGAACACGCTTAACGTCGTGGTCCTGACTGCCGCACTCTCGGTCTATAACAGCTGCGTTTACTGTAATAGCCGGATGCTGTTCGGTCTTGCCCAGCAGGGCAACGCGCCAAAAGCGCTGCTGAATGTCGATAAGCGCGGCGTGCCGGTCAACACCATCATCGTCTCGGCCACGGTCACCGCCCTGTGCGTGCTGATTAACTATCTCGCGCCGGAATCGGCCTTTGGCCTGCTGATGGCGCTGGTGGTCTCTGCTCTGGTGATCAACTGGGCGATGATCAGCCTGGCGCATATCAAGTTCCGTCGCGCCAAACAGAAGCAGGGCGTCACCACGCGCTTCCCTGCCCTGCTTTATCCACTGGGTAACTGGGTCTGCCTGCTGTTTATGGCGGCGGTACTGGTGATTATGGCGATAACGCCGGGGATGGCGATCTCCGTCTGGCTGATCCCGGTCTGGGTGCTCATTCTCGGCATCGGCTATCTGATCAAGCAGAAAAATGCATAAGCGCTAATTGTTCCTCTCTGCACCCGTTTCAGGGTGCAGAGCCTGTTACAGACTTCACACTTTCCTTCCGACGACCATTTCGTCCATATCAGCGACCTATTACTGCTACGCAATTATCCCTTCGCAGGCAAATAATTCTCGTCATACCCTGAGGTGGAGACCTGTGGATGGACAATAGCAAACTGTCAGTCAAAGAGAAGATTGGTTACGGCATGGGTGACGCTGGCTGTAATATTATCTTCGGCGCTATAATGTTGTTTGTTAACTATTTCTATACGGATATCTTCGGTCTGGCCCCGGCACTGGTGGGCGTGCTGTTGCTGTCGATCCGCGTGATCGACGCCATCACCGACCCGATTATGGGCGCGCTGGCCGACCGGACCCGCAGTAAATATGGCCGTTTTCGCCCCTGGCTGCTGTGGATAGCCCTGCCCTATGCTCTGTTCAGCGTGCTGATGTTTACCACGCCGGACTGGACCTACAATAGCAAGGTTATCTATGCCTTCGTCACCTACTTCCTGCTGTCCCTGACCTATACCGCCATCAATATTCCCTACTGCTCGCTGGGCGGCGTGATCACTAACGATCCGAAAGAGCGCGTTGCCTGTCAGTCCTACCGCTTTGTGATGGTTGGGATTGCCACTCTGCTGCTCTCTCTGACCCTGCTGCCAATGGCGGAGTGGTTCGGTGGCGCGGATAAAGCCAAAGGCTATCAGATGGCGATGACCGTGCTGGCGTTTATCGGCATGTGTATGTTCCTGTTCTGCTTCGCCACCGTTCGCGAGCGCGTTCGTCCGGCGGTCCAGAGCAATGACGAGCTGAAAAAAGACTTCCGCGACGTCTGGAAAAACGATCAGTGGGTCCGCATTCTGCTTCTGACCCTGTGCAACGTCTGCCCCGGCTTTATCCGCATGGCGGCCACCATGTATTACGTCACCTGGGTGATGCAGCAAAGCACCCACTTTGCCACCCTGTTTATCAGTCTCGGCGTGGTGGGCATGATGATCGGCAGCATGCTGGCGAAGGTGCTGACCGACCGCTGGTGCAAACTGAAAGTCTTCTTCTGGACCAATATCGCGCTGGCGATCTTCTCCAGCGCCTTCTACTTCTTCGACCCGCAGGCGACCACACTTATTATGGTGCTCTACTTCCTGCTTAACGTTCTGCATCAGATCCCGTCCCCACTGCACTGGTCCCTGATGGCGGACGTGGATGACTACGGCGAGTGGAAAACCGGGAAACGCATTACCGGGATCAGCTTCTCCGGCAATATCTTCTTCCTCAAAATTGGCCTGGCCGTGGCCGGGGCGATGGTGGCCTTCCTGCTCTCCTGGTACGGCTATGACGCCGGTGCGAAGCAGCAGAGCGCTACCGCCATCAACGGGATTGTGCTGCTCTTTACCGTTATCCCGGGCGTGGGTTATCTGATCACCGCGGGCGTGGTGCGTCTGATGAAAGTGGACCGCGAACTGATGCAGCGGATCCAGCAGGATCTGGAAAAACGCCGCACCAACTACCGCGAGTTAAATGAGACGTCAGATATCGGTGGCGTACACAACGTAAGGAAAGCGTAATGAAAAACTGGCCCAATCCCTTTATTGAACAGCGCGCCGACCCGTTTATTCTGCGCCATGAAGGGGAATACTACTTTATCGCTTCCGTACCGGAGTATGACCGGCTGGAAATCCGTCGCTCGACTACCCTCGAAGGTCTCCGCGATGCACCGGGTGTGGTGGTATGGCGTAAGCCCGACAGCGGCCCGATGAGCCATCTGATCTGGGCGCCGGAGCTACACGTTATCGATGGCAAATGGGTGATCTACTTTGCCGCCGCGCATACGCAGGCTTTCGACGCGCTGGGAATGTTCCAGCACCGCATGTTCGTGCTGGAGTGTGCCGACAGCGATCCCCTGCGCGGGAAGTGGGTTGAACGCGGTCAGCTTAAAACCCAGTTCGACAGCTTCGCCCTCGACGCCACGACCTTCGCCCATCAGGGTAAACAATGGTATCTGTGGGCGCAGAAAGACCCGGCGATCCCCGGCAATACCAATCTTTACCTGGCCGAGCTGGAAAATGTGTGGACGATTAAAGGTAGCCCGGTGATGCTCAGCAAACCGGAGCTGGAGTGGGAGTGCCGCGGTTTTCTGGTCAACGAAGGTCCGGCGGTCATTCGCCACGGCGATAAGCTGTTTGTCACCTACTCCGCCAGCGCTACCGATGAGAACTACTGTATCGGGCTGTTATGGATAGACGTCAGGGCCGACCCGCAGGAAGCCGCCAACTGGCATAAATCGCCGCAGCCTGTGTTTACCACCAGTTGGGAAAATCGTCAGTTTGGGCCGGGCCACAACAGTTTTACGCAAACGCCTGAGGGTGAGGACGTGCTGGTCTATCACGCGAGGAACTACACCGAGATCGAAGGCGATCCGCTTTACGACCCCAATCGCCACACCCGCCTGAAGCTAATTCGCTGGCAGGAAAACGGGATGCCTGACTTCGGCATCCCGCATGCGGATTCACACTAAACGAAAACGGCGCGCAGGCTACATCAGCGCGCCGTAAATCGTTAGCAGCGCCACCACAACCACCACGGCAAGCGAGGTTTTCTTCGCCATCAGCACGGCCGCCTTCGGCGTTTCCACCTTATCGACATGCGGTTCGCGAGCCAGTGAAAGCTGGGCCAGATAGCTCAGGACCTGATACTGGGCAGTATGGCGATCGCCAAGTGAGGCAAACCAGGCGGGAAGCGCCTTTTCACCGTGACCAATCAGGGCATAGACCACGCCCACCAGCCGCACCGGCAGCCAGTCCAACACGTGAAGCACGCCGTCAATGCCCGACTGAACGCGCTGATGCGGCGTCTGATAGCGCGCCAGCCACGACTGCCAGGCGCGTAAAAAGGCATAGCCCACCAGCGTCACCGGTCCCCAGGGGCCGCCGACGATAAACCAGAACAGCGGGGCCAGATAAAAGCGGTAGTTGATCCACAGCAGGCCATTTTGCAGCTCGCGGAGATACTCACGCTCGTCGCACTCCGGCGGCACGCCGTGGATCAGCGTCAGCTCGCTGGCCATCGCATCGCGGGCATGAACATCGTCACGGGAAGCGGCCTTCAGATACGCATGGTAATGCAGACGCACCTTGCCCGCGCCGATACAGAGCAATCCCAGCAGGATCCACACCACCAGCAGCGGAACATTAAACAGCAGGCCGGAAAGGCCGCGCAGGATCAGGAAGGTCGCCGCCATCGCCAGGGCGGCCATCAGCAGCGTACGCAGCAGGGAGAAGTGGCGAATACGGCGGAACAGCGCTTCCAGGCGATGATCCAGATGCCAGTGCTCACCCAGCTTAAACAGACGCTCGGCCAGCAGCACCAGAAGTGCGGTAAACAGTGTCATCTTATCTCCTTATCTGACCACGAAACCGCGCCCAGTCAAACGCCGGGCCGGGATCGGTTTTACGCACCGGCGCGATGTCGCTGTGCCCGGTCATATGGTCAACGATTGCCGGATAAACGTCGATGAGTTGCTGTGTCAGCGACGCCAGTTGCTGATACTGTGCATCGGTGTAGGCCAGGGTATCGGTGCCTTCCAGCTCAATGCCAATCGAAAAGTCATTGCAGCGCTCACGCCCCTGATAGCAGGAAACGCCCGCGTGCCAGGCGCGCTTCGTAAAGGGCACGTACTGCACGATTTCACCGTCGCGGCGGATCAGGCAATGCGCGGATACCCGCAGGTGGACAATCTCAGCAAAGAAAGGATGTGCGTCAGGATCGAGAGTGCCGCTAAAGAGCGCATCGATCCACGGCCCGCCGAATTCACCGGGCGGCAGGCTGATATTATGTACCACCAGCAGCGAAGGGGTTTCGTCATCCGGGCGCAGATCGCAATGGGGAGAAGGTACCCGTCGCGCCTCGCTCAGCCAGCCCTCGTGTAACGCCATGCAAGAACTCCTTATATATGGTGCCAACGGCCGGTTCAGAGTAGCATGTTTCAATCTTTTGATTCGTTACCAATTTGGAGTTTTATCATGCCGCCTCGCCGCTATAACCCCGACCAACGACGTGACGCACTCCTTGAGCGTATCCACCTGGATATCCCCGCTACGGTGGAGCAGGCGCTGCGTGAAGACCTGGGCGGCGAAGTGGACGCTGGCAACGATATTACAGCCCAATTGTTGCCGTCAGATGCACGCTCCCATGCGGTCATCATTACCCGTGAAGACGGTGTATTCTGCGGCAAACGCTGGGTGGAAGAGGTCTTTATCCAGCTGGCCGGTGACGACGTGCGTATTACCTGGCAGGTCAAAGACGGTGACGCAGTGACCGCCGGACAGACGCTGTTTGAGCTGGACGGGCCGTCGCGCGTGCTGCTGACCGGCGAACGTACGGCGCTGAACTTCGTCCAGACGCTCTCCGGCGTGGCCAGCGAAGTGCATCGCTATGTCAGTCTGCTGGCCGGTACACGCACCCAACTGCTGGATACGCGCAAAACCCTTCCCGGCCTGCGTACCGCGCTAAAATACGCGGTGCTGTGCGGCGGCGGGGCTAATCACCGCCTCGGCCTCTCCGACGCTTTCCTGATCAAAGAGAACCATATTATTGCCTCCGGCTCGGTGCGTCAGGCGGTTGAAAAGGCTTTCTGGCTGCACCCGGACGTGCCGGTCGAAGTGGAGGTCGAAACCCTGGATGAACTGCGTGACGCACTGCACGCCGGGGCGGACATCATCATGCTGGATAACTTTGACACGGCGCAGATGCGCGAAGCGGTGCGTATCACCAACGGCCAGGCACAGCTGGAAGTTTCCGGTAACGTCACCGCCGACACCCTGCGTGAGTTTGCCGAAACCGGCGTTGATTTTATCTCCGTCGGGGCGCTGACCAAGCACGTGCGCGCCCTCGATCTCTCCATGCGTTTTCGCTAACGCCTGCCGCGATGACTAACGGGCCGCTGGCCCGTTTTTTTCGGGCTGCATCGCAACGCCCGCTTCACCGCTGCACAGCGGAAATAAAAACCGGAACCTGCCTTCACAACTTATCTTTTGAGCCTCGCCTCCTTTAACAGCGGCTGTCAGATTACGCCCAGCCAACAAAGGAGTGACTATGAGCAAACAACGAGGATTTACCCTTATCGAACTGATGGTGGTCATCGGCATCATCGCAATTCTTAGCGCAATCGGCGTTCCCGCCTGGCAGAACTATCTTCGCAAAGCGGCGCTAACCGATATGCTGCAGGCTTTTATGCCCTACCGTACCGCTATCGAACTCTGCGCCCTGGATCGCGGGGGCCCGCAGGATTGCAACGCAGGCAGCAACGGCGTGCCGTCCCCTACCACCACCCGCTACGTGTCGGCAATTGCCGTTAGCAAGGGAGTCGTCACCCTGACCGGACGAGAAAGCCTGACCGGCCTGCAGGTTGTCATGACCCCTGCCTGGGATAATGCTAACGGCCTGACTGGCTGGCAGCGCAGCTGTGATATCCAGAGCGACAGCGCCCTGAAGCAGGCCTGCGGTGACGTCTTCCGCTTCAATGCATCGGCGGATGCCGGAGGCGGCGCATGAAAGCGGATAAGCTGGTTAATTTATGTCAGCGCCATCATGCGCTCTTGCTTAATAGCGATGACGAAATGCTCTGTATCGCCGTGGTCGGCAGTCCGTCGACGGAGCTCATGGACGCCCTGCGTTTCGCGACCCAGAAACGGGTGGATATCGAATGCTGGACCCAGGAACGGATGGACAGCCACCAGCATCTGCTGCCCGCCGCAACGGATAACCTTCCTGCCGCGGAACTGTTAAGCCAGACGCTGCAGCAGGCGCTGACGCAGCGCGCCTCAGATATTCATTTTGAACCGGCGGAGAATCACTACCGTATTCGCCTGCGCGTTGATGGCGTGCTGCATGACCTCACGCCCGTCTCCGCCGCCGCCGCCGCGACCCTGACTGCCCGCCTGAAAGTACTGGGCAATCTGGATATCGCCGAACGTCGGCTGCCGCAGGATGGTCAATTCACGGTCGACATTGCCGGAACGCCCGTCTCCTTTCGCATTGCCACCCTGCCCTGTCGCGGCGGAGAGAAAATCGTCCTGCGCTTGCTGCATCTGGTCGAGCAGGCGCTGGAGCTTAACGCGCTGGGGCTGACGCCACAGCAGCTGGAGCAGGTTGAACGCCGTCTGCATCAGCCTCAGGGGCTGTTGCTGGTTACCGGCCCGACGGGCAGCGGTAAAACCGTCAGTCTCTATAGCGCACTGCGGGCGCGGAACACGGCAGAGGTCAACATCTGCAGCGTGGAAGATCCGGTCGAGATCCCTATTGCCGGGCTGAACCAGACCCAGGTTAACCCCCGCGCCGGGCTGACCTTCCAGAGCGTGCTGCGGGCGCTTCTGCGCCAGGACCCGGATATTGTCATGGTCGGCGAAATCCGCGATGGCGAAACCGCTGAAATCGCGCTGAATGCGGCACAAACCGGACATCTGGTGCTGTCGACGCTGCATACCAATTCCACCAGCGAAACCCTGGTGCGGCTGCAGCAAATGGGCGTGGCACGCTGGATGCTCTCTGCAGCCCTGACGCTGGTTATCGCCCAGCGGCTGGTTCGCAAGCTCTGCCCGCACTGTCGGCAAAAAAGTGCGGCGGCCGATCCGCTGCCCGAGTCGCTCTGGCCTCACCCTCTGCCACGCTGGCGAGCGGTCGGCTGCGACAGCTGCTACCACGGCTTCTATGGCCGTATCGCGCTATTCGAAGTGCTGGATATCAACGCCGATCTACGACAGGCCATCGCCGAGGGGCGGGATGTTCAAACCATTGAACAGCTGGCGCGACAGGCGGGAATGAGCACCCTCTTTGAGAACGGCTGTCTGGCCGTAAGCCGGGGTCAAACCACGCTGGAGGAGGTGATCAGGGTTCTGGGAATGCCGTATGTCGGCTAAAAAACTGTGGCGCTGGAAAGGACTTAGCCTGGCGGGAGAAGCGCGAGAAGGCGCACTCTGGGCAGCGGATCGCATCGCGGCGGCAGAGATGCTACAACAGCGGCAGATAACACCGCTGTCACTGAAACGCTGCGCGGTTAAAAACTCAGGCTGGCGCAGTGAATTAAGCTGCCAGCTGATACAACAGCTGGCCACGCTGCTACAGGCGGGGCTGACCCTCTCTACCGGCCTGACTCTGCTGGCCGGGCAGCATCCCAGCCGTCAGTGGCAGGCCTTGCTGAACCGACTCGCAGAGGATCTGGAAAACGGCGTGGCACTCTCCGTCGCCATGCAGGCCTGGCCGCAGGTCTTTCCGCCACTTTACCAGGCGATGATCCGCACCGGGGAGTTGACCGGTAAGCTTGATGAGTGTTGTTTCCAGCTGGCCCGCCAGCAGCAGGCCCAGCGGATGCTGGTACAAAAGGTGAAAAAAGCGCTGCGCTATCCGCTGATTATTCTGCTCCTGGCGCTGAGCGTGATGCTGGCGATGGTATGGCTGGTTCTGCCGGAGTTTGCGGCTATCTACCAGACCTTTAACGCCCCATTGCCCGCGCTCACCCGCGGCGTGCTGGCCTTTGCCGACGGCATGCAGCGCGCAGGGCCACTGCTGCTGGCGTCGCTGATACTGCCGGGCATCGCCGCGCTTGTGCTAAAGAGTCATCCCCGCTGGCAACGGCTACGTCAACGCCTGATCCTCTCAGCACCGGTGTTCGGAGGGCTGGCCCGTGGGCAGAAGCTAAGCCAGATTTTCACCGTCCTCTCGCTCACCCAGAGCACGGGTATTGCTTTTCTGCAAGGGCTGGAGAGCGTGGAGGAGACGTTAACCTGCCCTTACTGGCGCGATGTTATCCGCAAGCTGTATCAGCAAATTAGCGAGGGAGCGCCCATCTGGCAGGCGCTGAAGAATAGCGGTGAGTTTAGTCCGCTCTGCCTGCAGTTAGTGATGACCGGTGAAGCCTCCGGCGCGCTGGACAGGATGCTCGACAATCTCGCCCGTCATCACAGCGAGGCCACATGGCAGCAGGCGGATAACCTTGCGGCGCTGCTGGAACCGTTGCTGCTAGTGGTAACAGGGGCTATCGTCGGCACGCTGGTGGTGGCCATGTACTTGCCCGTGTTCCAGCTGGGGGATGCGATAAGTATGGGATGAAGTCTGGCGCAGGGGCCTGCGCCAGAGGCCAGCCTTAAAGACTGTTAAAGACGCGGTTTTCCTGCTCCTGAACGCGAATAAACGTGGTACGTTTTGTCAGCTCTTTCAGGCGGGATGCGCCAACATAGGTACAGGCAGAACGCAGACCGCCGAGAATATCGCGAGCGGTGTTCTCAACCGGACCACGCAGCACCAGCTTAACGGTTTTGCCTTCCGCGGCACGGTAACCCGCTACGCCGCCTACGTGGCGGTTCATCGCCGACTCGGAGCTCATGCCGTAGAACAGCATAAACTTCTCACCGTTCTCTTCCACCACGGTGCCGCCGCTCTCTTCGTGACCGGCCAGCATACCGCCAAGCATCACGAAGTCTGCGCCGCCGCCGAAAGCTTTCGCCACGTCGCCCGGCATGGTGCAGCCGCCGTCGCTGACGATCTGCCCGCCCAGGCCGTGGGCCGCATCCGCGCACTCGATAACCGCAGAAAGCTGCGGGTAGCCAACGCCGGTTTTAACCCGGGTGGTGCAGACCGAGCCAGGACCAATACCGACTTTGACAATGTCGGCCCCGGAGAGGATCAGCTCTTCACACATTTCGCCTGTCACCACGTTGCCTGCGCAGATGGTTTTGGTCGGCCAGGCCTGACGTGCTTTTGCTACGAACTGGACAAAGTGTTCGGAGTAACCGTTCGCCACGTCGATACAGACAAAGTTCAGGGCCGGATGCAGATCGAGGATCTGGCCGGTACGGGCAAAATCCGCATCGGATGTGCCGGTGGAGACCATGACATGCTTCAGCACCGCTTCCGGCGCACTGCCAACGAAGGCACTCCACTGCTCAACGCTATAATGTTTATGTACCGCAGTCAGAACGCCGAAGGACGCCAGGGCCTGCGCCATCGAGAAGGTTCCCACGGTATCCATATTGGCGGCAATAATCGGCACGCCGGACCAGCGCTGACCTGAGTGTTTAAAGGTGAATTCGCGCTCCAGCTCTACATCGGAACGGCTTTTGAGGGTGGAGCGTTTAGGGCGGATAAGAACGTCTTTAAAACCGAGCTTCAGATCTTCTTCAATACGCATGTCGGATTCCTGGGGTTAAAGGCAATAGGTGCTTCATATACCCTAAATAATTCGAGCTGCATCAAGGCGGCAAGGGAGCGAATCCCCGGGAGCTTACACCAGTAAGTGACTGGGGTGAGCGACAAATCTGTCAGGAACAGATTTGAACGTCGCAGAGCGACGGCCCGCAGGGCGAGGCTCAAGGATGAGCCGAGTAACTCGTAGCCAACGCAGAGGCAGCTTGAAGTATGACGGGTATATAAGGCACAACTCCAGTGACGTTATCATACGCATGAATAAGGCCACCGCAAGACTGCGAAAATCACTTTTTTTACGCTACAATCCCAGAAATTTACCTGAAGAACGGTGAGGATCGTTTCCTCTCGTATCAGCATCGAAAGTATCGATTATAATCTTTTGATATTTAAGACAAACAACATCAGAGACGTGGTGTAATGACCTATACAGTAGCGCTAACGGGTGGGATTGGCAGCGGCAAAAGCACGGTCGCCGACGCCTTTGCGCACCTGGGCGTGCAGGTTATTGATGCCGATATTATCGCTCGTCAGGTTGTAGAGCCCGGAACCGACGCACTAAACGCTATCGGGCAGCATTTCGGGCCCGGGGTGATTGCCGCTGATGGCACGCTTAATCGGCGCCTGTTGCGCGAGCGTATTTTCAATAACGCTGATGAAAAAATCTGGCTGAACGCCCTGCTGCATCCGCTGATCCAGCAGGAAACCCGTCGACAAATGCGCCTGGCGACTTCGCCCTATCTTCTCTGGGTGGTTCCGCTGCTGGTGGAGAACAAGCTTGCCGCACAGGCCAATCGCGTGCTGGTGATCGATGTTTTGCCAGAAATGCAGCTGGCCCGCACGATGCAGCGCGACAATGTGCCGCGCGAACTTGCCCAGCGCATTCTCTCCGCCCAGGCCACCCGCGAAGCGCGGCTGGCGGTCGCGGATGATGTCATTGACAATAATGGCGCACCGGATGCCATCGCATCGGATGTTGCCCGCCTGCACGCACAATACCTCAGGTATGCGTCACAGGCCGTAGCACAGGAAAAACCCTCATGACCACCGATGTCCTTTTTGAACATCCGCTGAACGAAAAAATGCGGACCTGGCTGCGGATCGAATTTCTGACCCAGCAGCTTTCCGGTGCCCGGATCATTGCCGATCATGCTGATGCACTTCATTTCTTCCGCAACGCAGGCGATCTGCTGGACGTGTTTGAGCGCGGCGAAGTCCGCAGTGAACTGCTCAAAGAGCTGGAACGCCAGCAGCGTAAACTGCAGGCATGGGAAGCGGTTCCCGGCGTCGATCGCGATCGTATTGATAGCCTGCGCCAGCAGCTCAGGGCCTGCGGCAGCGTGCTGATGTCCGCCCCGCGCATTGGTCAGTTGCTGCGCGAAGACCGCCTTATAGCCCTGGTGCGACAGCGCCTGAGTATTCCAGGCGGCTGCTGTAGCTTCGATCTGCCAACGCTGCATATCTGGCTGCATTTACCCCAGGCGCAGCGCGACGCCCAGGTAGAGATCTGGCTGCGCAGCCTCGACCCGCTTCTGCAGGCGCTGACACTGATCCTCGATTTGATCCGTAATTCCGCCCAGTTCCGCAAGCAAACCAGCCTTAACGGCTTTTATCAGGATAACGCCGAGGGGGCTGATCTGCTACGTCTCCGGCTGCCGCTTGCCGACGAGCTTTATCCGCAGGTTTCCGGCCATAAGAGCCGTTTCGCGATTCGCTTCCTGCCGCTGGACAGTGAGCACGGCCTGGTGCCGGAGCGTCTGGATTTTGAACTGGCCTGCTGTTAAGGCGTTAAGGAGTAAAGATGTCTGATATTACAACGGTAAACTGCCCCACCTGCGGCACGGCGGTCGTATGGAATGAGAAAAGCGCGTTTCGCCCCTTCTGCTCAAAGCGCTGTCAGCTGATTGACTTAGGCGAGTGGGCAGACGAAGAGAAACGCATCCCCAGCAGCGGCGATCTCTCCGAAAGCGATGACTGGAGCGAACAGCAGCCTTAAGGCTGCTGCACCAGCCGGGTAATCACCGGCTCGTTGGCGGGCGGGAACTCATCGGCAATCAGCGCCTGCTGTTGCAGCCAGCGCCCCGGCTGCCCTTCTTTCCCCCAGGGCTCGCCTTCCCAGCTTTCCACCAGGAAAAACCACAGGGTGATATGCCGGTCGGGGAACTGATATTCCAGCTTGTCGAACAGGCTGGACGACATCACAGTAATCCAGACTTCTTCATGTAATTCCCGCGTCAGCGCCTGCTCCGGGCTTTCACCACTTTCAATTTTTCCGCCAGGAAACTCCCATTTATTGGCCATATGCGCATCGGCGGCGCGGCGAGTAATAAAGATTTCACCCTGTGCATTGCGAATAATGCCGACGGCGATGTTCAGTATTTTCATGCTTTACCCCATAAAAAAGGCGCAGAAATCTGCGCCTGATTTTAGCTTGTCGTCGCGGTTTAGCTTAAACGACCATGACACTGCTTGTATTTTTTACCGGAACCGCACGGGCAGGGATCGTTACGACCCACTTTGCGATCCCCGGTCTGAGCTGCTATCGACGCGGCGGCTTCGGCATCATCGGTCTGATGGCTGAGCTGCTGCATCTGCGCCAGACGCTCGGCTTCTTCCCGGCGTTGCTGCTCCATCGCTTCGACTTCTTCCGGCATCCGCACCTGCACTTTGCACAGGGTGCTGATCACTTCATATTTCAGCGACTCCAGCATGGCCGCGAACATGGAGAAGGATTCGCGCTTGTACTCCTGCTTCGGATCCTTCTGCGCATAGCCGCGCAGGTGGATACCCTGACGCAGATAGTCCATAGCCGCCAGGTGCTCTTTCCACAGGGAGTCGAGAGTCTGAAGCATCACGCCTTTCTCGAAGTGACGCATCATCTCGATGCCCACCACCTCTTCTTTGCGCTGATAGACTTCAATCGCGCTTGCCAGAATGCGCTCGCGCAGCGTCTCTTCATGCAGTTCAGGCTCTTTATCCAGCCACTCGGCAATCGGCAGATCGAGGTCGAAATCATTTTTCAGACGCTCCTGAAGGCCAGGGACATCCCACATCTCTTCCAGAGACTGCGGCGGGATATGGGCGTCGATGGTCACCTTAAAGACGTCTTCACGGATGCTGGCAATGGTTTCGCTAACGTCGGACACGTCCAGCAGCTCATTACGCTGGCTGTAGATGGCGCGGCGCTGATCGTTCGCCACATCGTCATATTCCAGCAGCTGCTTACGGATATCGAAGTTACGGCTTTCCACTTTACGCTGGGCATTGGCAATCGCCTTGCTCACCCACGGGTGCTCAATCGCTTCGCCCGGCTTCATGCCCAGCTTACGCATCATGCCCGACACGCGGTCAGAGGCAAAGATACGCATCAGGGCATCTTCCATCGACAGATAGAAACGGGAGGAACCCGCATCACCCTGACGACCGGAACGGCCGCGCAGCTGGTTATCGATACGACGGGATTCGTGACGCTCGGTACCGACGATATGCAGGCCGCCTGCGGCCAGTACCGCTTCGTGACGCACTTTCCAGTCGGCTTTGATCTGCGCGATCTGCTCTTCCGTTGGTGCTTCCAGATCGGCAATTTCGGTCTGCCAGCTGCCGCCCAGCACGATATCGGTACCACGACCGGCCATGTTAGTGGCGATGGTCACGGTAGACGGGTAGCCCGCCTGCGCAACGATTTCCGCTTCGCTGGCGTGGAATTTGGCGTTCAATACGTTGTGCTTGATACCGGCTTTGGTCAGCTCATTAGAAACCACTTCGGATTTCTCGATGGAGATGGTACCCACCAGGACCGGCTGGCCATTCGCCGTGCGCTCTTTAATATCTTCAATGATCGCCTGAATTTTTTCCGCTTCGGTCATATAGACCAGATCCGCCATATCCTTACGGATCATCGGACGGTTGGTCGGTACCACCACGGTGTCCAGCTTGTAGATCGAGCTGAATTCGAAGGCTTCGGTATCCGCCGTACCGGTCATACCGGCCAGCTTCTCGTACAGACGGAAGTAGTTCTGGAAGGTGATGGAAGCCAGCGTCTGGTTCTCGTTCTGGATCTCCACGCCCTCTTTGGCTTCTACCGCCTGGTGCAAACCATCGGACCAGCGACGCCCCTGCATGGTACGACCGGTGTGTTCATCAACGATAATGACTTCACCGTCTTTCACGATGTAGTCAACGTCGCGCGTGAACAGCACGTGGGCACGCAGGGCGGCAGTCACGTGGTGCATCATCATGATGTTGCCCGGCGAATAGAGCGACTCACCTTCTTCCATGATGTTTTCTTTCACCAGCAGCTCTTCCACCAGCACCAGACCGCGTTCGGTCAGGGTCACCTGGCGGGCTTTCTCGTCAACGGAGAAGTGGCCATCACCCTGGAACGTGTCGGAATCCTCTTTCTCCTGGCGAACCAGGTGGGGAATGATCACGTTCACTTTCTTGTACATCTCGGAGCTGTCTTCCGCAGGACCAGAGATAATCAGCGGGGTACGGGCTTCATCGATCAGGATGGAGTCGACCTCATCCACCAGCGCGTAGTGGAGTTTGCGCTGGACGCGCTCTTCCGGGCTGAACGCCATATTGTCGCGCAGGTAGTCAAAGCCGTATTCGTTGTTGGTGCCGTAGGTGATGTCGGCTGCGTAGGCTTCACGCTTCGCAGGTGCCGGAATACCGGACATGTTGATGCCGACGCTCAGGCCGAGGAACTCGAACAGCGGACGGTTGTTTTCGGCGTCACGCTGGGCCAGATAGTCGTTCACGGTAACGACGTGGACGCCTTTACCGCTCAGTGCGTTCAGGTAAGCCGGCAGCGTTGCGGTCAGGGTTTTACCTTCACCGGTACGCATCTCCGCGATGCAGCGCTCGTTAAGCACCATACCGCCGAGCAGCTGGACGTCGAAGTGACGCATGCCGAACACGCGCTTGCTCGCCTCGCGGACCACGGCAAAGGCTTCAGGGATCAGGCTTTCTACGGTCGCGCCTTTCTCGAGACGCGCACGGAACTCGGTCGTTTTGGCTTTCAGCTCGTCGTCCGAGAGTTTTTCCATCTCGGGTTCCATGGCATTGATGACGCCCACCACTTTGCGCATACGGCGCAGAGTACGATCGTTACGACTACCGAATACTTTCGTTAATAATTTGATTAGCATAATAAAATCTCAAACGCCCCGCGCTGCGGAGTCACAAAAATTAGTTGAAGGAAGTTCTGTTCAGCTAAGGCGTTGAGGCCCGGCGCGGATGCCCTGCACCTGGCTTAGCCAGGTCGCAATATAAAAGGCGCTGCGCTCGGTAAAAGGCGTGGGTGCCAGCTGGCGAACAATGGCCGGCGGCTTGCTTTCCTGCGTCAGCAGGGCGCTCAGGGTATCCAACAGAGCCAGATGATGCGCCTGAATCGGCAGCGGTTCTTCTGCAACGGTCAGCGCCTGTGGCGCCATCGCGAAGGAGAGATGACGGATAACCGTGCGAATAGCGTGCTGGTGCCAGTAGTCGACGCTGAAGTTCGGCCGACGAACGGCTTCCAGCAGCGCGAGCTGGGTAAAGTTAACGTTAGCCGACCGCGTATGGTCGCTGGCCGTGGTCTTTGAGGAGACGGCCGGCGTCGCACCGCTGGCGTTAAGCGCAGGCAGACCAAAACCAGCCGCGACCATCCCCAACAGGAGATGCGGCCAGAAGTATCGTCTACCAAACTGTCGCCAGCGCGTCAGTATTCCGCTCACGTCATTGCCACCCGATTCCCTTTCGTGGGAAGTCTCGTTATTACATGGTTATTCGCGCCCGGAATCTTACCATTAAAGCCGCGCACAGGCAGCAGGAATGACTCGGGTAAGGAAGAAATATCGCGACAGAGAGCGCAGAAAGGCACAACAGGGGAAATGAAAATAAAAAAACGACTGGTTTCCCTGGCCGGAGAGAGTGTTCGCCAGGATAACCAGCCGCTTTTATGCGACGGAAGAAATTATGCCATTACCATCGAGGGCGCTTTGAATGCCAGCGGCAGTTCAGCTTCGTCTTCGTAGGTCACATATTCCCACGCTTCCTGTTTCGCCAGCACAGCCTGCAACAGTTTGTTATTCAGCGCGTGACCGGATTTGTACGCGGTGAATGCACCAATAATGTTGTGGCCGCACATGAACAGGTCGCCGATGGCGTCGAGCATTTTGTGGCGGACGAATTCGTCTTCAAAACGCAGACCGTCTTCGTTCAGTACGCGATAATCGTCAACAACGATGGCACAATCGAAGCTACCGCCCAGGCACAGACCGCGGGACTGGAGGTATTCGATATCACGCATAAAGCCGAAGGTACGTGCGCGGCTGATCTGGCGCATAAACGCGTCAGCCGAGAAGTTCATCGCGTAGCGCTGGTTGCCTGCATCAATCGCCGGGTGGTTAAAATCGATGGTAAAGTCCAGCGAAAAACCATTGTACGGTTTGAATTCAGCCCATTTGTCGCCGTCTTCGACGCGAACAGTCTCTTTGATACGAACGAATTTCTTGGCGACGTTCAGTTCGTCAATACCGGCATCAAGCAGCAGGTAGACGAACGGCGCAGCACTGCCGTCCATAATCGGGATTTCCGGTGCGTCAACTTCGATAACGATGTTGTCGATACCCAGGCCCGCCAGAGCAGCATTAAGGTGCTCTACCGTCGATATCCGTACGTCATGCTCGTTAACCAGGCAAGTACAGAGCATGGTATCACGCACAGATTTGGCATCGGCCGGAAAATCTACCGGTGGATTCAAGTCAGTGCGACGATAGATGACCCCGGTATTTGCCGACGCAGGGCGCAACGTCAGTGTGACCTTCTTGCCGGTATGTAAACCGACACCAGTCGCCTGAACGATACGTTTTAATGTCCTTTGTTTGATCATCGTATTATCTCGCCAAATTACTTATCCAACCGAAGTGTACTACACATTCGGTACGCCACTTTAGCACAAAGAGCGCAGATTCCCAACTTCCAGCAGATTCTTAGTCCGCCTGCTTACGCAGGAATGCCGGAATATCAAGGTAATCGGGTTCTTTGGTGGTCTGCGGCGTAGTGTCGTTCACCACCTTCGCGGCCGGTTTCTGCTCCTGTGTCAGCGGCGACATGCCGTGCTGCTGGTAGCGGTCGATCGTCGGCTGCTGCTGCTGTTTGTTGGTCACCAGGGTGATCTCAGGACGTTTGTCCATACCGATACCGGTGGCTACAACGGTCACGCGCAGCTCATCGTTCATATCCGGGTCAAGCGAGGTACCGATAACCACGGTGGCGTTATCAGACGCAAAGGCACGGATGGTGTTACCGACGGTTTCGAACTCATCCAGACGCAGGTCGAAGCCCGCGGTGATGTTAACCAGAACGCCGCGCGCGCCGGAGAGGTCGATATCTTCCAGCAGCGGGCTGGAGATCGCCATTTCAGCGGCTTCTTCAGCACGGTCTTCACCGCTGGCAATGCCGGAGCCCATCATCGCGTAGCCCATTTCGGACATCACGGTGCGCACGTCAGCAAAGTCAACGTTCATCAGACCCGGACGGGTGATCAGTTCGGCGATACCCTGCACCGCGCCTTTCAGCACGTCGTTAGCCGCGCCAAACGCGTCCAGCAGGGAGATCCCGCGACCCAGCACTTTCAGCAGCTTGTCATTCGGGATAGTGATCAGGGAGTCGACGTGCTTGGACAGCTCGGCGATGCCCTGCTCCGCGAAGGCCATACGCTTCTTGCCTTCGAAGTTAAATGGCTTGGTCACCACGGCAACGGTCAGGATGCCAAGATCCTTTGCCACTTCGGCCACGACCGGAGCCGCACCCGTACCGGTACCACCACCCATACCCGCAGCGATAAATACCATGTCAGAGCCTTCCAGCGCAGCGCGCAGCGCTTCACGGTCTTCTTCTGCCGCATTGCGGCCGACTTCCGGGTTAGCGCCTGCGCCCAGCCCTTTGGTGATGCCGCCGCCGATCTGAATCGTCTGGCCCACCGCCGTTTTACGCAGTGCCTGTGCGTCGGTATTGACAGCGAAGAACTCTACGCCCTCAATGCGCTCGCGCACCATATGCTCGACGGCATTGCCGCCGCCGCCACCGACGCCGATGACTTTAATCACCGCGTCGTTGGTTAATTCCATTGGTTCAAACATATTCTCTCTCCGTCTTGTGCCTGTCGCCTGATACCGCTAATCATCTGCGGTCTCTTTAAAAAATCAAAATTCTTTTCGCAGCCAGCCGTTAAGGCGTTTAAACCATGACCCGACTGACACCCGTTTTTCTACTTCTGCTTCACCACTTAAATGGGTCTCTTTCCCGTAGTGCAGCAGACCGACCGCCGTTGAATAGTAAGGCTCCTGAGCGTAATCAGTCAGGCCGGTAATGTTCAACGGCGCGCCAATTCTTACCTGGGTATGGAATACCCGCTGAGCGCAGGCCGCCAGACCTTCAATCTGTGCGGCGCCGCCGGTCAGGACGATCCCCGCCGCCAGGTGATGTTTCACACCCTGCTGGCGCAGCTGTTCCTGCAACTGCAAAATCTCTTCGTTGACCAGGTTGAGCAGCTCGGTATAGCGCGGCTCAATCACCTCAGCCAGCGTCTGGCGCTGCAGGCTGCGCGGTGGTCGTCCACCGACGCTCGGCACTTCGACGTTTTCGTCTTTGCCGACAATCGAACCCAGCGCACAACCGTGACGCACTTTAATCGCTTCCGCATCGCTCGGCGGCGTGCCGAAGGCGTAGGCGATATCGCTGGTGACCACGTTCCCTGCGTAAGGGATCACCTTCGTGTGGCGCAGCGCCCCGCCGGTATAAACGGCGATATCCATTGTACCACCGCCGATGTCCACAACGCAGACGCCCAGCTCACGTTCATCTTCGGTCAACACGGAATAGCTGGCAGCCAGTCCGGCAAAAATAAGTTGGTCAACTTTCAGACCGCAGCGTTCAACGGCCTTAACGATATTTTTCGCCATATCGTTATGGCAGGTGATCAGATGCACTTTCGCCTGCATGCGCACGCCAGACAGTCCGACCGGGTTTTTAATCCCTTCCTGGTAGTCGATGGCGTACTCCTGCGGGATCACATGCAGTACGCGGTGTTCATCGCGCACGCGCACGGATTTTGCCGTGTGCACCACGTTCTCCACATCTTCCTGGGTCACTTCTTCTTCAGAGATAGGTACCATCCCTATCTCATTCTGGCAGCTGATATGCTTGCCTGACAGCGCCAGATACACAGAGGAGATCTGGCAGTCTGCCATCAGTTCGGCCTGATCGATGGCTCGCTGTACGCACTTCACCACCGACTCAAGGTCGTTGACCCCACCTTTGTCCATACCCCGTGACGGGCAGCTGCCGACGCCAATGATATTGACCATACCGTCGGGCAGAACTTCCCCTACTAAAGCGGCGACCTTCGCGGTGCCAATCTCCAGTCCAACTACCAGTTTTCTGTCCGTCGCCTTGATCATTGTTGCTCTGCCTGTGCCTGATTCTGTTGCTGATTCGGTGTCTCAACCGGTATCGGTGTCCAGCCAACCGCCGCGCCTGAGTCATAACGTAAATCAACGTAGGTTATCCGTTTTCCTTCCGCCTGACCCTGCTGCTGTAGAACCGGGTAAAGTTCCACAAAGCGCGCCAGCCGTTTCATCGTATCACCCCGCCCCAGATTGAGCTTAATGTCGTTATTCAGCGTCAACTGCCAGGATCGACGGGCGGTCATTGCCGCATCTTTCAGGGTGAACTTGTCCTTCGCCAGTATCTGTCCCATATCACGGAATCCCTGCAGGACTTCACTCTCGCTTCCTTCCGGGCCGTAGAGCATGGGCAGCACCTGCTGGCTGGTTCTTGCGGCGGGTACGCTGAAGGAATTTCCCTGCGCATCCACCATATGCTGATCATTCCACCGCGCAATCGGCACAAATTCAACCAGATGAATCTTCAATTCGTCCGGCCACTGCTTTCTGACGCTGGCCTGCTTGATCCAAGGCAGGCGTTCAATCTGGCTCTGGATGATGTTGACATCCTGAGTCATAAAGGTCCCCGGCGCGCCGAGCGCGAGGATCGACTGACGAATATCATCATTGCGGGTGTAGTGACGTTCGCCGGTCACCACCAGCTTCGACAGCGGCAGCCGCTGCGCGTCGTCCATCCACCCTAATACCATCCAGCCACTGACCAGGATGGTACAAAGTACCGTCAGCAGGAACACAATACCCGCAAGGCGCGTTCCATTACTACGCCGTGAAGGAGGAAGCTCCTCCTCACGATTCCGCGTATTCAGCGCAGCCTGCGACATATCAGCCCGCCAGACTCAAAATACGTACCACCAGCTGCGAGAAGCTCAGACCAGCCTGACGTGCCGCCATCGGCACCAGGCTGTGGCTGGTCATCCCCGGAGAGGTGTTCGCTTCCAGCAGGTAAAACCCGCCGTCGCTGTCCTGCATCACGTCGATACGTCCCCAGCCGTGACAGCCTAATGTCTGCCAGGCTTTCAGTACCAGGGCCTCGACTTGCTTCAGCTGGTCGCTTTCCAGACCACATGGGCAGAAATATTTTGTCTCATCAGAGAGATACTTCGCCTCATAATCATAGAATATCCCGGCAGGCTGGATGCGAATAGCCGGTAAAATTTCTTCACCCAGCAGCGCAACGGTAAATTCCGGCCCGCTGAGCCATTTTTCTATCAAAACGTCATCATCGTGCTGAAATGCCAGCGCTAATGCAGCCTGTAAATCGCTTTTCTGCGTAACACGGGACATCCCGACGCTGGAGCCTTCGCGGCTGGGCTTGATGATAACCGGTAACCCCAGGTCAGCAATCCGCTGATTAACATCATCAGACAGGCCTGCTTCAAAGGCATCACGGGTTAGCGCAACCCAGGGCGCGACCGGTAAACCTGCTCCCTGCCACAGCAGTTTGCTGCGCAGCTTATCCATTGAGATGGCCGACGCCATCACGCCGCTGCCGGTGTAGGGCAGACCAATCAGGTCCAGCAGTCCCTGCAACGTGCCGTCCTCACCGCCGCGACCGTGCAGGGCAATAAAGACTTTATCAAAGCCCATCGCTTTCAGCTGCGTGACGTCAACGTCGCGCGGATCGATAGCCTGCGCATCCACACCGCCTTCACGCAGCCCGGCCAGTACCGCCGCGCCGGAGTTCAGCGATACATCACGTTCGGCGGAGGTACCGCCGAGCAGAACTGCGACCTTCTCAGCCATGGTGCTCATCCTCCGGGCGCTGCGGTACGAGCTTCACGTCAGCCAGGTGACGGGCGATTTTACCGACGTTACCGGCACCCTGTACCAGCACTAAATCGTTACCGGTTAATACCGGCGCCAGCATCTCTGCGACCTGGGCATGATCGGATACGAGGATCGGATCGACCTTTCCACGCCCGCGGATCGTACGGCACAGGGAGCGGCTATCGGCACCCGGGATCGCCGCCTCACCGGCGGAATAGACGTCCAGCATCAGCAGCGCATCAACCTGAGTCAGCACGTTGGCGAAATCGTCATAGAGATCGCGGGTACGCGTGTAGCGGTGCGGCTGAAAGAGCATCACCAGATTTTTGTCCGGCCAGCCCGCACGTGCGGCTTTGATAGTGGCATCCACTTCCGTAGGGTGATGACCGTAGTCATCCACCAGCAGCGCGGTACCGGCTTTGCCGTTGACCGCGTCCAGCGCAAACTCGCCGAGGAAATCAAAGCGACGTCCGGTGCCCTGGAAATTCGCCAGCGCACGCAGGATAGCCTCGTCCTCGATACCCTCTTCCGTAGCAACCGCAACCGCCGCCGCGGCATTGAGGGCGTTATGGCGACCCGGCGCATTCAGGGTCACCTGAAGAACAGGTTTATCCTGACGGATCAGGCGGAAGTGTCCACGCGGACCAATCTGCTGATAGGCCTCAACACGCACGTCCGCATCGTCGCTAAAGCCGTAGGTGGCGATTTGACGCCCGACGCGCGGCAGCAGCTCGCGGATCACCGGATCGTCAACGCACATCACCGCCCGGCCGTAGAACGGCAGATTGTGCAGGAAGTTAATAAACGTCTGCTTTAAGTTCTCAAAGTCGCCCTGGTACGTGTCCATATGGTCGGCTTCGATATTGGTGACAATCGCCACCATCGGCTGCAGATGCAGGAACGACGCGTCGCTCTCATCCGCTTCCGCAATCAGATAGCGGCTGTGGCCCAGACGCGCATGCACGCCCGCCGCCTTCACCAGCCCGCCGTTAACAAAGGTCGGATCCAGTCCGGCCTCGGCATAAATACTCGACACCATCGCGGTGGTGGTGGTTTTACCGTGCGTCCCGGCAACGGCAATGCCGTGGCGAAAACGCATCAGCTCCGCCAGCATTTCCGCACGACGGATCACCGGAATGCGGGCTTCATGTGCCGCGACGATTTCCGGGTTCTCCGCAGAAATCGCGCTGGAGACGACAACAACGCTGGCATCGCGCACGTTTTCCGGGCGATGGTTGAAATAGATCGTCGCGCCAAGCGCAGCCAGCTGCTGGGTCACCGGATTCGGGGCCAGGTCGGAACCGCTGATCTGATAACCCTCGTTGGCCAGCACTTCGGCAATACCGCCCATGCCAGCACCACCGATGCCGACAAAGTGAATGTGCCGGACGCGACGCATCTCGGGCACTATGGAACGCAGTTTTGCCAGTTCTTCTGTATTCATTTTCTAACCTGCGGCTCAACGCCAAAAATAGTGCAAAAATCGTGCGGCAGGCCCTATGGCACACCGCGAGAGTTCGTTACGCCCGTGCTGCAGCGCTCACTTCTTTTGCCACCCTGTCGGTCGCATCGGGAATCGACGCCGCGCGTGCGCGAACGGCCATATCCCGTAATGTCTGACGATCCCAGCCCGCCAGCGTGGCGACGACGGCCTCTACGGTAAACTGCGGCTGCTCAAGGATCTTCGCCGCGCCCGCCTGCTCAAGGGGCAGCGCATTCCAGTACTGCTGGCGGTCCTTATGCAAGAACGGCACGAACAGCGCCGGTAGGCCTGCGGCGGCGAGCTCGCTCACCGTCAGCGCGCCCGAGCGGCACACCACCACATCAGCCCAGGCGTAGGCGGCAGCCATATCATCAATAAATTCCGTCACTTTATGCTGCGGCTGGCCCGCATCGGCGTAGGCCTGCTCTACCGTCCGCTGCGCACCTTTTCCGCTCTGGTGCCAGACAGTCACCGCATCGCCCAGCGCGGCAGCGACCTGCGGCAGCGTCTGATTCAACACGCGAGCGCCCTGAGAGCCGCCGACCACCAGCACGCGGATAGCACCCTCGCGATCGGCCATCCTCGCCTGTGGCTCCGGTAGCGCCAGCACGTCTTCACGTACCGGGTTACCCACAACGTCCGCACCGGGGAATGCCCCCGGAAACGCCTGCAGAACCTTTTTGGCTATTTTCGACAGCCACTTATTGGTCAGCCCGGCAATACCGTTTTGCTCATGCAGCACCACCGGGATCCCCAGCGACCAGGCCGCCAGGCCACCCGGACCGGAAACATAGCCGCCCATGCCCAGCACCACGTCCGGCTTAAAGCGGCGCATAATCGCCCGCGCCTGACGCCAGGCATTGAAAATACGCAGCGGTGCCAGCAGCAGTGCCTGCAAGCCTTTACCCCGCAGGCCGGAGATACGAATAAAGTCGATCTCAATCCCGTGGCGAGGCACTAAATCGGCCTCCATGCGATCTGCGGTACCCAGCCAGCGAATTTCCCAGCCCTGGGCCTGCAGATGATGCGCAACCGCCAGCCCCGGAAACACATGTCCGCCGGTACCGCCCGCCATCACCATTAATCGCTTCGCCTGACCGCTCATCGTGGACCTCTTACAAACGCCTGGGCTTTTTCCAGACGCGTCTCATAATCAATACGCAACAGCAACATAATGGCCGTCGACATAATCAACAAACTGGAGCCACCGTAGCTGATTAACGGCAGCGTCAGACCTTTGGTCGGCAGCATACCCGCCGCCGCACCAACGTTTACCAGCGCCTGGAAGCTGAACCAGATCCCGATCGAACAGGCCAGAAAACCTGAGAAGCGCTGATTAATTTCCAGCGCCTTGCGCCCAATCGACATGGCGCGGAAAGCGACGAAGAATACCATTAAAAGTGCCAGTACCACACCGATATAACCGAGCTCCTCCGCGATGATGGCGAAGATAAAGTCGGTATGTGCTTCCGGCAAATATTCCAGTTTCTGTACCGAATTTCCCAGCCCCTGTCCCCAGAGTTCACCGCGACCAAATGCCATCAGCGACTGAGTCAACTGATAACCGCTGCCGAAGGGATCGTCCCACGGTCGCCAGAAGGAGGTGACGCGGCGAATACGGTAAGGTTCCGCCAGGATCAGCAGCACCACGGCAGAGACGCCCATCCCAATAATGGAGATGAACTGCCAGAGCTTGGCACCGGCGAGAAACAGCAGCGCCAGCGTCGTGACAAACAGCACCACCACCGTCCCGAGGTCAGGCTGTGCCAGCAGCAGGATCGCCAGCACAAAAATGACGCCCATTGGTTTTAAGAATCCGCGCAGGTTGTTACGCACCTCATCAGCCTTACGCACCAGGTAGTTGGCGATGTAACAGAACAGCGACAGCTTGGTAAATTCCGCTGGCTGAATACGCAACGGCCCAAGGGAAATCCAGCGCGAGGCCCCGTTAACCGAGCTACCGACAACCAGCACGATCAGCAGCATAATGATCGACATAATAAGCAGCGTGGTGCTGTAGCGCTGCCAGAACTCCATCGGCAGGCGCAGGGTGATCATAGCCAGACACAGCGCCAGGAACAGGTAGATACCATCACGACGAGCGAACAGGAACGGGTCATCCGCCAGACGCTGTCCGACCGGCATTGATGCTGAGGTGACCATAATAAACCCGAGCGCAGAGAGGCCGAGCGTCAGCCACAGCAGCGTGCGGTCATACATGATCAGGCTGTCGGTATCTTTAACCCGCGAGCCCATTACCCAGCCTTTCAGCGACGTAAACACCCAGCCCAGAAGACCTGAGCCCGGGAAACGCGACGGTAAAAGGCGAGGCAGAGATAAACGCATCAACCCAACTCCTTCGCCAGGCAGGTGAAGACATCACCCCGCTGTTCAAAATTCTTAAACTGATCGAGACTGGCGCAGGCCGGTGACAGCAGCACCATATCGCCCGGCTGCAGACGCACAGCCAGCTGACGCATTGCCTGCTCCATCGTTTCTGTCCGCTCGGCGATGTCCGGGCGCAGTGCGGCAAGCTCGTCGCCATCGCGGCCAAAACAGTACAGGCGAACGCGATCGCCGTTCAGATAGCGCTTCAGCGACGAGAAATCCGCCGACTTGCCGTCACCGCCCAGCAGCAGGTGCAGCGTGCCGTCAACCTGCAGGCCGTTCAGAGCCGCCTCGGTACTGCCGACGTTGGTGGCTTTCGAGTCGTTAATCCAGCGCACGCCGTTGCGCTCCAGCGCCAGCTGGAAGCGGTGCGCCAGACCGTCAAAGGTGGTCAACGCCTTCAGGCTGCTCGCCCGCGGCAGGCCCGCGGCATCCGCCAGCGCCAGTGCGGCCAGCGCATTGGTGTAGTTGTGCTGACCGGAGAGCTTCATCTCCTTCACGTTCAGCACTTTCTCCCCTTTCACCCGCAGCCAGGTCTCCCCCTGCTGGCGATTGAGGTGGTAATCCCCGACGTCCACGCCAAAGCTCACGCAGCGCTCATCGGCACCGCGCACCGGCATGGTTAGGGCATCGTCGGCGTTGACCACGCAGACGCTCGCATTTTCATAGACCCGCAGCTTAGCGGCACGATACTGCTGCAGCCCGAACGGATAGCGATCCATATGATCTTCGGTGACGTTAAGGACCGTCGCGGCAACCGCCTGCAGGCTGGCGGTGGTTTCCAGCTGGAAGCTGGAGAGTTCAAGCACGTACAGCTGGCGGGAGACATCCAGCAGCATCAGAGCAGGCAGGCCGATATTGCCGCCCACGCCGACGTTAACCCCGGCCGCAGAGGCCATTTCCCCGACCAGTTTGGTGACGGTGCTTTTACCGTTGGAACCGGTAATGGCGATAATCGGTGCCTGCGCTTCGCGGCAGAACAGTTCGATATCACCAACAATCTCAACGCCCGCGTCAGCCGCCGCGCTCAGGGACGGATGCGCAAGCGCAATACCAGGGCTGGCAACGATCAGATCTGCCGCCAGCAGCCAGTCATCATTCAGGCTGCCAAGATAGCGCTCAACGGCCTCCGGCAGCTTGTCCAGTCCCGGCGGTGCCGCACGCGTATCCATGACACGCGGCGTCACGCCACGCGCCAGGAAAAAATCGACGCACGAGAGACCGGTCAGTCCCAGACCAATAATGACAACTTTTTTACCCTGGTAATCTGCCATGATTAACGTACCTTCAGCGTTGCCAGGCCAATCAGGACCAGCATCAGCGAAATAATCCAGAAGCGCACGATCACACGCGGCTCCGGCCAGCCTTTCAGTTCATAGTGGTGATGAATCGGTGCCATGCGGAAAATACGCTGTCCACGCAGCTTGAAGGAGCCTACCTGCAGGATCACCGAGAGGGTCTCCACCACAAACACACCGCCCATAATCACCAGCAGGAATTCCTGACGCAGCAGCACGGCGATAATACCCAGCGCGCCGCCCAGCGCCAGCGAACCGACGTCGCCCATAAAGACCTGTGCCGGATAGGTGTTAAACCACAGGAAGCCCAGCCCGGCCCCGACAATGGCCGTACAGACAATCACCAGTTCACCCGCGTGTCGCAGGTACGGAATATGCAGGTAGCCAGCGAAGTTCATGTTGCCGCTCGCCCATGCCACCAGCGCAAAGCCCGCCGCCACAAACACGGTCGGCATAATCGCCAGGCCGTCCAGACCGTCGGTCAGGTTGACCGCGTTACCGGTTCCCACCACCACGAAGTAGGCCAGCAGGACATAGAACAGCCCCAGCTGCGGCATCACGTCTTTAAAGAACGGCACGACCAGCTGGGTAGCCGGGGTGTCTTTACCGGCCAGATAGAGGGCAAAGGCCACGCCCAGCGCAATCACCGACATCCAGAAATATTTCCAGCGGGCGATAAGGCCTTTGGTATCTTTACGGACCACTTTGCGGTAGTCGTCAACAAACCCGATGATGCCGTAACCGATCAGGACCACCAGCACGCACCAGACATAGGGGTTCGACGGATAGGCCCACAGCAGTACGGATACCACAATCGCGGTGAGGATCATGATCCCACCCATGGTCGGGGTTCCACGTTTGCTGAAGTGGGATTCCGGACCGTCGGTACGCACAACCTGACCAAAAGAGAGCTTCTGCAGGTGGGCTATCATACGCGGCCCCATCCACAGGGAGATAAACAGCGCGGTCAGCAGGCTGACGATGGCGCGAAACGTCAGATAGGAAAAGACGTTAAAGCCAGAATAATATTTGACCAGATGTTCGGCCAGCCACACTAACATGTTCCATTCTCCTGTAATGCATGCACCACCTCTTCCATGGCAGCACTGCGTGAACCTTTCACCAGAATGGTGATGATCTGTTGTTCGTCAATAAGCGCCTTCAGGCGCTTAACCAGAGAGGCTTTATCGGCAAAATGCTCGCCAACATCACTGGTATCGCTAATTAAATGACTTATTTTTCCGACGCTAAGCACGCGATCGATACCGGCGGCCTTCGCCGCCTCGCCCACCTGCACGTGACAAGCGTCGCTTTCATCACCCAGCTCGGCCATATCGCCGACCACCATCACCCGGTAGCCCGGCATCTCAGACAGCACCTGCGCAGCGGCGGTCATTGAGCCGACATTAGCGTTGTAGGAGTCATCCAGAAGAAGCTGGTTGGTGCCCAGCTGAATGGGGAATAAACGTCCCGGCACCGCCTGCAGGCTCGCCAGACCGGTTTTTACCGCGCTCAGCGGCGCGCCAACGGCCATCGCCAGCGCCGTCGCCGCCAGGGCATTGGCGATATTGTGGCGGCCAGGCAGCGGCAGCAGCACATCGACGTTTCCGGTCGGCGTTTGCAGCGTGAACTCGGTCCCGTGACTGGTCACGTGGATATTGGTGGCGGTAAAATCGCTATTGGCAGCGTTAGGCGAGAAGCGCCAGGTTTTGCGCTCGCCAATGGTATTCTGCCAGTTCAGCCAGTCGTTGTTGTCAGCGTTAAGAATGGCGACGCCGTTCAGCGGCAGACCGGCGAAGATCTCGCCCTTGGCTTTCGCCACGCCGGCAAGCGATCCAAAACCTTCCAGATGAGCAGCGGCCAGGTTGTTGACCAGGGCAGCTTCCGGACGCGTCAGACCCACGGTCCAGGCAATTTCGCCCTGATGGTTTGCGCCCAGCTCGATCACCGCATACTGATGTTCGTCGGTCAGACGCAGCAGGGTCATCGGAACGCCGATATCGTTATTCAGATTACCGGCGGTATAGAGGGTGTTGCCGCACTCGCTCAGAATGGCGGCGGTCATCTCTTTAACCGAGGTTTTACCGGATGAGCCGGTCAGCGCCACCACGCGAGCAGGCATCTGCTGGCGCACCCAGGCAGCCAGTTCGCCGAACGCGAGACGGGTGTCTTTTACCACCAGCTGCGGCAAATCGATATCCAGTCGGCGGCTGACCAGCAGCGCCGCAGCGCCGCCCTCTTTCGCCTGCTGAACAAAATCATGGGCATCGAAGCGTTCGCCCTTCAGGGCAACAAACAGGCAGCCCGGCGTCACCTTGCGGGTGTCTGTCGTTACCGCGTCAACGTGCAGATCGGCTCCGGACAGTTCGCCTGACAGCACAGCGGCAAGCTGGCTCAGCGCAACACGGATCATGCGACACCTCCCAGCAGGCGTGCCACGGTCACACGGTCGGAGTAATCCAGGCGACGGGTGCCGACAATCTGATAATCTTCATGACCTTTCCCGGCCAGCAGGATCACATCGCTGGCCTGCGCCTGCATGATAGTATTGGTCACCGCTTCCGCACGACCTTCCATGACTCTTGCCCGTCCGGCATCGAGCATCCCGGCCAGGATATCGTTGATAATGGCCTTCGGCTCTTCGGTACGTGGGTTGTCGTCGGTCACTACCGCCACGTCGGCGAACTCTTCGGCAATGGCGCCCATCAACGGACGTTTGCCTTTATCGCGGTCGCCGCCGCAGCCAAAGACGCACCACAGCTTGCCCGCACAGTGCAGACGCGCGGCCTGTAGCGCTTTTTCAAGCGCATCTGGCGTATGGGCGTAATCCACCACCACCGTCGGTTTACCCGGGGCGCTGAAGACTTCCATGCGACCGCAGACCGGCTGGAGTTTTGCCGCCGTTTTCAGCAGATCGGCCAGCGGATAACCCAGCGCCAGCAGCGTCGCCAGCGCCAGCAGCAGGTTGCTGACGTTAAACGCGCCCATCAGGCGGCTTTCAATCTCGCCTTCGCCCCAGGAGGAGGAAAAACGAATTGTCGCCCCGCTGTCGTGGTAATTCACCGCGGTGGCTTTCAGCCAGCGACCGTGACAGTCAGGATTAATATGATCTTCCATCGAGACGGCTACCGCATCCGGCAGTTTTGCAAGCCAGCGGCGTCCCACTTCATCGTCGGCGTTAATGATCGCCTGACCGCAGTGATGGGTTGAGTAGAGCAGCCATTTTGCCGCCTCGTACTGCGCCATATCGCCGTGATAATCGAGATGGTCGCGGCTCAGGTTGGTAAAGACCGACGCGACAAATTTCAGGGCCGCAACGCGATGCTGTACCAGGCCGTGAGAGGAGACTTCCATTGCAGCCAGAGTGGCACCGCTGTCAGCCAGGCCACAGAGTACCTGCTGGACATCGACTGCAGAACCCGTGGTGTTCTCCGTTGGGACGACCTTATTCAGCAGACCATTACCGACGGTGCCCATCACCGCACCGGTTTCACCGAGCAGCTCGCCCCACTGCGCCAGCAGCTGGGTGGTGGTGGTTTTACCATTGGTGCCGGTCACGCCGACCAGCTTCAGTCGTTCGGAAGGCTCACCGTAGAAACGGCCCGCCAGCGCGGACAAACGTTCAGTTAACTGGCTGAGGTAGATAACCGGCACGCCGTGCATTTCACGGATTTCCCCGTCGCCGGCTTCGTCTTTAGCCTCTGCAATAATGGCAGCCACCCCTTGCGCTATCGCCTGCGGGATATATCGACGCCCGTCCGCCTGATGACCCAGCACCGCCACAAAGAGATCGCCCGAGGCAGCCGTTCGGCTGTCGAGTACCATCTCCCGCAGTGCTCGCTCCGGTGCGCCTGGCACCCACGGAGCGAGAAGGTCGCGCAAATTACGATCTGCCACCTGATCCCTCGCCTTGATTAATTACGAATTCGTTTTTCTCGCCCGTTGCCAGCGCATCCGGCTCGATGTTCATGGTGCGCAGTACGCCGCCCATGATGGCACCGAAGACGGGCGCGGAAACGGCGCCGCCGTAGTATTTACCCGCCTGCGGATCGTTGATCACCACCACCAGCGCAAAGCGCGGCTGGCTGGCAGGAGCAACACCTGCGGTGTAGGCAATGTATTTGTTGATGTATTTCCCGTCCGGCCCGACTTTCTTCGCGGTACCGGTTTTAATGGCGATGCGATAGCCTTTGATCGCTGCCTTCACGCCGCCGCCGCCCGGCAGCGCCACGCTTTCCATCATATGAACGACGCTGCGAACCAGCGGTTCCGGGAAGACGCGCTCACCGGGAACCGGTGGGTCAACTTTGGTGATCGATAACGGACGATAGACGCCATAGCTGCCGATCGTTGCGTAGACTCGCGCTAACTGTAACGGGGTTACCATTAGCCCGTAGCCGAAAGAAAAGGTGGCCCTCTCTATGTCAGACCACCGTTGTTTTTGAGGATATAAGCCACTGCGTTCTCCGACCAACCCCAAATTGGTCGTTTTACCCAGTCCAAAACGTGAGTAAGTATCTACTAACGCTGAGGACGGCATCGCTAACGCCAGCTTTGAAACACCGACGTTACTCGACTTCTGTAGAACCCCGGTAAGGGTCAATTCGCTGTAACGCGCCACGTCCTTGATTTCATGGCCGTTTACGCGATACGGAATGGTATTGAGCACCGAGTTTTCCCGGACCACGCCGCGCTGCAGCGCGGTCATCACCACCATCGGTTTCACGGTGGAGCCGGGTTCAAACACGTCGGTGATGGCGCGGTTACGCATAGCGTCCTGCGCCGTACCGGCAAAGTTGTTCGGGTTATAAGAGGGGCTGTTGGCCATCGCCAGCACTTCACCAGTGTTCACATCCACCAGCACGGCACTGCCGGACTCCGCCTTGTTAAAGGCCACGGCGTTATTCAGCTCGCGGTACACCAGCGCCTGCAGACGTTCGTCGATGCTCAGGGCCAGATTATGCGCGGCCTGGCTGTCGGTGGAGGAGATATCCTCAATCACGCGGCCGTAGCGGTCTTTACGCACGACGCGTTCACCCGGCTGGCCGGTCAGCCACTTATCAAAGCTCTTCTCAACGCCTTCAATCCCCTGGCTGTCAACGTTGGTAAAACCAATGAGGTGAGCGGTCACTTCGCCGGAAGGATAGTAACGACGAGACTCTTCCCGCAGATGAATCCCCGGCAGCTTCAGCTTTTTGATGTAGTCGGCCATATCAGGGTTTACCTGACGCGCCAGATAGATAAAGCGCCCGGCCGGATTGGCATTCACGCGGGTTGCCAGCTGGTCGAGCGGAATTTTCAGCGCATCGGCCAGTGCTTTCCAGCGATTATCGAGGCTGATGCCGCCCGCATCGTGCAGCTCTTTCGGATCGGCCCAGATGGCCTTCACCGGTACGCTCACCGCCAGCGGACGACCGGAACGATCGGTGATCATCCCGCGAGAAGTGGCCACTTCCTGCACGCGCAGGGAACGCATATCGCCCTGACGCACCAGCATGTCCGGGTTGATAATCTGTAGCCAGGCGACGCGGCCCAGCAGAAGACCCAGCGCCAGCAAAATGCAGCCGCAAAGCAACGCAAAACGCCAGCCTACAAAGCTAGCCTGTTCTTCCTGGCGTTTTGGTTTAAGCGTCTTAGCCGCTGCTCTCATGCCTCGCGAAATTCCTTATTTCTGGACCACAATATTTTCCTGCGACGGATCAACATGCTGCATTTGCAGCTTTTCCGTCGCGATGCGTTCAACCCGGCTGTGATCGCCGAGCGCATTTTCTTCAAGGATCAGGTTGCGCCACTCAATATCCAGCGCGTCGCGCTCCAGCACCATCTGCTCACGCTGGGCAGTCAGCAACCGGGTGTGGTGCGCGGTAGTCACCACGGTGACCGCCGTAAAAATAATGCAAACGAACAGACAGAGTGGCAGCTTGCCGAAGCGCAGAAGATCGCCGCCGATCACGGCAGGCAAAGCATGACGCTCATTGCTGCCTAACGATCCCTTCACCTTGTCGAGGGCTTCTGTCACTCTGCCGATCATGCGTTCGTTCTCTGTGCGATACGCAGAACCGAACTACGGGCACGTGGGTTTTCCGCCACTTCTTCCTCACCCGGCATCAGCTTGCCTAATGCCCGCAGTTGGCGGCCACCCAGTTTGCTGAGCTGCGCCTCGGTCATCGGCAGCCCGGCAGGCACCTGCGGACCACGGCTTTGCTCGCGCATAAAGCGCTTCACAATGCGGTCTTCCAGCGAGTGGAAGCTGATAACGGAAAGACGCCCTTCCGGTGCCAGCACCTCAATCGAACTTTTTAATGCCTGCTCAATCTCGTCCAGCTCGCTGTTCACCCAGATACGCACGGCCTGGAAGGTACGGGTCGCCGGATGTTTGAACTTGTCCTTCACCGGCGTCGCCGCTGCGACCACTTCCGCCAGTTCTTTGGTACGGGTCATCGGATCGAGACGATTACGCTCAACGATGGCCCGGGCAATGCGTTTGGCAAAGCGCTCTTCGCCAAAGGTTTTCAGCACCCAGGCGATATCGGCTTCTTCTGCGGTCTGCAGCCATTCGGCGGCAGACTGGCCGCGTGTCGGATCCATGCGCATATCCAGCGGACCGTCGCGCATAAAGGAGAAGCCGCGCTCCGCGTCATCAAGCTGCGGTGAGGAAACGCCAAGATCGAGAAGGATCCCGTCAATCTGGCCAATAAGATCGCGCTCGCGAACGTAGTCCGCCAGCGCAGAGAAAGGTCCATGGATAATGGCGAAACGCGGGTCATCTATCGCTTCAGCCACGGCAATAGCCTGCGGATCGCGATCGATGGCCAGCAGTCGGCCCTGCGGCCCCAGCTGTGAGAGGATCAGGCGCGAGTGTCCGCCGCGCCCAAAAGTGCCATCAATATAGATGCCGTCAGGACGAATATTCAGGCCGTTAACGGCCTCATCCAGCAGCACCGTTGTATGTTTAAAATTTTCCATCATTTTACAGAGACAAATCCTGCAATCGCGCCGATAAAACCTCGGTAGCGGATTGCTCAGCGTCGATATCTTCCTTGACCCGTTGATACCAGGTCGTTTCGTCCCACAGCTCAAATTTATTGAACTGCCCGACCAGCATCACTTCTTTGGTCAGTCCGGCATGCTGCCGTAAAACCGGCGCAATCAACAAACGACCAGCGTTGTCCATCTGACATTCGCTGGCATGTCCTAACAGCAGACGCTGTACGCGGCGCTCGGCAGGGTTAATGCTCGACAGGCGCGACAGCTTTTGCTCGATAATTTCCCACTCGGGCAGAGGGTAAAGCAGCAGGCAGGCGTGGTGGAGATCAATGGTACAGACCATTTGACCTGACGCGCTCTCAACCAGTCTGTCCCGATAACGGACAGGAACGGCTAACCGTCCTTTACTGTCGAGATTGACCAACGTCGCACCCCGAAACATGCCAGTCGCACCCCTTTTCGCCACTTTACCCCACAAATTCCCACTCAAGAAGTTTACGGAGCGAAGGAAAAGCTTGTCAAGCCAGCAGGGAGGCTAATGGGAGTAAAAAAGCAGGGTTTACGACGGAAAGTCGCTGCGATTAAATTCTGCCCAACGAGCGAGGCAAATTAACGCTATGAATATTTGTAAGAAAATAACGAATATGCACCAGACCGTTAAACAACAACTTTCTATTATCGCTTGAAAATATAAAGTGTCAGTTTGCGACGCGAGCGGCATTTTA
>DATEKR010000120.1:0-4169 GCA_035277345.1 Enterobacteriaceae bacterium
GCCTTCGCTAATCCCGTACTGGAAGGCTTCATTGATGTCGGAAGACATCACGCTATCAAGCGCAATCTGCAAACCTTCGGTATCAAATAGCTGCGGGTTAGGGATGCCGCCGCCAAGGGAAATCACCCCTTCCATCTTGCTGTGTTTTAACAGTTCTCTGATCGCGGACGGGTGCAGGTCTTTTACTCTGCTGGCTAATTTCTGTGATGACATGTGTTGCGCTCTTGCTGGGCGGTAACCCGGTTTATTATTAGAGACGTTATGATATCGGAAAACGCTGAAGGAAACGACGCCCTTTCGGGCGTCATCGATCAACGCTGGGGATTAAGCAGCCAGGTGCCCGCCTGACTTACGGTGATGGTCTGACTACGCGTCTGCCCGTTACCCCGAAGAATAAATTCGTAGCGCCCAGGGGTTAATTTGAGAGACGCAAAACCGCTGACCGCCGGCATGACGTTACGCGCCTCGCCGTTGAGCGTGAGCTGTTCGCCTTCATGCATGCGGATATAAATCTGCACCAGCTGCGGCATCCCGCTATCGGCGGCTGCCGATTCGGTCGTCTGCGTACCAGCGGTCACCGTGGCGGCAGGCTCTCCTTCTGTCGTACCGGCAGGCTCCGGGGACGGATCGCCGCTGAAAATCAGGCCACCGACCAGGATACCTGCCAGCACGCCCGCCGCCACCATTCCCGGCACTTTATAGCGCGTCCAGGCGGCAGCAACAGGAGGCTGTGTAGCACTCTCAACCGGGACCAGCATGGTGCCGGGGTTTTTGACGGTCGGGACATCGCCAATACCGGCAATCGGCAGGCCGAGCAGCGCGGCAAACTCGTCTATGGACTGGGGACGTGCGGCGGGCTGTAGCGCCAGCGCCCGGTCGACCGCCTGCAGCAGCGCGACAGAATAGCCCTGCAGCTGGCGATCTGCCAGCGGGAGCCAGGCATCCTGGATGCTGCGCACCACGCTTACCGGCGGCGGCGCGCCTGTTATCAGCGTATGCAGCACCGCGCCGAGGGCGTAAATATCGGTCCAGGGTCCCTGCTCGCTTTCGTTCTCGTCCGTGTATTGTTCGATAGGCGCAAAGCCGGGACGGAGCATGGTTTCCGTTTCATCGACAAGGTTGCCAATCGTCTGACGAGCCGAGCCGAAATCCAGCAGTACCGGCACCTCATTATCCTGGATCTGGATGTTATCCATGGAAATATCGCGGTGCAGGTAGCCATCGTCGTGCAGGGTTTTCACCGCACCCAGCAGCATCGGCAGGACCCGGCGGATCCAGGCTTCATCAATCGACAGCGGCTGCTGCTCGTGCAGCGCCGAAAGCGTTGTGCCGCTGTAAAACAGCGTGCCCATATAGGCCGTATCGTTCTGCACCCAGAAGCGCAAAACGTGCAGCAAATTAGGATGGTTAAACTTTGCCAGCAGGCGCGCTTCCTGGATAAAGCTACTAAGCCCTGCGGAAAAAGCCTTGCTACAGCGCTCGCTGCGCAGCGCCAGGGTCATATCATCCCCGCGTACCGCAAGCGATGACGGCATAAACTCTTTAATGGCGATGGTGCGTTCCAGCTGATGGTCCCAGGCACGATAAACAATGCCGAAGCCGCCACCGCCAATCGCTTCCTGGATTTCAAATTCGTTAAAGCGATAGCCGACCGGGAGCGCGTTCGGGACCGTCCGGTTATTCTCGTGATCCGTCATAAGGTCATTCTCTTCATGAAGAGTCCCGCGCCGACGCAGATAGTTTGACGCAAAGATGCGCTATGCATGGCGATTCCTCAGTTCACAGTCCGATAAGTGCCAGCCGCCGGATTACGCAGCTGCGGGTGCAGTGCATCAATCAGCAGAATATTCAGTTTCGTGCCAGGTTCAAGCCAGGGCGTCCAGCGCGCGCGCACGGCGTCAAGGCGGGCACCCAGCCGCACATCGTCGCTGGCCATATCGCGGGGAAGTTCTACCGCAACCGTGCCATCAGCTTTCCAGCCGTTCAGCGCGGAGACATAGGGCAGGATCAGCCAGCTCTGGTCAGCGTTTTCCGCACTGACCACCATCCGTTCGTTGTTGACGGAGGTAATCAGCAGGCGATCGGCATCGACCTTCTCACTCAGACCGCTGACCGGGAAGCCGTGAACGAAGGTCATCGTAATCTGTTTCGTGCCGCCGTTGCCCTCCTGCGTGACGCTGCTCCGGCCGTTAAGCCAGCCGCCCTTCTCGCATTTTCCGTCCGCTTTCGCCGGAATAAACAGCGCGGAGGCACCGACATCGCCCTGCCAGAAGGTCCGCAGATGGCAGCCGTCCTGAAGGGTGAACTCCTGCCACGGCGTGCGATCCGCAGGCTGTGACTGGCTGTCGGATGCGGCGTCCGAATTCAGGGTCAGGGTTAAATCGCTGTGTATCTCCGATGCCCACTCTTTCTTTTTGCTGGCAGCCCCCTGTCCGAGGATCTGATTATCAGGGGCGGTAAACAGCCAGTTGACCTGCTGCAGGGCTGCGCACTGGCTTTCCAGAAGAGCGCCAAGGCGCGGCATAAAGCTAACGAGCAGCTGGAGGTTTTTTTCACCGTTTGCGACGATACGCAGCTGCAATGACTGTCCGCACCAGCTCTGGGTAGTGTTGTCTTTAATGTTGTCGATCCAGACATCCAGCTTTTGCGAGGGTGACTGCACAATACGGTAGTTTTCAGCCTGCGCGCCGACAGAGACGGCAAGCAGGGCCAGACCCGGAAGCCAACGTTTCATAAAAATCCTTGTAAGTGTTTCTCAATCACCAAAGTAAACGACGCAGACGTTATGAGGATCATACGTTATCCGTCTCACTTTGCGTATCTTTATACTGATTGACTTCCTGGTCATAGGCATGAAGGAATGCCTCGCCAAACAGGGTATGGAAATCGTTGTCGATCTCACCGGCGGTTTTCCCGAAGCTGCGCACGAAATAGTCCCACAGCGCGGCTTTACGAGCCAGTCGCGAGCTTACGCCGTCGCGTTTTGCCGCCTCTTCCAGATGCTGTGGATCGAACGAGGCCAGCATCGCGTTAATAATGGCGCGGATCCCGGCGATCATCCCCAGCTGGTGCGCCTGCAGATCGAGCAGCGCATCGCGCACCGATTTATCCGCTGGCATAAAGCCCGGCATACGGGTGCCGAACATCTGCATCAGCACGGTTTTACCGGATGGCAGCAGCTTGAACGGATTATTGGCGTCGTCCAGCACCATTGTCATATCGGCTTTAACGCCGCGCTTAAGAATGGAGCGCGAGGCCAGCAGCGCCACGGTTCCCTGCGAGAACATGCTGAACATCTGGCCCAACTGCCGCATCGCTTCGCGATCGAACTGGGGCTGAGGCTGAACGTCGCTCAGCCCCATACCTTCCAGTAACGCCTCAAGCAGTTCGCCATCGAGCTTATCGCCGCCCTTTTCGCTGGCACTGACCGGCGTGCTGTCGCCGGGGAGCGGATCGATACCCAGACGTCTTTTAGGGGGCTTAACGCTGGCGCGGGGAAGCGTTTTGTGCGGCGTCTCGTCTGCGGTCACCGGCGGCGCATCAACTACCGGGGCAACAGGCGCTGGCCTGAGGTGACTGCTGGAGATATTGTCGGAGATGGAGAAACGTTCCATCAGCGTCTCCCAGACGTCGCCGGGCACAGCCGTCGGCCTTCCTTCTTCCGGCTGTGTCAGCGCGGGAGTCTGAGGTGCCGCCATCGCGGAGAGTCGGCTGACCGGACGGGTATCGAGGATCGCATCGGCAATCGCAATACGGTACTCATCGATGCTCAGCACGTCGCCATCCTGCAGCTCTGCCTGGCGATCGCGTTCAAGAGGGATGTCATTGATGGCCATGCGGGTCACATTGCCACGGTTAGTGATATAGCACTCGCCGTCGGCGCTGATCCGGACAATCGCCTGCAGTCGCGAAATGCCCCGTGCGTCATCGGGCAGCACGAGGTTATTGTCGGTCCCGCGACCGATGGTGCCACCCGGTGCATAAAAGTCACAGTTGCCCTGCGGCGGCTGATGACCGGGTTTGGTCGAAATAATGGTGAATCGCATAGCGTATTCCTGCTCAGTATGAAACGCGCCACAGCGGTCTTCATGACGAATAACGTCGGTACCGCGCGGGCTAAAAAGTCATGCAAAAGCGAAAAGAAATAAACAACGTTCAAATGCTGTCGG
>DATEKR010000121.1:0-2899 GCA_035277345.1 Enterobacteriaceae bacterium
GTCAGCGATCTTAATCTGCATTTTAAGACCGGGGCGTTTTCGGTGCTGGTGGGCACCTCCGGCTCCGGAAAATCGACCACCCTGAAGATGATTAACCGCCTGGTGGAGCACGACGAGGGCACCATTACCTTTGCCGGAGAAGATATCCGCCAGCAGCCTCTTTTGGCCCTGCGGCGTCGGATGGGCTACGCCATTCAGTCCATCGGCCTGTTTCCGCACTGGTCCGTGGCGCGCAATATCGCCACCGTCCCGGAGCTGCAAAAATGGTCCCGCGCAAAGCGTGAGGCGCGGGTGGATGAGCTGATGACCCTGCTGGGGCTGGATCTTGCCCTGCGGGATCGTTATCCCCACCAGCTTTCCGGCGGACAGCAGCAGCGTGTCGGCGTGGCTCGCGCGCTGGCGGCCGACCCGGAAGTGCTGTTAATGGATGAACCCTTTGGCGCGCTTGATCCGGTCACGCGCGGGGCGCTCCAGCAGGAGATGGTGCGTATTCATAAGCTGCTCGGGCGCACTATCGTGCTGGTCACCCATGATGTCGATGAGGCGCTGCGGCTGGCGGATCATCTGGTGCTGATGGACGGCGGGAAGGTCGTCCAGCAGGGGACGCCGCTGGAGATCCTGACCCGGCCGCGCAACGACTTTGTCCGCGAGTTCTTTGGCCGCAGCGAGCTGGGCGTGCGTCTGCTCTCCCTGCAGCAGGTCAGCGACTATCTGCGGCACGATCGGGAAGTCCCCGGCGAGCCGCTGCAGGCGGAGATGACCCTGCGCGAGGCGCTGTCGGCCTTTGTCACCCACCGCTGTGAGGTGCTGCCGGTCGTGGATGCCGGGGGGAATTACTGCGGAACCCTGCATTTTCAGGATCTGCTGCACGTGGAGGCCGACGGTGAGCTGGCTTCGTGATCCGCTGCTCTGGCTGGCGGTGCTGTTTATCGGCCTGCTGTACGGGATGCCGCACAGCGCGGCACTTTTCGGTCCGCTCTTTCCGCAGCTGCCGCGACCGGTCTATCTTCAGGAGAGCTTTGCGGCGCTGGCCGTCGCCCATTTCTGGCTGGTGGCGGTTTCGGGCCTGATTGCCATCGTGACTGGCGTGGGCGCAGGTGTTGCGGTCACGCGTCCGGCGGGCCGCGAGTTTCAGCCGCTGGCAGAGACCATCGCCGCCGTCGGGCAGACCTTTCCGCCGGTGGCGGTGCTGGCGATTGCGGTCCCGGTCATGGGCTTTGGCGCAACGCCCGCGATTATTGCTCTGGTTCTCTACGGCGTGCTGCCGATCCTGCAGGGGACATTGGCCGGGCTCGCTGCCGTTCCGGCAAGTGCCAGCAGCGTGGCGCAGGGCATGGGGATGAGTGGCTGGCAGCGGTTGCGGAAGGTAGAACTGCCGCTGGCGGCCCCGGTGATCCTTGCGGGCGTGCGGACATCGGTGATTATCAATATCGGCACGGCAACGATCGCCTCAACGGTGGGCGCAAAAACCCTGGGGACGCCGATTATTATCGGTCTCAGCGGCTTTAACACCGCCTATGTACTGCAGGGGGCTGTTCTCGTCGCGCTGGCGGCGATTATCGTCGACCGCGTCTTTGAACGGCTGGTTCGCCGTCTTAACCGGCATGCACGATAAACGAATATCCCGCCAGCATAACGCCGCCGATCCCGCCGAGGGCCAGCAGAGCAAAGAGCGTAATAATACCAATTTTCGTGACGTTCATCGGATGCACCTTTTCCCGGAATGATTGTTAACGCCGTTATTATACGGAAGCACAGCTGTTAATGAACCTTTAATTCCCCGCACGCGCCCGAAGAGGCCAGACCCGCACAGTCTGGCCTTTTTTTGGCCGATTGATTATCCGATGAACGGTTACTATTGCTCCAGAGAGTGATCCGACTCACGAATTTCTATTTTTTTGCAGTGCTTAAGACAAACTGAAGTGAGAGCAGAGTATGTTACGCGGTTTCTTGTGCGATGTGGCTGGCGGGTATGTACGATTTTAATCTGGTGTTACTGCTGTTACAGCAGATGTGCGTGTTCCTGGTCATCGCCTGGCTGATGAGTAAAACGCGCCTGTTTATCCCGCTGATGCAGGTGACCGTCCGACCGCCGCACAAATTCCTCTGCTTTGTCGTTTTCTCCATTTTCTGCGTGCTGGGCACCTGGTTTGGCCTGCATATCGACGGCTCCATTGCCAATACCCGCGCTATCGGGGCGGTGATGGGCGGCCTGCTTGGCGGGCCGCTGGTCGGGGGGATGGTCGGCCTGGTCGGCGGCCTGCACCGCTACTCTCTGGGCGGGATGACCGCGCTCAGCTGTATGATCTCCACCATGGTGGAAGGGCTGCTTGGCGGGCTGGTGCACCGCACCCTGATGAAACGCGGACGTCCCGACCTGGTCCTTAACCCGCTTACCGCCGGGGCGGTGACCCTGGTGGCAGAGCTGGTGCAGATGGCGATCATCCTGCTGCTGGCCCGTCCTTACGATGAAGCCCTGCATCTGGTGCAGAGCATCGTGGCGCCGATGACCGTCACTAATACCCTGGGAACCGCGCTGTTTATGCGCATCCTGCTTGATAAGCGGGCGATGTTTGAGAAGTACACCTCGGCCTTTTCCGCCACCGCGCTGAAGGTTGCGGCCCAGACTGAAGGGATCCTGCGCCAGGGCTTTAACGAAGAGAACAGCATGAAGGTGGCGCAGGTCCTCTATAAAGCGCTGGATATCGGCGCCGTGGCTATTACCGATCGCGACCGGCTTCTGGCCTTCACCGGCACCGGCGACGACCATCATCTGCCCGGCAGGCCCATCGCCTCGGGCTGGACCATGCGGGCGATTGAGAGCGGGGAAGTGGTCTACGCCGACGGGAACGAAGTGCCGTATCGCTGCTCGCTGCACGACAACTGCAAGCTCGGCTCG
>DATEKR010000122.1:0-2800 GCA_035277345.1 Enterobacteriaceae bacterium
CGCTGTCCGTCTGGACAAACGCGCCAATATGGCCGCTGGCATGACCGGGAAGTGGAACCAGCAGGATCTCACCGTTGCTGTCGGGAAGCACATAGCCTTCGGTAAAGGGCTGAAGCTCTGCGGGAAGCGACTGCCGGACAAAGCCCTCAATCGCCTGGAGATGCGTTTCAAACGCTTCCGGGATCAGCCCCGGAATAAATCCCTGTCGCAGCGCGGCAAACCCACGCAGATGGCGCGTTTGTGCCCAGCCCTCGCCGGATGCAATAAAGGACACGCCGGGGAAGTCACGCAGACCGGCGACATGGTCGGCGTGGAAATGGGAAAGGATCAGACCGCTGAGATCGCCCGGTGCAAGGCCCGCCGCCTGGAGCTGGCGCACCATAGATTCGGCGGGATCGAAGCTGACCGGCGTCACCCGCCGGTAAAGCTGAAAAACCCCCTTCCGGGTGTAATGTTCAAACCAGCTGGCATACCCCGTATCCCACAGCCAGCGGCGCTCGCCCACCTCCAGCAGCCAACTGCGGGCCGGAAAACGGCAGATACGCCAGCCTGCGCCCTTGAGCGCCATACAGCCCGGATGGGTACAATATCCTGCTTCAAAGGAGGTGATTTTAGCCATGCGCGATCCCCTGCTGCCGCCACCATTCACCCGTCAGAGCAATCCCCTCTTCCAGACTGAACGCTGGCCGGTAGCCCAGCTCCTCAATGGCCCGGGCGGCACTCAGGGTCATATCGAATCCCAGGGTGCCGACGCTGTAGCGGGTCACAGACGGCTCTTTGCTGCTCAGATGCCCTACCAGCTCCATGCCGCGTGCGGCCACGGAAACCAGCGGCCAGGGCAGCGGCTGAATGCGATAACGCATCCCCAGCTGTCGGGCAAGAAGCGCATCCAGCATCTCGTTCAACAGTTGTGGCTCATGGTTGGTCACGTTATAAACCCGACCGGACCGCAATCCCGGCCGGGTTGTCGCCAGCTGCATCGCCTGTACAACGTTGCCAACATAAGTCAGATCCAGCCGCGCATTCCCCCCGCGAGGCAGCCGCAGCACACCGCCATCGCGCTGAAGCTGGCTGAGCAATCGCGGGACGATCACCCGGTCGTGCGGACCGAACAGGCCTCGCGGTCGCAGAATAATGAAGGTGGTATCAGGGCTGGCTGGTACCGCACCGGCGATCGCCTGCTCGGCAGCATATTTGCTGCTGGCATAGTGGCAGGCAAAACGCTGCGCCAGATAGTTTTCGTCCAGTTGGTGATGATGCTGAAAATCGAAGTAGACTGCAGGAGTCGAAATATGCACAAAACGCGGCACGCCCGACTGCACCGCCGCGTCAACCAGCGTCTGCGTGGCCGTGACGTTCGCCTGCCAGAATTCACGCCTGCTTCCCCAGGGTGAGGATTTCGCCGCGCAGTGCCAGACCGCGTCGCACCCCGCCAGTAATGCCCGACAGTCGTCGATGCTGGCGTGGCTGAGATCCTGCGCCTTAAAGATCGCCCCCGCGCTTTGCAACTGCTCCCCGACATCGCCATTGCGCCCGGTCGCCACCACCTGGTGTCCTTCCCGAAGCAGCGCCTCCACCGCGTTGCGCCCCAGTCCGCTGGTGGCACCGGTCACCAGAATTTTCATGGCAGCAGCACCATTCCGGCGAGGGTCAGCCCCGCCGCCGTGCCAATCAGCATCAGCGGTTTACCCGGCATCACGCGTCCGGTGGTAAAGGCTTCGTGTAATGCCGTGGGAATCGAGGCGGCCACCTGATTACCGTAGTGGCGATAGATATCAATCAGCGCACTTTCCGGGACCTTCAGACGCTTGCGCATATGGGCCAGCGACAGATGGCTGGCCTGATGCGGCACCACCGTCGCAATGTCTGCCAGCGCAAGTTCGCTCTTGTCCAGCAAACGAGTAAAGAAGGCTTCGACTTTTTCTGACGCCATCCGGAACAGCGGCTTGCCCTGCATATGGAAAAGAAAATCTCCCTCGTTTATACCGGCACGCGGGTTACGCCGGGTGCCTCCGGCGCGAATTTCGCACAGCTCGCTGCCTTCAGGGTACATCTCTACCTGCGTTGCGAGGATCCCGCTGCGCCCGTCGCCGCGCTCGACAATCGCGCAGGCGGCACCGTCCCCGAAAATCAGGGAGGACTCTTCGTCCTGCCAGTCAATACCGCGTGAGGCCAGGTCCGCAGAGACAATCGCAATCCGCCGATAGGCTCCGGTATTGAGCAGTCCGGCGGCGACTTCAAAAGCGGAAATAAAGCTGACGCAGCTGCTGTTGATATCAAAGCCGGCCACGCCCGGTGAGAGCCGGGCGGCGCGCAGAATATGGATGGCGCTACAGGGAAGCGCCTGCACCGCAACGGCGGAGGCACAAATGAGCAGGTCGATTGAGGACGGGTCAAGCTGGTACGAATCCAGCGCATGATGCAGCGCCTCTGCGGCCAGCGCCGCCTGACTGGCGTCCGCCGTGGCGTGATAGCGGTGAAGAATGCCGGATCGGCGCTCAACGTAGCCCGGCGATTTCCCCAGCCGGAGATCCAGCGTCAAAGAAGTTACGCACTCAGGGGGTAATGCGATACCGGTGGCGATCAGTTTAATGGCCGCCTTCGGCGTGCGTTCTGTTGTTCTGCCCATAGTCCATCCTTGTCTTCTTACTACATCCGCTGGAAAGAGGACAGTTTACGGGCAAAAAAAATCCGGGGACAGCCCCGGATTTTTAATTATGCCATCGGCTTAGCGACGGGCGCGAACAATCTGATATTTGCGCGTCAGGTATTCCACCGGCGCGCTCCAGATATGCACCAG
>DATEKR010000123.1:0-3600 GCA_035277345.1 Enterobacteriaceae bacterium
GGTCCCTCTCTGGCCATTGTCTATCTGGTTTGCGGTATTTTCTCCTTCTTTATTCTGCGTGCGCTGGGCGAACTGGTCCTGCACCGCCCTTCCAGCGGCAGCTTTGTTTCCTATGCCCGCGAGTTTCTCGGTGAAAAAGCCGCCTATGTGGCTGGCTGGATGTACTTCATCAACTGGGCGATGACCGGTATTGTCGATATCACTGCTGTTGCACTTTATATGCACTACTGGGGCGCATTTGGTGATGTCCCTCAGTGGGTATTTGCCCTTGGCGCGCTGGCCATTGTCGGCACCATGAACATGATCGGCGTGAAGTGGTTCGCCGAAATGGAGTTCTGGTTTGCGCTGGTAAAAGTGCTGGCTATCGTGGCCTTCCTGGTTGTCGGGACCATCTTCCTCGGCACCGGTAAACCCCTGGACGGCGGCGCGACCGGCTTCCACCTGATCTCCGATAACGGCGGCTTCTTCCCGCACGGCCTGCTGCCCGCGCTGGTGCTGGTTCAGGGCGTGGTCTTCGCCTTTGCCTCTATCGAGCTGGTCGGTACTGCAGCCGGCGAGTGTAAAGATCCGGAAAAAACCGTGCCGAAAGCGATTAACAGCGTGATCTGGCGTATCGGCCTGTTCTACGTCGGCTCCGTCGTTCTGCTGGTGATGCTGCTGCCGTGGAATGCGTACCAGGCAGGCCAGAGTCCGTTTGTGACCTTCTTCGCGAAGCTCGGCGTGCCTTACGTCAGCGACGTGATGAATGTCGTGGTCCTGACCGCCGCGCTCTCCAGCCTCAACTCCGGCCTTTACTGCACCGGGCGTATTCTGCGCTCCATGTCGATGGGCGGTTCTGCGCCGCAGTTTATGTCGAAGATGAGCCGTCAGCAGGTACCGTACGCTGGTATTCTGGCGACCCTGGGCGTGTACGTCGTCGGCGTGTTCCTCAACTATCTGGTGCCGTCCCGCGTCTTTGAGATCGTGCTGAACTTCGCTTCGCTGGGGATTATCGCCTCCTGGGCGTTTATCGTGGTCTGCCAGCTGCGCCTGCGCAAAGCTATCAAAGAAGGTAAAGCCGCTGACGTCAGCTTTAAGCTGCCGGGCGCGCCGTTCACCTCCTGGCTGACGCTGCTGTTCCTGTTAAGCGTGGTGGTGCTGATGGCCTTTGACTACCCGAACGGAACCTGGACCATTGGCTCTATTCCGCTAATTGGCCTGCTGCTGATTGTCGGCTGGTTTGGCGTGCGCAAACGCGTGCTGGAAATCAGCCGCACCGCACCGGATCACAAAGAAAATGAAGAGCAGAGCGTCACGCTGGTTGAAGAGACCTCGCGCTAACGCAATGTTTAATAAGCAGTAAGAGAACGGGGAAGGCACTGCCTTCCCCGTTTTTTTTACAGCGCGATACGAATGATATCGTCCGGCTGGGTGGCGGGCTGCTGGCGCGTTCCGGCCTGCTTAACGCTGACGTACAGCGTCTTACCGTCGGCGGAGAGCGTCAGGCTGTTCGGATGGGTTGGCGTATTGAAGGTTTTGATCACCTTATAGTTTTTGGCGTCGATCACGCTGACCTGACCCGCCTGACGATGCGTCACATAGACTTCATTGCGCGCCGGGTTAAACAGCACGGCCAGGGCTTCCGGCACGGCGATAGATTCGAGTACCTTACCGTCACGGAGATCCACAACCAGCAGCGCTTTCTCTTTCGAATCGGCAACAAAGGCGCGATGACCGGCCGTGTCCAGGCTCAGGTTAATAAAGAAGTGCTCTTTACCGTCGTCGAGCAACTTTTTACGGCTGATGACTTTCTGCGTTGCGGTATCGATGGTGACCAGTTCGCCGTCGGCATTGCCGCTGTACAGGCGTTTTGCGTCAGCATCCAGCGCCAGCGCGGTGCTGTAGGTTCCGGTGCCGGTAATGGTATTTTTCAGCGTCATTTTTTCGGCGTCGACGGCCCAGATCACGCTCTCTTTACCGAGGCCGGTGATATACACCGTCCCGCTGGTCTCATCCACAAGCACCTGACGCGGCTGCAGCGGGCGCTCGGTTTCGGTACGCTTACGGGCATCCAGCACCACACGGCCTTTGACATCACCCGTTTTGGCATCAATGGCGGTCACCATACCGTCGGTGCTATTGCCGAACCACAGGGTCTGCGTGCGGGCATCGATCGTGGCACCGTAAGGCTTGATATCGTTGTGGATAGCCTGCGTCACTTGCAGGGTGGTCGGATCCAGACGGTAAACCACCCCGCCTTTATCGGTCTGGCGATTCTGGGTGGTGGCAACCCACAGCGCATTTTCCTGCTGGCTGAAAGCCATTTCATATACGCCTTTGGCGATGGGCTGGCGCAGCTGTTCTGCCGCTGTCGCGCTGAAAGTACCGGCCAGCAGCAGCGAACCTAACAGAAGAGAGCTGCGCAGACGGAAGGTGGAAAGCTGACGTAATGACATAACGATTCCCTTTTTTATGAACAGATTGATTACGGCCTCACATGGCTTAAGTCAGGCGAAGTCATCGCTTTACCTGATTGTTGTTGATGCGAATAGTAATCATTATTCACCGCAATGTGGAGCCTTTATTCCCCTTCGCACCGTTTCCTCCTCCACCGATTAACCGAATGTGCGGTTATTGTTTTCATATAATTTACAATCGCATTAACATGTTGCGCAGTTTTCCCTCGCTAACCGGGCTTTCCTGTTATGAACATTATCGCTATCCGCCGCGCAGCCCTGCTGCTACCCCTTGCTGCCACCGTCTTTGCAGCCCACGCCGAAGAGCAAACGCTGATCGTCAGCGCCACGCCTCAGGCCCTTTCCGAACTCGACACCCCGGCGGCGGTGAGCGTAGTGAACGGCGATGAGATGCGCCAGGCCACGCAGCAGGTCAATCTTTCCGAATCGCTGAACAGCGTTCCGGGTCTGCAGATCCAGAACCGGCAGAACTATGCCCAGGATCTCCAGCTGTCGATGCGCGGCTTTGGTGCCCGCTCGACCTTCGGCGTTCGCGGCCTGCGTCTGTACGTTGACGGTATTCCCGCGACGATGCCCGACGGCCAGGGCCAGACCTCCAATATCGATATCGGCAGTATTGATCGGGTGGAAGTCCTGCGCGGCCCCTTCTCTGCGCTCTACGGTAACGCCTCCGGCGGCGTGGTGAACGTGATCACCCAAAAAGGCCAGCAGCCAGACAGGGTGCAGGCCAGTACCGATTACGGCAGCTTTGGTAGCTGGCGCTACGGCGTAAAAGCCAGCGGCGCGACCGGCGACGGTAGCCAGCCTGGCGATGTCGATTACACGGTCTCGACAAACCGCTTTACTACCCACGGCTATCGGGACCACAGCAGCGCCCGGAAAAATCTTGCCAATGCGCGCCTGGGCGTGCGGATTGACGACGTCAGTAAACTCTCGTTAATGCTTAACAGCGTCGATATTAACGCTAACGATCCGGGCGGACTGAGCCACGCGGAGTGGAAGGCCAACCCGCGCCAGTCGCCACGCGGTGATCAATACAATACCCGTAAAACCCTGACCCAGACTCAGGCCGGGCTGCGCTATGAACGTCAGCTCGGCGTGCAGGACGACCTGAGCGTCATGATGTATGCCGGGCAGCGAGAAA
>DATEKR010000124.1:0-4592 GCA_035277345.1 Enterobacteriaceae bacterium
GCTAGCATGCTGGATGAAACGCGTCGTATCGATATCCAGCAAGTGGAAAAATAACCTGACTGGGAAGCGACTGGCTTCCCGTGTATGATTGAACCCGCAGGGGATATTGCCCTGTGGGTCTATTTTTATATACAGAAAGAGAATAAACGTGGCAAAGAACATTCAAGCCATCCGTGGCATGAACGATTATCTGCCTGGCGAAACCGCCATCTGGCAGCGCATTGAAGGCACACTCAAACAGGTGCTCGGCAGCTACGGTTACAGCGAAATTCGTTTGCCGATTGTAGAGCAGACCCCGTTATTCAAACGCGCGATCGGCGAAGTGACCGACGTGGTTGAAAAAGAGATGTACACCTTTGAGGACCGCAACGGCGATAGCCTGACTCTGCGTCCTGAAGGTACGGCGGGCTGCGTACGCGCCGGCATCGAGCATGGTCTTCTGTACAATCAGGAGCAGCGCCTGTGGTATATCGGGCCGATGTTCCGTCACGAGCGTCCGCAAAAAGGCCGCTACCGCCAGTTCCATCAGCTGGGTGCGGAAGTCTTTGGCCTGCAGGGCCCGGACATCGACGCCGAACTGATTATGCTCACCGCACGCTGGTGGCGTGCGCTGGGCATCTCGGAGCATGTCAGGCTGGAGCTGAACTCTATCGGTTCTCTTGAGGCGCGTGCCAATTACCGTGATGCGCTGGTGGCCTTCCTCGAACAGCATATCGACGTGCTGGATGAAGACTGCAAACGCCGCATGTACAGCAACCCGCTGCGCGTGCTGGATTCCAAGAATCCGGACGTACAGGCGCTGCTGAATAATGCGCCTGCTCTGGGCGACTATCTTGACGACGATTCCCGTGAGCACTTTGCAGGCCTTTGCGCTTTGCTGGACGCGGCGGGTATCGCCTATACCGTGAACCAGCGTCTGGTACGCGGTCTCGACTATTACAACCGCACCGTTTTCGAATGGGTCACCAGCAGCCTCGGCTCGCAGGGAACCGTCTGCGCGGGCGGCCGTTACGACGGTCTGGTCGAGCAGCTGGGTGGCCGCGCCACACCGGCGGTCGGCTTTGCCATGGGCCTCGAACGACTTGTTTTGTTAGTTCAGGCAGTTAATCCGGAATTTAAAGCCGATTCCGTTGTCGATATATACCTGGTAGCCTCCGGGGCTGATACCCAGTCTGCAGCCATGCAGCTGGCGGAGCAGATCCGTGATGCGTTACCCGGCGTTAAGCTGATGACCAACCACGGCGGCGGCAACTTTAAGAAGCAGTTTGCTCGTGCCGACAAGTGGGGAGCAACCCTCGCGCTGGTACTGGGCGAGTCGGAAATGGCTGACCGCAATGTGGTGGTGAAGGATTTGCGCTCAGGTGAGCAGACTACCGTGACGCAGGATAGCGTTGCCGCGCATTTGCGCACACTTCTGGGCTAATTCCCCGGGCATTATCGTTAAGGAGAAGGACTGCGTGGAAATCTACGAAAACGAAAACGACCAGGTTGGTGCACTGAAGCGTTTCTTTGCTGAAAACGGCAAGGCGCTGGTCGTTGGGGTTGTTTTAGGTATTGGCGGACTGCTGGGCTGGCGCTACTGGACCAGCCATCAGGCCGATGCAGCCAGTGCGGCTTCACTGTCTTATCAGCGTGCCGTTTCCACGCTGAGCGCTGATAAGCCTGAATCTCTGACTGCTGCACAGAAATTTGCTGCGGACAACAAAAACACCTATGGCGCATTTGCGTCACTGGAGCTGGCGCAGCAGTTCGTTGATAAAAACGAACTGGATAAAGCGGTGACTCAGCTTCAGCAGGGCCTCGCTGCGGCGCAGGATACCAATCTGCAGGCGGTGATTAATCTGCGCCTGGCGCGTGTTCAGCTGCAGTTAAAGCAGGCTGACGCGGCGCTGAAATCCCTGGAAGGTATCAAGGGTGAAGCCTGGGCGGCCATCGTTGCCGACCTGCGCGGTGAAATCTTATTAAGCAAAGGCGACAAACAGGGCGCTCGTGCGGCCTGGGAAGCCGGTGTGAAAAGCGATGCATCGCCCGCGCTGAGCGAAATGATGCGCATGAAAATGAATAATTTGTCCATCTGAGAGGGACCCGATGCAATTGCGTAAATTACTTCTGCCAGGGCTGCTTTCTGTCACCTTATTAAGCGGATGCTCCCTGTTTAGTGGCGAAGAAGATGTGGTCAAGATGTCACCGTTACCGACGGTGACCAATGAATTCACGCCGTCCACCGCCTGGAGCACCTCTGTTGGTAACGGAATCGGTGATTTCTATTCTAATTTGCATCCGGCATGGGCGGACAACGTTGTCTATGCTGCAGATCGTCACGGAAAAGTGAAGGCGGTTAACGCCGACGACGGGAAAGAAGTCTGGTCCGTCAGCCTGGCCGAGAAATCCGGCTGGTTCTCTACCAGCCCGGCGCTGCTCTCCGGCGGCCTGACCGTTTCCGGCGCTCACGTTTACGTGGGCAGCGAGAAAGCACAGGTTTATGCGCTGAACACCAGCGACGGTACCGTTGCCTGGCAGACCCGCGTGGCCGGTGAAGCGCTGTCCCGTCCGGTCGTCAGCGATGGCATGGTGCTGATCCACACCAGCAACGGCCAGCTGCAGGCCCTGAACGAAACCGACGGTGCCGTGAAGTGGACCGTTAACCTGGATATGCCGTCCCTGTCCCTGCGCGGTGAGTCCGCGCCGGCCGTCGCCTTTGGCGCGGCAGTGGTCGGTGGTGATAACGGTCGCGTCAGCGCAGTGCTGATGGAGCAGGGGCAGATGATCTGGCAACAGCGTATCTCCCAGGCTACCGGTGCGACTGAAATCGACCGTCTGAGCGATGTGGACACCACGCCTGTCGTTTCCAACGGCGTCGTTTACGCTCTGGCATACAACGGCAACCTGACGGCGCTGGATCTGCGCTCCGGCCAGGTGATGTGGAAACGTGAACTCGGCTCGGTCAATGATTTTGTGATCGACGGCGACCGTATCTATATGGTTGACCAGACCGACCGCGTACTGGCGCTGAGCACTGAGGGGGGGATTACCCTGTGGACGCAGAGCGATCTGCTTCATCGTGGCCTGACCAGCCCGGCGCTGTATAATGGTTATATCGTGGTCGGTGATAGCGAAGGCTACCTGCACTGGATTAACCTCAGCGACGGTCATTTTGTTGCTCAGCAAAAACTTGACAGCTCCGGTCTGCAGACCGAGCCGGTTGTGGCGGATGGCAAACTGTTTATCCAGGCCAAAGACGGCACGCTGTACGCGATTACCCGTTAATTCGGGCGGTCGTTAGCGGTGAAAAACGGCTCCTGTCGGACAGGAGCCGTTTTCCTGTTTTTAACAACGGCGCAAAACGGCGGCGTTGCGTAATGAAATTTTGAAAGAGGCTTTAAACATGGTACCTGTGGTCGCGCTTGTCGGGCGCCCTAATGTTGGAAAATCCACGCTCTTTAACCGTTTGACACGTACGCGGGATGCGCTGGTTGCGGATTTTCCGGGGCTGACGCGTGACCGTAAGTATGGTCGTGCTGAAGTAGAAGGACGTGAATTTATCTGTATCGATACCGGCGGTATCGACGGAACCGAAGACGGCGTGGAAACGCGAATGGCGGAACAGTCGCTGCTGGCGATTGAAGAAGCCGACGTGGTGCTCTTTATGGTCGATGCCCGCGCAGGCCTGATGCCGGCGGATGAAGGCATTGCTAAGCACCTGCGCTCACGTCAGAAGCCGACCTTCCTGGTGGCGAACAAAACCGATGGTATCGACCCGGATCAGGCGGTAGTAGATTTCTACTCGCTCGGTATGGGTGAGATCCACGCGATTGCTGCCTCTCACGGCCGCGGCGTGACCTCCCTGCTTGAGCAGGTGCTGGTGCCGTTCGTCGACGAGATCAATCCGCCGGAAGAGGTGGATGAAGAGGCGGCGTACTGGGCCCAGTTCGAAGCTGCGCAAAACGGTGAAGAAGTTGAAGAGCCGGAAGACGACTTCAACCCGCAGGATCTGCCGATCAAGCTGGCCATTGTTGGTCGCCCGAACGTAGGTAAGTCCACGCTCACTAACCGTATCCTCGGCGAAGAGCGCGTGGTGGTTTACGATATGCCAGGCACCACCCGCGACAGTATCTATATCCCGATGCAGCGCGACGAGCGTGAATTCATCCTGATCGATACCGCTGGCGTGCGTAAGCGCGGCAAAATCACCGACGTGGTGGAAAAATTCTCGGTCATCAAAACCCTGCAGGCGATTGAAGACGCCAACGTGGTGCTACTGGTGATCGACGCCCGTGAAGGCATCTCCGACCAGGACCTCTCGCTGCTCGGCTTTATCCTCAATAGTGGGCGCTCACTGGTGATCGTGGTCAACAAGTGGGACGGTCTGTCGCAGGAAGTTCGCGAGCAGGTGAAAGAGACCCTGGACTTCCGTCTGGGCTTTATCGACTTCGCCCGCGTGCACTTTATCTCAGCGCTGCACGGCAGCGGCGTAGGTAACCTGTTCGAATCCGTGCGTGAAGCCTATGACAGCTCCACCCGTCGTCAGAGCACCGCCATGCTGACCCGCATTATGACCATGGCTGCCGAAGACCATCAGCCGCCGCTGGTGC
>DATEKR010000125.1:0-13637 GCA_035277345.1 Enterobacteriaceae bacterium
TTCAAAAAAGCAGTTGTCCGCCGAAAGAACAAACAAAAACGGGCCAAAAGGCCCGTTTTTGATGGTGCGTATTGTTACTGCACTGCGACAATACGCCCCTCTTTTACTTCCAGACGCACGGTTTTACCCGGTATCAGCTCCCCGGAGAGGATTTGCTGCGCCAGCGGGTTTTCAATCTGCTGCTGAATAGCGCGTTTCAACGGACGTGCACCATATACCGGGTCATATCCGTTGGCGCTCAGCAGATGCAGCGCGTCCTCGGAGATGTTGACGGCATAGCCCCGCTCTTCCAGACGTTGATACAGACGCTGCAACTGGATCTGCGCAATAGACGCAATATGTTTCTCGCCCAGCGGGTGGAAGACCACCACCTCATCAATACGGTTGATAAACTCCGGACGGAAACTCTGACTGACCACGCCCAGGACCAGATCCTTCATATGCGGGTAATCGAGTTCGCCGAAGCGTTCCTGAATCAGATCGGACCCCAGGTTAGAGGTCATGATCACCACCGTATTACGGAAGTCCACCGTTCTGCCCTGCCCGTCGGTCAGACGACCGTCGTCGAGAACCTGCAGCAGAATGTTGAACACATCCGGATGCGCCTTCTCTACTTCATCCAGCAGGATGACAGAATAAGGACGACGGCGAACCGCTTCGGTCAGATAACCGCCCTCTTCATAACCGACATAGCCCGGAGGCGCACCGACCAGACGCGATACGGAGTGTTTCTCCATAAACTCGGACATGTCGATTCGCACCATGGCATCGTCGCTGTCGAACATAAAGTTAGCCAGCGCCTTACAGAGTTCAGTTTTACCTACCCCGGTCGGACCGAGGAACAGGAACGAACCAATCGGCCGGTTAGGATCGGACAGCCCGGCACGGCTACGACGAATCGCATTGGATACGGCCTCCACCGCTTCATCCTGGCCGATTACCCGCTGGTGCAGGTCTTTTTCCATACGCAGCAGTTTGTCGCGCTCCCCTTCCAGCATTCTGGCAACCGGGATACCGGTCCAGCGCGCCAGTACATCGGCAATCTCGACATCGGTCACCCGATTCCGCAGCAGGCGCAGTGTCTTGCCTTCCGTCTGCGAAGCCAGCGCCAGCTGTTTTTCCAGATCCGGAATTTTGCCGTACTGCAGTTCGGACATCCGCGCCAGGTCGCCCATGCGGCGGGCCTGCTCGATGGCGATTTTCGCCTGCTCCAGCTCGCTTTTCAGCGTCTGGGTGCCGGAAAGCGACGCTTTCTCCGCCTTCCACTCTTCTTCTAACTCAGAGTACTGGCGTTCTTTATCGTCCAGCTCTTCATTAAGCATATCCAGACGTTTAAGGCTGGCTTCATCAGACTCTTTTTTAAGCGCCTGCTGTTCCAGCTTGAGCTGAATAATGCGCCGTTCGAGCCGGTCCAGCTCTTCTGGCTTAGAGTCGATCTGCATACGGATGCTGGATGCGGCTTCATCGATAAGGTCGATGGCTTTATCCGGCAGCTGCCTGTCGGCAATATAACGATGCGAAAGCGTTGCCGCCGCTACAATGGCCGGGTCGGTGATCTGCACGTGGTGGTGCAATTCATAACGTTCTTTCAGGCCACGCAGTATGGCGATGGTGTCTTCCACCGTCGGCTCTGCGACGAACACTTTCTGGAAACGACGCTCCAGCGCGGCGTCTTTCTCAATATACTGACGATACTCATCGAGCGTCGTGGCCCCAACGCAGTGGAGTTCCCCACGCGCCAGAGCGGGTTTCAGCATGTTACCGGCGTCCATGGCGCCATCGGCTTTACCGGCACCGACCATGGTATGCAGCTCATCGATAAACAGGATAACGTTGCCTTCCTGTTTCGACAGATCGCTAAGTACCCCTTTCAGGCGCTCTTCAAACTCGCCGCGATATTTAGCCCCGGCCACCAGCGCGCCCATATCCAGCGCCAGCACCCGGCGGCCCTTCAGGCCTTCGGGCACTTCGCCGTTAACAATACGCTGGGCCAGCCCTTCGACGATGGCGGTTTTACCCACGCCAGGTTCGCCGATCAGCACCGGGTTATTTTTGGTTCGACGCTGCAGAACCTGAATCGTCCGGCGGATCTCTTCATCACGGCCAATCACCGGGTCGAGTTTGCCCTGCTCGGCGCGCTCGGTAAGATCGAGCGTGTATTTTTTCAGAGCCTGGCGCTGATCTTCCGCACCTTGATCGTTCACGCTATCACCTCCGCGCATCTGTTCAATCGCCTGCGCCACGCTGGCGGTCGTCGCACCGGCCGATTTCAGCAGGTCGGTCAGCGTACCGCGTGATTCAAGCGCCGCCAGCACAAACAGCTCTGACGAGATAAAGTTGTCCCCGCGCTTTTGCGCCAGTTTATCGCACAGGTTCAGCACCCGGACTAAATCCTGCGACGGCTGGACGTCGCCACCGGTCCCTTCCACCTGTGGAAGACGGCTCAACGCCTGTTCGATAGCGGTACGAAGCTGCCCGGCATTAACGCCGGCCGAGGTTAATAATGGACGAACGGATCCCCCCTCCTGATTCAGAAGAGCGCTCATTAAGTGCAGGGGATCAATAAATTGGTTGTCGTGCCCCAGTGCAAGGGACTGGGCATCGGCAAGAGCAAGCTGGAATTTGTTAGTAAGACGATCCAGACGCATAATTCCTCCCATAACAGGTCAAATTTGCTACTGGAGATTAAATGAGGTCATCCCTCAATTATTCAAGGTTAGAGACCTGGACTATGCGAAAAATAAATCAATACTCTGGATCGTCTTGATTTGTAGGTTATATCAGCCAAATGAAACTTGCAAGGCGACCCGTGGTTTTGTCGCGGCGATAAGAGAAGAAATCCTCCGGCTGGCTGAAAGTGCAATGCTCGCCACCGTAGACCTGCTCTACGCCAGCGTTCGCCAGCCGCTGACGCGCCAGTTGATAGAGGTCGGCGGAATATTTTTCACCCTGGAGATAAAACGCCGTCGCGGACTGCGGGTCTTTAGCCATAAACGCGTCACGCACTTCCGGTCCGACTTCGAAAGCTGTCGGGCCAATCGCCGGTCCCAGCCAGGCAAGAATATTGCCGGGCTTGTCGCTAAAGCGGGAGACGGTCTCTTCCAGTACGCCTTCGCACAGGCCGCGCCAGCCCGCATGCGCTGCAGCAACTTCGGTCCCGGAGAGATTACAGAACAGTACAGGCAAACAGTCGGCGGTCATCACCGCACAGACCGTTCCCGGCGTGCGGCTATAAGACGCATCCGCACGTTTTGAATCGTATGGCCCACCGTCGAGGCTGAGGACATTGGTGCCGTGTACCTGTTCCAGCCAGACGGGATTGGATGGCAGAGCACCTGCGGCAAACAGCCGCCGACGGTTCTCTTCAACGTGTTCCGGATTGTCACCGCAGTGCGCCCCCAGATTCAGTGAATCATAGGGAGCCAGGCTGACGCCGCCGATGCGGGTTGAACTACAGGCTGCGACGCCTTCCGGCAGCGGCCACTGGGGGACAATCAGTTTGGTCATAACCAGTCCACGGTATCTTTGTGTTCTTCAAAATCAGCACGCATCGCGTCAATCAGATCCACCATATCCTGCGGAATTGGCGCGTGCCATTCCATTTCGATACCGGTGATCGGATGGTAGAGACGCAGCATCGTCGCGTGCAGTGCCTGGCGGTCGAACAGGCGCAGGGCGCTAATAAATTCGTCCGATGCCCCTTTTGGCGGACGCGGACGGCCACCGTACAGCTGATCGCCCACCAGCGGGTGAGTGATATGGGCCATATGCACGCGGATCTGGTGCGTACGACCGGTTTCCAGGCGCAGGCGCAGGCGCGTATGGATACGGAAGTGCTCCATAATGCGATAGTGCGTCACGGCCGGTTTGCCCATCGGGTGAACCGACATATGAGTGCGCTTGGTCGGGTGACGGCTGATCGGCTGCTCTACCGTGCCGCCGGACGTCATATGCCCAATTGCCACCGCTTCATACTCGCGGGTGATTTCACGCAGCTGCAGAGATTCCACCAGGCGCGTCTGTGCCGGTACCGTTTTGGCGACCACCATCAGACCGGTGGTGTCTTTATCCAGACGGTGAACAATGCCCGCGCGCGGAACATCAACAATCGGCGGGTAATAATGCAGCAGCGCATTCAGTACCGTCCCATCGGGGTTACCGGCGCCAGGATGAACCACCAGGCCACGCGGCTTGTTGATAACGATGATGTCGTCATCTTCATAGACGATGTTGAGCGGAATATCCTGTGGCTCAAAACGCGCTTCTTCTTCGATTTCAGCGTTGATTGTGACGCTTTCTCCGCCCAGAACTTTCTCTTTCGGAGTGTCGCACATCTTGCCGTTGACCTCGACGCGCTGGTCCAGAATCCACTCTTTTATGCGTGAACGTGAATAATCAGGGAACAATTCGGCCAAAGCCTGATCTAACCGTTGGCCAAGTTGGTTTTCGGCCACCGTTGCGGTGAGTTGTACTCGTTGTGCCATATACAGCTTCTTCGTTAACGTTGGGTTTTACGGCTATGCCGTATAATATAGTGTGCTATTGTAGCTGGTCTTCACCGGGAGCAGGAACAGAGAATCTCCCGCATAAACATTTCGAGGAAAGTCAAAACGTCATGACGCGCATGAAATATCTGGTGGCAGCGGCCACGTTGAGCCTGGCTTTAGTTGGCTGCTCCGGTTCTAAGGAAGAGGTCCCTGACAATCCGCCGAGTGAAATCTACGCGACTGCTCAGCAAAAACTGCAGGACGGTAACTGGAAAGCGGCAATAACGCAACTGGAAGCGTTGGATAACCGTTATCCTTTTGGCCCTTATTCTCAGCAGGTGCAGCTGGATCTGATCTACGCGTACTATAAAAACGCCGATCTGCCGCTGGCTCAGGCGGCCATTGACCGCTTTATCCGTCTGAATCCGACGCACCCGAATATCGATTACGTCATGTATATGCGCGGCCTGACCAATATGGCCCTGGATGACAGCGCCCTGCAGGGCTTCTTCGGTGTCGATCGTTCCGACCGCGATCCGCAGCATGCCCGCAGCGCGTTTACCGATTTTTCAAAACTGGTGCGCGGCTACCCGAAAAGCCAGTATGCCACCGATGCCAGCAAACGTCTGGTTTTCCTGAAAGATCGCCTGGCGAAATATGAACTGTCGGTCGTTGATTACTACACCGACCGTGGCGCATGGGTCGCCGTCGTGAACCGCGTAGAAGGGATGCTGCGTGACTTCCCGGATACTCAGGCAACCCGCGACGCTCTGCCGAAGATGGAAAATGCCTACCGCGAGCTGCAGATGAACGCGCAGGCAGAAAAAGTAGCGAAGATTATCGCCTCTAACGGCAACAACAGCTGATCCGCTTAATGCTGAACAGCAAAACGGCAGCCTGCTGGCTGCCGTTTTTTTATCCGTAATTTGTTGTCTGTGCCAGGCGTTCCGCCCAACGCAACTCATCAAATATGGCCTGTTTTTGTCATTCCGACAAGTAAAATCCTGCCTGTTCCTGTCCTGCCTCACAAAACCCTTTCATTGACAAAATGTGACAAAATAACGTGATTCAAATCACACATTTTGACATTCACCGCGTTATGCTGGAGTTACCAAGACGGGTAAGAGACAAGAGGTAACATTTATGACAATGAACATTACCAGTAAACAAATGGAAATTACTCCGGCAATTCGCCAGCATGTCACAGACCGTCTCGCCAAGCTGGATAAATGGCAAACTCATCTGATTAACCCTCATATCATTCTGTCCAAAGAGCCACAGGGCTTCATCGCTGATGCCACCATCAACACGCCAAACGGACATCTGGTCGCCAGTGCCAGACATGAAGATATGTACACCGCTATCAACGATTTGATCAACAAGCTGGAACGGCAGCTTAATAAAGTGCAGCACAAAGGTGAAGCGCGTCGCGCCACCACGTCGGTGAAAGACGCTAGCTTCGTGGAAGAAGAAGAAGAGTAATCCTCAACACTGTGTGTATTGCCAACGCGCCTTCGGGCGCGTTTTTTATTGACAGCATCAAAACAGTACGGGTACTTTACGGGGAGTGACTTCAGGAACCCTATATGAAACTTGTCCCGTTTTTCTTCGCATTCTTTTTTACCTTCCCCTGACCGGGAGGCGTTTCGTCGTATGATAAAGAATGCGAAGACGAACAATAAGGCCTCCCAATCCGGGGGGCCTTTTTTATTGATAACAAGAAAGGCAACAACACTATGACTTCGGAAAACCCGTTACTGGCCCTGCGCGATAAGATCAGTGCGCTGGACGTAAAATTACTGGCGTTGCTGGCAGAACGCCGTGAGCTGGCGGTGGAGGTAGGCAAAGCGAAGCTCTCGTCGCACCGCCCGGTCCGCGATATCGATCGTGAGCGCGATCTGCTGGAGCGCCTGATTACGCTGGGTAAAGCGCAGCACCTCGATGCCCACTATATTACCCGCCTGTTCCAGCTGATTATTGAAGATTCCGTTCTGACGCAGCAGGCGCTGCTCCAGCAACATCTCAATAAAACCAATCCGCACTCTGCCCGCGTGGCGTTTCTCGGACCAAAAGGCTCTTACTCGCACCTGGCCGCCCGCCAGTACGCAGCACGTCACTTTGAAGAGTTTATTGAAAGCGGCTGTCCGAAGTTCGCCGATATCTTTAATCAGGTTGAAACCGGCCAGGCCGACTATGCCGTGGTGCCGATTGAAAACACCAGCTCCGGCGCCATCAACGACGTTTACGATCTGCTGCAGCATACCAGCCTGGCGATTGTCGGCGAGCTGACGATCCCCATCGACCACTGCGTGCTAGTTTCCGGCTCAACGGACCTTAGCCAGATTGAGACCGTCTACAGCCATCCGCAGCCGTTCCAGCAGTGCAGCCAGTTCCTGAACCGTTATCCGCACTGGAAAATCGAATATACCGAGAGTACCTCAGCCGCGATGGAGAAAGTCGCCGAGGCCGGTTCTGCGCAGGTAGCCGCGCTCGGCAGCGAAGCCGGCGGAGCCCTTTACGGGCTGCAGGTACTGGAACGCAATCTTGCCAACCAGACCCAGAACATCACCCGCTTTATCGTGCTGGCACGCAAATCTATCGAGGTGTCGGATCAGGTCCCGGCCAAAACCACGCTGCTGATGGCGACCGGACAGCAGGCGGGTGCGCTGGTTGAAGCCCTGCTGGTGCTGCGTAATCACCATCTGATTATGACGCGTCTGGAGTCACGACCGATCTACGGTAATCCGTGGGAAGAGATGTTCTATCTGGATATCCAGGCCAACCAGCACTCTGCAGAGATGCAAAAAGCGCTGAAAGAGTTGACCGGGATTACCCGCTCCCTGAAAGTGCTCGGCTGCTACCCGAGTGAAAACGTGGTGCCGGTCGATCCGGCTTAACGTTCGATAAAACGCGGTTTCTTCATCCCTGCCACTGCCACCGGCAGGGTGAAGATGGCCCCCGAGAGCGGATATTGCCGGATTTCGTCCTCGTCCATATTTTCCCGGGTGGTGGTGATAAACAGCGTCTTCATCTCTTCCCCGCCAAAACAGAGCATCGTCGGACAACGCACCGGCAGGCGATACTCCTCCAGCTGTTCACCCTGCGGCGAGAAACGGGCAATACGCCAGCCGTCAAACAGCGCGCTCCAGTAACAGCCTTCAACATCCATCGCCGACCCGTCCGGCATACCCTCTTCCGGCGCAAATGTGCGGAAAGTCTCACGCACACCCGGCTCGCCCTGCGCATCCAGCGGGGTGCGATAAATCACCCGGTTTGGCGTATCTGAGGTGTACATCCACTGCTTATCGTCGCTAAAGGCCAGACCGTTAGCGCCGTGAATATCGCACTGGATAACTTTCGGCGTGAGCGCATTATCCACTCTGACCAGCAGCGCTCCGTTGTAATCTCCCGGTCCCCAGAAGGTTCCGGCGTAAAATCGCCCGTCGCGATCGGTACCGCCGTCGTTAAAACGCGCCAGCCGTGGATTACTCGGATTATCACAGACTTTCTTTTGCAGCAGGCCACACGCATCCGTCAGCCAGATCGCGCTGCGCAGGGCCACAATAAAACCGCCCTGCTCGCGCAACGCGAAACATCCCGGCTCTTCGGGAAACTGTAATACCCGATGTTCACCGCTTTGCGGATGATAACGGTGGATTTCACATTGCAGAATATCAGCCCAGTAGAGCGCCTGTTCGGATGCGCTCCAGGTCGGGCATTCGGGCAAATGCCCGGCGTAGTCAAACAGCGGTTGCGGCTCAGCCATGGTTTTATCCTGATAAAAAAAGCCAGCGGGTTATCCCGCTGGCTTTCAGTATAAAACGTTTTTTTAAATGTCTACTGACGGCTGTCGTTTGCCTGACGCAGCAGCACCCTGCTCTCGCTCTGGAAGCGGTGGGCATAATCCCCGAACCAGTGTTCGACCTTGCGGAAACTGTCGATAAAGGCCTGCTTATTGCCCTGCTCCAGTAACGCAATCGCCTCACCGAACCGGCGGTAGTAACGTTTAATCAGCGCCAGATTATTGCCAGATGACATGATTATGTCCGCATACAGCTGCGGATCCTGAGCAAACAGACGCCCGACCATCGCCAGTTCAAGCCGGTAAATCGGCGATGACAGCGCCAGAAGCTGCTCCAGCTGAACGTTCTCTTCCGCCAGATGCAGGCCGTAGGCAAAGGTCGCGAAGTGACGCAGAGCCTGAATAAACGCCATATTCTGATCGTGTTCGACGGCACTGATGCGATGCAGCCGCGCGCCCCAGACCTGAATTTGTTCCAGGAACCACTGGTAGGCCTCCGGCTGACGACCGTCGCAGTAGACCACCACCTGCTTGGCAAGGCTGCCGCTGTCAGGGCCAAACATCGGATGCAGTCCCACCACCGGCCCTTCATGCGCTGTCAGCATCGCCTGCAGCGGACCGGCTTTCACCGAGGCCAGATCCACAAGAATGCAGTCCGCAGGCAGCGGCGGCAGTCGGGCAATAATCTCTTCGGTAACGTGGATCGGCACACTAACCATCACCATCCCGGCATCGGCAACGATGGCCTCAGCCTGTGCCCAGTCCTCTTTTTCCAGGATCCGAACCTGGTAGCCGGACAGAGTGAGCATTTTTTCAAACAGGCGCCCCATCTGACCGCCCCCGCCAACGATCACCACCGGGCGCAGACCCGGACGCAGGGTCTTAAACCCTTTATCGTTTTCGCTGGCGTAGGATTCACGCATCACGCGGCGCAGGACATCCTCGATTAGATCGGGCGGTACGCCCAGCGCCTGCGCTTCTGCACGGCGTGATGCCAGCATTGAGGCTTCGCGCTCAGGCACGTAAATCGGTAAACCGTAGCGGCTTTTTACTTCACCCACTTCGGCAACCAGCTCCAGACGGCGCGCCAGCAAATCCAGCAGCGCCTTATCAACTTCATCAATTTGATCGCGCAGCGCGGTCAGTTCAGCAACCATAACAATTCCCTTAAACCTGACGCGCCGCCAGCTGGCTTTTCAGATCCTGATTGATTTCACGCAGCAAGGCATCCGTGGATTCCCAGCTGATACAGGCATCGGTCACCGACACACCGTATTTCATTTCGCTGCGCGGCTGTTCCGAGGACTGGTTACCTTCGTGGATATTGCTTTCAATCATCAGGCCGATAATTGACCGGTTCCCGTCTTTGATCTGGGCAACGACGGATTCGGCCACGGCCGGCTGGCGGCGGTAATCTTTATTGGAGTTACCATGACTGCAATCTACCATCAGCGCTGGCTTGAGTCCCGCCTGCTGCATCTCTTTTTCGCACTGTTCGACATCCGCCGGGCTGTAGTTTGGCGCTTTGCCGCCGCGCAGGATCACGTGGCCGTCCGGGTTGCCCTGGGTTTGCAGGAGACAAACCTGGCCCGCCTGGTTAATACCAACAAAACGGTGCGACTGTGCCGCAGCACGCATGGCGTTAATCGCCGTTGCCAGGCTGCCGTCGGTCCCGTTTTTGAAGCCTACCGGCATCGACAGGCCGGAGGCCATTTCACGGTGAGTTTGTGATTCAGTGGTGCGCGCACCAATCGCTGACCAGCTGAACAAGTCGCCAAGGTACTGCGGGCTGTTAGGATCGAGGGCTTCGGTCGCCAGCGGCAGCCCCATATTCACCAGCTCAACCAGCAGGCTGCGGGCAATCTTCAGACCGGCTTCCACATCAAACGAGCCATCCATATGCGGATCGTTAATCAGCCCCTTCCAGCCAACGGTGGTACGGGGTTTTTCAAAATAGACGCGCATCACCAGGTAGAGGCTATCGCTGACCTCTGCGGCAAGCGCTTTAAAACGACGGGCATATTCAATCGCGGCTTCAGGATCGTGAATCGAACAGGGTCCACATACTACCAGCAGACGCGGATCGCGCCCGGCAGTAATGTCAGAAATCACCTTACGGGACTCGGCAATTTGAGCCTCTTGTGCAACGGTCAGCGGGAATTCTGCTTTCAGCTGTTCCGGAGTGATCAGTACCTGTTCGTCGGTGATATGTACGTTGTTCAGCGCGTCTTTTTGCATGATGGCGATCCTGAGTAGCTCGTTTGCGATAGTTGATTCCTCAGCGAGGAGGACCTAACAATACCACAGACGGTAAAGATATCAATCCAAAATACGTACACATATCTTTACAGATGCAATTTAACGCCGATTAAACAAGAATAAATGGAAAGATATCTTTACAAAAAAGAGGCGCGAGGTTATCCCGCGCCGGATAACATTACACGGACGACGCCAGCACGCGTTGACGATTTCGCCACCAGCGCAGGCAATCAATCAGTACAAACAGCGCCAGACTTGCCCCCATGACCGGCAGTGCCAGCCCCAGCAGAAGCGCGATAGAAAGCGTGATGCCGCGCCCGACGATCCCCAGCGCCAGCCAGCTTTGCAGCAGCGTGCGCACCGGGCTGGCAGCCGATCCCGTAGGGCGGCGGATCCACCACATCCGGTAGCCAAAGAGGATTGACGCACATAGCCCCAGGCCAAAGATAATCAGCAGTATTTGATTAGGCCAGCCAAACAGCACCCCCATATGGAAATCGACGCCCCAACGGGTCAGCTTCGCCATCAGAGGAAAATCGGCAAAACGGGTGCGGTCGATCACCGTCATCCTGCTACCGTCGATGGCAACCGCATCCACCCGTGTCGGCCAGCTGCGGTCAATTTCCGTTACCGTCCAGGCTTTATCTGCTGCACGTGGAGGACGGATTTCCAGCTTACTGGCCGTCAGCCCCGCCGCCCGGGCAAGATGCATCGCATCATCAAACTGCGTTGGGTGTATCAGGGCTACCGGCTCAGAGGCTGCCGGATGATGAGCATGATGCTCAGCGTGGGGATCGTGGGCCATCATCGCGCCGTCCAGCTGAGTATTCACCTGCGGGGTCAGCCAGTTAAAAGCGGATCGCATTTTGTCGACGTTAGCACCGGCCCACTGAGACCATGTCAGGCCGGTCGCCGAGAACAGCAGCATCCCCGCCAGCAGGCTCCAGCCCAGCACAACGTGCAGTCGTCGGGTGTTCTGGAAGCGGTTGTTAATGCGGCGCTTTGGACGGGTAAAAAACCACAGCGCGATGCCGCCCAGCGCCGCAATCCACATCCAGGAGGCGGCCAGCTCGCTGTAGGCGCGGCCCGCGTTGCCCAGCAGCAGAGATCGGTGGGCATAATCAATCCACTGGCGAAGCGGCAGGATCCCACTGGTGCCATACACCGTCATATCACCTTTCACCTGCAGCGTGACGGGATCGATAAAGACAGCCCGTGTTTCAGACTCCCCTAATGCCGGGTCGGAGAACATCACTCGGGTCGTTTCACCCGCGATCAGAGACGGGCGTACCGCGTAGAGCGACAGATGGCCACCGGTGGCCTGTTGAGCAATGGCTATCTGTGAGCCAAGAGGCTGCCGCGCCCCCTGAACCTCGCCGGAAAGCGCATCATGATAGAGGGCTCTTTCCAGCTGTGGGGTAGCGACGTACAGCGTGCCGGTCAGAGCCGCCACGAAGATAAACGGGCCGACGAACAGGCCGATATAGAAATGGATACGCCGCAGCAGGTCTGTCCATGCCGCGCGTGGAGTGCAGGTTGTCATACTTTTCCTTAATAAAAGCAAAAAGTTGTCGTGACGCTGTCGCGCACAACACTCTTATAAGATAAGGGTAAAAGCAGACGGGTGAGGCGGGGCACGGGTATCCGGCCACTGCCAGGGGAAAAAGCGGCGGAAATGGACGCGTCGGTGCAGGGGCGAAGGCCGTTCGGGTGGGACACGTCCGCACAGGAACAGTATCACCAGCAGCATAACGCCGGGAACGTGTGCCAGCAGCACGCAGTAGCCGCAAGCCTCGGCGTGATCCACCGGCATCATGACTGGCGGCTCGCCATGCTGAGAATGGTTCTGCCCGCTATCATGGTGCATATGCGCCTTCGGCATCGCGCTCATATCATGATGCATACCCGGCATGGCGCTCATGGGATCTTTTTGCAGCGCAATGGAAATCAGCGGAGCGACAATGATCAACGCCATCGCAAACAGCGCAAGCCAGGCTGTTCTCACAAGGGTGTCATTACGCGTCGTCATACAGCCGCTCATCCGGGTTTCAGTAGAGCCGCTAGTGTAATGGATTTATTGCCACAACGTTAATATTAGATTGCCGCCCGTTACCGGGCGGCTGCACCAATCACCAGTACGTTACAACTTCCCTTTATCGACGTAGCTCATATCACCAATACTTTCGACGATAAACTGGCCTTTGTCCGTGTAGCGAATTCGGGTCACGCTGGCATTGCCCAGCGGGCGGGTCACGGGGATATCGGTCATCTCATGGATCATCGCGGCGATCGCCATACCGTGGGAAACAATCAGCACGTTACCACCGCCCTTCTCCTGCGCCTGCTTCGCAATATTCGTTAACGCTTCCTGCATGCGCGTTTTGACATGCAGGTAGGTTTCCGCCTGCCCTGATTGATCGACGGCCGCAATGGCATCGGTCATTCTGTTAATGGCGATATTGCCTTTGGCAAAGTCCTCCATCAGCGCGGATTCCGAAGCATAACCAAGATGTTTCGCGGCAGGGTTCCACATATTGGGATCGAGGTCGCCCTCAAACTGACCAAAGCAGACTTCACGCAGCTGGCGCATTTCAGTGACGTCAGCAGGCGCGCCTTTCGCTTCCAGAATAATACGCGCCGTTTCCCGCGCGCGGCCAAGATCGCTGGAGTACGTGGCGAGGAAATTGATATCTTTGACGCCCCGACCAAGCTGCTTAGCCACCTCAATTCCCGGCGCGGTGAGGGGCGTATCCGCCCAGCCCTGCGCGCGGTGAACAGTATTAAACATCGTCTTACCATGTCGTGTGACATACAGATACACATCGGCCGCAAACGCGTTTGCCGTGGTGAAAAACAAAATAAAAACGGTCAGACAAGTTTTTGCTAAAGTTTTCATTATATTTCCCTGGTGTATTACAGAAGGTTAAATTTATAGTCAATGATGATTTCACCGGATAAATTAGGTGAACGCTGATAATGCCCCGCACTATTTAAGCGCGGCATTTTATTATCCTGCTTGTAAGACCAGCCATAGCCAAACATAGAGAAGACCGAGAGATTTTTAAACCTGCCTTCGGCAGGTGCCCAGC
>DATEKR010000126.1:0-12084 GCA_035277345.1 Enterobacteriaceae bacterium
CTCGGTTTACCGCAGTTTTGAAGATATTCGCGAGTTTGGCGAAGAGATCGCCCGCCTACAGGATTAACGTCATGCACGACGAACAGTATATGGCGCGCGCACTCAAACTGGCGCAGCGCGGACGCTTTACCACTCACCCGAACCCTAACGTCGGCTGTGTGATCGTGAAGGACGGCGTTATTGTGGGAGAAGGCTTCCACTATCGCGCCGGTGAGCCTCATGCTGAAGTTCATGCCCTGCGCATGGCCGGTGAGAAGGCCAGAGGCGCGACCGCTTACGTGACCCTTGAACCCTGTAGCCATCACGGGCGCACGCCGCCGTGCTGCGATGCGCTGATTGCCGCCGGCGTTTCCCGCGTGGTTGCGGCGATGCAGGATCCGAATCCGCAGGTGGCGGGGCGCGGTCTGTATCGCTTACAGCAGGCGGGTATCGACGTCAGCCACGGGGTGATGATGAACGATGCCGAAGCGCTGAATAAAGGTTTCCTCAAGCGCATGCGGACCGGTTTCCCCTACGTACAGCTGAAAATGGGGGCTTCGCTGGACGGCCGTACGGCGATGGCCAGCGGTGAAAGCCAGTGGATCACCTCCCCGCAGGCGCGACGTGATGTCCAGCGCCTCAGGGCGCAAAGCCACGCTATTCTGACCAGCAGTGCCACTGTGCTGGCGGACGATCCGCAGCTGACCGTGCGCTGGGATGAGCTGAATGAAGAGACCCGCGAGCTGTATCCTCAGGATGCGCTGCGTCAGCCGGTCAGAATTGTCGTCGACAGCCAGAATCGGGTCACGCCGCAGCATCGTCTGGTGCAGCAGCCTGGCGAAACCTGGTTTGCCCGTACTCGTCATGACGATCGCGACTGGCCGGACAATACCCAGCAGCTGCTGGTGCCGGAACATAACGGCCATGCGGACCTGGTCGTGCTGATGATGCAGCTGGGCAAACGGCAGATTAACAGCATCTGGGTTGAAGCCGGGGCGCAGATGGCCGGTGCGCTGCTGCAGGCAGGCCTGGTCGACGAGCTGGTGATTTATATGGCGCCGGTGCTGCTGGGCAGCGACGCCCGCGGGCTGTGCGTGCTGCCGGGGCTTGAAACCCTGACAGAGGCTCCGCGCTTTAAATTCAAAGAGATACGCCAGACAGGCCCCGATATTTGCCTGCATTTGATCAACGCGTAATACGCTCCCTAATATAGGAAGCAGTACGCGAAATATTATGATAAAATCCGCCCCCCTGCGGGGTTCTGAAGAACTCGAAAGGAAGAGTATGAACATTATTGAAGCTACCGTTGCTACCCCGGACGCTCGCGTCGCCATCACCATTGCGCGTTTCAACAACTTCATCAACGACAGCCTGCTTGACGGTGCGGTAGACGCCCTGAAACGCATCGGCCAGGTAAAAGATGAAAACATTACCGTTGTCTGGGTTCCAGGCGCTTACGAACTGCCGCTGGCAGCGGACGCGCTGGCGAAAACCGGCAAATATGACGCGGTGATTGCGCTGGGTACGGTGATCCGCGGCGGTACCGCCCACTTTGAATATGTTGCGGGCGGTGCAAGCAACGGTCTGGCGCACGTTGCGCAGGAATCTGGAATTCCTGTCGCCTTCGGCGTGCTGACCACTGAAAGTATTGAACAGGCCATCGAACGCGCTGGTACTAAAGCCGGTAACAAAGGTGCAGAAGCTGCACTGACCGCGCTGGAAATGATTAATGTATTGAAGGCCATCAAAGGCTGATTTTTTTGTAAGGGGAATTCCGTGAAACCTGCTGCTCGTCGTCGTGCCCGTGAGTGTGCCGTCCAGGCGCTTTACTCCTGGCAGTTGTCCCAGAACGACATCACTGATGTTGAATACCAGTTCCTGGCGGAACAGGACGTTAAAGATGTAGACGTTCTGTATTTCCGTGAACTGCTCTCCGGGGTGGCGACCAACAGCGCATATCTCGACGGCCTGATGAAGCCGTACCTGTCCCGTCTGCTCGATGAGCTGGGCCAGGTAGAGAAAGCGGTGCTGCGCATCGCGCTGTTTGAACTGTCAAAGCGTGACGATGTGCCGTACAAAGTGGCCATCAACGAGGCTATCGAGCTGGCGAAAACCTTCGGTGCCGAAGACAGCCACAAGTTCGTTAACGGCGTGCTGGATAAAGCTGCACCCTCTATCCGTCCCCACAAAAAATGACCCGCAAGCCGGAGTCGGAGGCTGCCACTGGCAGCCCCGTTCCGGCTTTTCTTTTTCTTAGCTGAGGCATAACGTATGGCATGCGGCGAGTTCTCCCTGATTGCCCGTTATTTTGATCGCGTAAGAAGCTCCCGTCTTGATGTTGAAACCGGTATCGGTGACGACTGCGCACTCCTGAATATCCCTGAAAAACAGACCCTGGCGATCAGCACCGACACGCTGGTCTGCGGTAACCATTTTCTCGCAGATATCGATCCGGCCGATCTGGCGTATAAAGCGCTGGCGGTCAATATCAGCGACCTTGCGGCAATGGGCGCGGATCCGGCATGGCTGACGCTGGCGCTGACCTTACCCTCCGTCGATGAAGCCTGGCTGGCGGCATTTAGCGACAGCCTGTTTGAACAACTCAATTACTACGATATGCAGCTGATTGGCGGCGACACCACCCGTGGTCCGCTGTCGATGACGCTGGGTATTCACGGCTACGTGCCGCTCGGGCGCGCCATTAAGCGCTCGGGGGCGAAACCGGGCGACTGGATTTATGTGACCGGTACGCCGGGCGACAGCGCCGCCGGGCTGGCTATTCTGCAAAAACGCCTGACCGTCGCCGATAGCGATGATGCCGCTTATCTTGTCCGCCGCCATCTGCGCCCGACGCCGCGCGTTTTGCAAGGGCAGGCGATGCGCGACCGCGCCAGTGCGGCAATTGACCTTTCCGACGGGCTGATCTCCGATCTGGGGCATATTCTCAAGGCCAGCCAGTGCGGCGCGCGTATCGATCTCGACGCGATGCCGCTGTCGGATGCGCTGCGTCGCCACGTGGATATCGACCAGGCCCTGCGCTGGGCCATTGCCGGTGGTGAAGATTACGAACTCTGCTTCACCGTGCCGGAACTGAATCGCGGCGCGCTGGATATGGCCATGAGCCAGCTGGGCGTGCCCTGTACCTGCATTGGTCAAATCAGCGGTGAAATTGACGGCCTGCAGCTGATGCGGGCTGGCAAGCCGGTTGAGTTTGAGGTGAAGGGATACGATCACTTCGCGTAATATGCCGATGCCTGGTGTCTACTTAAATCCGACCTGGGGATGCCGCTGATAGGGCGTCTCCAGCTCGGCGATCTGGACCTCGGTCAGCGTCAGATCCACCGCCTGCAATAACTCCTCCAACTGCTCTTCTCGCGAAGTACCGACAATCGGTGCCGCAATGCCCGGTTTGCTCAGCAGCCAGGCCAGCGCGACCTGTGCGCGCGTGGCACCCGTTTCTTCGGCCACGCCCGTCAGCCGTTCGGCAATTTGTGCATCATTGGCGTCGGTGGTGCTATAGAGGGTTTGACCAAACTCATCGGAGACCAGCCGGGCGGTGGTTTCACCCCAGGGGCGGGTCAGGCGACCACGGGCCAGCGGACTCCAGGGGATCACGGCCACCTTCTCCCGATAGCACAGCGGCAGCATCGCCTCTTCTTCTTCGCGATAGATCAGATTGTAGTGATCCTGCATGGTCACAAAGCGGGCCAGGCCGTTTTCCGCCTGCAGCGTCAGAGCCTGCGCGAACTGCTCCGGGTGCATGGATGACGCGCCGAGATAGCGAACCTTACCGGCTTTGACGACGTCGTCCAGCGCCAGCAACGTCTCTTCGATGGGCGTGTTGTAGTCCCAGCGGTGGATCTGCAGCAGGTCAATGTACTCCATGCCCAGACGGCGCAGGCTGTCGTCGACAGAGCGCAGGATCTGCGCCCGGGAGAGGCCCTCCGGCAGATCGCCGACCTGATGATAGACTTTGGTCGCGACCACCACGTCTTCCCGGCGGGCGAAGTCGCGCAGTGCCCGGCCAACAATCTCTTCGCTGCTGCCCTCGGAGTAGCTGTTGGCGGTGTCGAAGAAGTTGATGCCGCCTTCGAGGGCGCGCTGGATAATCGGGCGGCTGCTCTCTTCGGGCAGGGTCCAGGCGTGCTTGCCCCGGTCCGGCTCGCCAAAGGTCATACAGCCAAGGCAAAGACGGGAAACGTTAAGGTCGGTAGTTCCTAATTGATTGTATTTCATGGTTCCGCTCCGGCTGGTTGCTTAAAACATTACCTCTAAGCATAGCAGGAGCGGAAAGGGGGAAAGGATCAGGCAAGCCAGTGGCGGATGCTGGCTTCGATACCGGCGGCGTCGAGCCCCACTTCAGCGCGGGCTTCTTCCTGGCTGCCCTGAGGAACAAAGCTGTCCGGCAGGCCGAGGTTGAGCACCGGTACGACTTTACGACGGGACATCAGTACCTCGTTAACGCCGCTGCCCGCGCCGCCGATAATGGCGTTCTCTTCCACGGTCACCAGCGAGCCGTGACGGGCGGCCATCTCCAGGATCAGTTCCTCGTCGAGCGGCTTCACAAAGCGCATATCGACGAGGGTGGCGTTAAGGTTTTCGGCCGCAATGGCGGCTTCTGTGAGCAGGGTACCGAAGCAGAGGATCGCGACGTTTTCACCCTGACGTTTTACCAGACCTTTGCCTATCGGCATTTTTTGCAGCGGCTGCAGCTCGGCACCAGTGCCGGTGCCACGCGGGTAGCGTACCGCGCTCGGTCCCTGCTGATAGTGATAGCCGGTAAACAGCATCTGGCGACATTCGTTCTCGTCGCTCGGGGTCATAATCACCATTTCCGGGATGCAGCGCAGATAGGAGATATCGAACGCGCCCTGATGCGTCTGGCCGTCTGCACCGACAATACCGGCACGGTCGATGGCGAAGAGCACCGGCAGCTTCTGGATCGCCACGTCGTGGATCACCTGATCGTAGGCGCGCTGCAGGAAGGTGGAGTAGATCGCCACCACCGGCTTGTAGCCGCCGATGGCAAGACCGGCGGCAAAGGTCACCGCGTGCTGCTCGGCAATGGCCACGTCAAAATACTGGTCGGGGTGACGGCGTGAGAACTCCACCATGCCGGATCCTTCGCGCATCGCCGGAGTAATGGCCATCAGCTTGCTGTCGCGGGCGGCAGTTTCGCACAGCCAGTCGCCAAAAATTTTCGAGTAGGAGGGCAGACCGCCGCTGCTTTTTGGCAGCTTCCCGCTGGTATGGTCAAATTTCGGTACCGCATGGAAGGTGATCGGGTCTTTTTCCGCTGGCTCATAGCCGCGCCCTTTTTTGGTCATAATATGCAGGAACTGCGGGCCTTTAAGGTCGCGCATATTCTTCAGGGTATTGACCAGACCCTGCACATCGTGGCCGTCAACCGGGCCGATATAGTTAAAGCCCAGCTCTTCGAACAGGGTGCCTGGGACCACCATCCCTTTGATATGTTCTTCGGTGCGTTTAAGCAGCTCTTTAATCGGCGGCACGCCGGAGAACACTTTTTTGCCGCCTTCGCGCAGGGAGGAGTAGAGCTTGCCGGAGAGCAGCTGCGCCAGATGATTGTTCAGCGCGCCGACGTTCTCTGAAATAGACATTTCATTGTCATTCAGCACCACCAGCATATCCGGGCGGATATCCCCGGCGTGGTTCATGGCTTCGAAGGCCATACCGGCGGTGATGGCGCCGTCGCCAATCACGCAGACCGTGCGGCGCTGTTTGCCCTCTTTCGCCGCCGCCACCGCGATACCAATACCCGCGGAGATGGAGGTGGAGGAGTGGCCGACGCTGAGCACGTCATACTCGCTCTCTTCGCGCCACGGGAACGGATGCAGACCGCCTTTCTGACGGATAGTGCCAATTTTGTCGCGACGCCCGGTGAGGATCTTATGCGGGTAGGCCTGGTGACCCACGTCCCAGATCAGCTTATCGAACGGCGTGTTATAGACATAGTGCAGCGCGACGGTGAGCTCCACCGTGCCAAGCCCGGAGGCAAAGTGCCCGCTGGAGCGGCTCACGCTGTCGAGCAGATAGCGACGCAGTTCGTCGCACAGCTTCGGCAGGCTCTCTTTCGGCAGCAGGCGCAGATCCTGGGTGGAGTCCACCAGTGCCAGCGTCGGGTATTTGGCAATATCAAAACTCATCAGAGACTCATCGCGGTGTTTTTACACTACTCATCTTTCAGGCGACCTGAGGGATGGAAGGTATTGTTTATTTATTACGCTGGATTATATAGTTCGCTAGCGCTTCCAGTGCCGTGGTATCAAGGGATTGCGCGGCCAGTTCGGCAAGGGACCGGTTCGCATCGGCAATCAGATCACGGGCTTTATTACGGGCTTGCTCAAGGCCCAGTAGTGCGGGATAGGTGCTCTTGCCAAGCTGCTGGTCAGCGCCCTGGCGTTTTCCGAGCGTCGCAGTATCCCCCACCACGTCGAGAATGTCATCCTGAACCTGGAAGGCGAGACCGATGCTTTCGGCATAGCTATCCAGCATTGGCAGTGCTTCACGGCCGCGAGTACCGGCGCTTAGCGCGCCCAGTCTTACTGCCGCGCGGATCAGCGCCCCGGTTTTATGGCGGTGAATGCGCTCCAGCTCGGCAAGACTCGTCTGCGCCTGGCCTTCGGCCTGCAGATCCAGCGCCTGGCCGCCGCACATTCCGGCGACACCGCTGGCCTGCGCCAGCTCGGAAACCATCGCCAGTCTGTCGCGATCCGCCACTTCCGGCATCTCTGCATCACTCAGGATGGAGAAGGCCAGAGTCTGCAACGCATCGCCGGCCAGAATCGCGTTCGCTTCGCCAAATTTAATATGGCAGGTTGGCTGGCCGCGGCGGAGATCGTCATCGTCCATCGCCGGGAGGTCGTCGTGCATCAGCGAGTAGGCATGAATGCACTCAACGGCGGCGGCGGGCGCGTCAAGGGTCGTCAGGCTAACGCCAAACATATTGCCGGTGGCGTACACCAGGAACGGACGCAGACGTTTACCGCCTAATAATGCGCCATAGTGCATCGCTTCAACCAGCGGAGTGTTCTGAAAGGGCTGCGGCTCGATAAAACGGCGCAGCGCGGCGTTGGCCCGATCGACGCAGCTATTTAACTGTTCGCTGAAATCCATTTATTCGGCATCCGGATTAAATGGCGAGAGCGGGGCGTCTTCGGTGTCAGACAGCAGGATCTGCACGCGCTGTTCTGCCTGCTGCAGTTTAGACTGACCCTGGCGGGCAAGCTGCACGCCGCGTTCAAACTGATTCAGCGCCTCTTCCAGCGGCAGATCGCCGCTTTCCAGGCGGGTAACGATGCTTTCGAGTTCGGTCAGCGCGGTTTCGAAACTGGCTGGCGCTTCATTTTTTTTCGGCATAGTGAATGTCTGACTCTTCTGTAACGCAATAGCGCGTATGGTAGCGAAATCCGGGCGGTTATTAAATAACACTCGCCCCAAAGTGCACAGGGACTATGCGTTGGTGGTATACTTGCGCGTCCTGGATGCAGGCACCTCTGTGCGCTGCAGTACCGCTTACTTGCTAAAGCCCCTGCGGGCTTGCCAACGAACCTAATTGTCGCCATGAAGTTTATCATTAAATTGTTCCCGGAAATCACCATCAAAAGCCAATCTGTGCGTTTGCGCTTTATTAAAATTCTGACCGGAAACATTCGTAACGTTCTGAAGCCCTACGATGAAACCCTCGCCGTGGTCCGCCACTGGGATCATATTGAAGTCCGTGCGAAGGACGAAAATAAGCGTTTAGCCATTCGTGAGGCCCTGACCCGTATTCCGGGGATCCACCATATTCTGGAAGTGGAGGATGAAGCCTTCACCTCCCTGCACGATATTTTTGAGAAAGCCCTCGCGCTCTACCGTGACCAGCTCGAAGGCAAAACCTTCTGCGTGCGCGTGAAGCGCCGTGGCAAGCACGAGTTCTCTTCCATTGAAGCCGAGCGCTACGTCGGCGGCGGGCTGAATCAGCATATTGAATCCGCGAAGGTGAAGCTGACTCATCCTGACGTTACCGTGAACCTGGAGATCGAAAATGACCATGTTCTGCTGGTAAAAGGCCGCTACGAATGCATAGGCGGCTACCCGCTGGGGACTCAGGAGGATGTTCTGTCCCTGATTTCAGGCGGCTTCGACTCCGGCGTATCCAGCTATATGCTGATGCGTCGCGGCTGTCGCGTGCACTACTGCTTCTTTAACCTTGGCGGTGCGGCTCATGAAATCGGCGTGCGTCAGGTGGCTCACTATCTGTGGAACCGCTACAGCAGCTCCCACAAGGTGCGCTTTGTGGCGATCAACTTTGAGCCGGTGGTGGGTGAGATCCTCGAAAAAGTCGAAGATGGCCAGATGGGCGTGGTGCTGAAACGTATGATGGTACGTGCCGCATCCCAGGTGGCTGAACGCTATGGCGTGCAGGCGCTGGTGACCGGTGAGGCCCTCGGCCAGGTATCGAGCCAGACCCTGACCAACCTGCGTTTGATCGACAACGTCTCCGATACGCTGATCCTGCGTCCGCTGATCTCGCATGACAAAGAGCACATCATCGATCTGGCGCGTGAAATCGGCACCGCCGACTTTGCCCGTACCATGCCGGAATACTGCGGCGTGATCTCCAAAAGTCCGACCGTGAAGGCGGTGAAGGCGAAGATCGAAGCCGAAGAGCTGAACTTCGACTTTGCGATCCTCGATAAAGTGGTGCAGGAAGCCAGCAATATCGATATCCGCGAGATTGCGAATCAGACGCAGGAGCAGGTGGTGGAAGTGGAAACCGTCAGCGGTTTCGGCGCCAGTGATGCGATCCTCGATATTCGTTCTATCGACGAACAGGATGAGAAGCCGCTGCAGATCGAGGGTGTGGAAGTCGTTTCCCTGCCGTTCTATAAGCTGAGCACCAAATTCGGCGACCTCGACCAGAGCAAAACCTGGCTGCTGTGGTGCGAACGCGGCGTGATGAGTCGTCTGCAGGCGCTCTATCTGCGCGAGCAGGGCTTTAACAACGTGAAGGTTTATCGTCCGTAACTATCGGATAAGATAAAAAGCAGAGAAGGGCAGCCTTCTCTGCTTTTTTTATGTTCAGAACAGCGCAAACTCAATCGGCAGAACCTTGTCACCTGCCTGCCACTCGCCGATGTATTTCCCTTCCGCCTGCGTCAGAATAATCGTCTCCGTCACACCGTCCTCGCTATAGGTTTTCATGACGTACGGCTGGTCGCTGCCTGTCGGGCAGGTGCCGTGCAGCTCAATGGCGGCGCCAAAACGGCTGTAGAAGTAGGCTCCGTCGAGCGAGGTTTCACGACAGGTAATATTCAGCACCACGGCCGTTTTCTCCCCCAGCGTGCCGTATACCAGGCGTCCGTTTAACGAGGGTGGGGGCGTTACCGCGCTGGCGGAACCACTGGCAAGAAGGCTTGCACCATAGGGCGTCAGCTGGCTGCGCATATCGGCAACGGGAACTTTGCTGGTGAAGGTGTCCAGCTCATCCAGCGCCCGGCTGGCATGGTTGCTGCAGCGCTCATTGTGAAAAACAAAGTTGTTTTTCGCCAGGGAGAAGTCATTAGCGTAGTGCGTCCCGGTTTCGGTTCTTGCCAGGCAGGATGCATAGAACTCCTGGTAATCAACGAATTCGTCGTCTTCGAGCCGCTGCTCCTCTGTTGACAGCGCCTTCTGCTGCGCAACGAAGGTGGTGATTTGCTGGCGCACATCGGCTCGGACGAGATCGTTAAGCCGGGTCCGGGTGTCCGGCGTGACCATATCATCAAGGTTGATCAGAGTGCCGCTGCGTAAGTCGAAGCTCAGGAAGGTATCCCAGGATTCACAATAGGCACCGCAGCCTTCGGCAAAAATATCCAGCGTCAGGATCCGTGGCGTAGTCTCGACCTGCGACCAGGAGAGGCTGGCTATCGGGTCCATACCGGCTTTCGCAAGACGGTTAAGCGTTGCCTGCGGGTCTTTGCCGGGGAGATGCGAGGCAAAACGGCTAAAGATATAGTCGTTGATTCGACGGGCAGCCTGCGGATTATCTTTTATCGTGACCCAGGGCAGAAGGTACTGCTTCTCTTTACTGTCAGGGTAGTTGTAACTGATTTCGCTAATTTTGACCTGACTTGCCAGTACGGAAGACGACAGCAACAGGGCTGCGGCTCCCGCCAGAAATCCTTTCATTAATAAACCTCGTTAAACAGCAGACTGTTATTCTATTCTTCGTAGTGATTGTAAATCCCGGCCGCGATCACCAGCTGTGACGCGACCTCGTGGGCTTTTTTCTGTCCGACCAGTAGGTCGATAATCTTCAGGGCGAAATCAATAGAGGTTCCCGGCCCCTGACTGGTCAGCAGGTTTACTCTCGGGTCCCATACCACGCGTTTATCCATCCACTGCTCTTCGGGGATTTTATCTTTCAGCGCCGGAAAACCGGTCATGTTGCCGACGGGGAAGAGATTATGCGGCACCAGCACGGTGGCTGCCGCTGCGCAAATCGCGGCAACAATACGGCCGGAGCGGTGAAACTGTTTGACGGTTTCCACCAGCAGCGGGCTGTCCCGGAAGCATTCGGCCCCTTTCACACCGCCGGGCAGCACGATAATGTCGTAGTCTCCGTCCGCGACGGTATCCAGCGGAGCATCCGCCAGCAGGCGTGCGCCGCGCGAGCAGACAATAGTCAGGTCGCCATCGCTGGCGACGCTGGCGGTGGTGACGCGAATTCCGCCGCGTACCAGCAGGTCGATGGTGGTGACCGCTTCGGTCTCTTCGCTACCAGGGGCGAGGCATATCAGTGCTGACGCGCTCATACTCACTCTCTTTTCGTTTTACCAGCTCATACAGGCGGGTGTTTTCCGGTACCGGCACGCCGTGCGCACGCGCACGACGGATGAGATATCCTGTGATGTAGTCCAGCTCAGTGCGCCGCTGGGCGCGGATGTCCTGTAGCATGGAAGACGTGTTTTCTGCCGCACTTTCAATGACCTGGTTGGTATAGTACAGCAGATCTTCGGTCGAGGTATGGTGGCCTTCACGGGCCATCACCGCCGCAACTTCGCTACACAGGGCTTCAATCAGAACCTGCTCGTCGCGCAGTTCGCCGTTGGTACAGTCGCGCAGGGCGGTCAGCGGGTTAATCACGCAGTTGACCGCCAGCTTACGCCACAGGGGTGTATGAATGCTGTTGTACCAGGCGACGTCCGGCAGGACATGCTGCAGGGTATCAGCAAGCGCGCTGTAGTCCTGCTCGTAGGGTTTTGCCGGGCCTATCTGGGTGGTTCCGCTGGCAACATGAATAATCACGTTGCCATCGTGACGTGCGGCATGGGTCGTTGCCGCCAGCAGCAGCGGCTGACGCAGACCCGCCAGCTCATCGACGGTGCCCATACCGTTATGGATCAGCAGGATCGGCGTGGTGGACGGCAGACGTGCGGCCAGGCTTTTGACGGCGTCGGAAACCTGCCAGGCTTTGAGCGTGACCAGCAGCAGGTCGCTCTGCAGCAGAAAATCCGGATCGTTGGCGATTAAGGACTCGTTGAAAATCGTCCCGTCTTCTTCTATCAGATTCACACTGCAATAGGGCTGCGGTACGCGTAGCCAGCCCTGAACCTCGTGGCCGTGTTTACACAGTGCGGTCAGCCAAAGCTGCCCTAATGCACCGCATCCCAGCACGGTAACTTTCATTGTTCCTCCTCACCCGCAACTGCGCCAGGTGCTTTTTGTCTATTATAGCGCTGTCTGCCAGGCTTCAGGTGATTACTCGTTGTGTTATGCCCGGTTGAAGGTATCATGCATCGCAACAAAAATAGAGGGAGAACAACCCATGCCATCTTTTGATATCGTCTCTAAAGTTGAGATTCAGGACGTCAAGAACGCGGTAAAAGACGCCAACCGTGAAGTGGAAACCCGCTTCGATTTTCGTAACGTAATGGCTAGTTTTGAGCTGAACGAGAAGAATAATACCATCAAGATCCTGAGTGAATCTGATTTTCAGGTTAATCAGCTGCTGGATATCCTCCGCGGCAGGTTGCAGAAACTCGGTATTGAAGGGGCGTCTATTGAGGTGCCGGACGAGTTCGTGCACAGCGGTAAAACCTGGAGCGTTGAGGCCAA
>DATEKR010000127.1:0-2989 GCA_035277345.1 Enterobacteriaceae bacterium
ATCTCGGTGTTGCCGATACGCATGATATCCAGGCCGCCGGAGACTTCTTCCCACACGGTTTTGCTGTTGTCCATGGCGTCACGGAACTGGTCAACGGAGGCCAGCTTCACGGTTTCACCCAGGGTGATGGAGCCGCTGTCAGGCTGTTCCTGACCGGACATCATGCGGAACAGGGTGGATTTACCCGCGCCGTTCGGACCGATGATGCCGACGATCGCGCCTTTCGGTACGGAGAAGCTCAGGTCGTCAATCAACACGCGGTCGCCGTAGGATTTACGCAGGTTGCTGACTTCAACCACTTTATCCCCCAGACGTGCTCCAGGCGGAATAAACAGTTCGTTGGTTTCGTTACGTTTCTGGTATTCGGTATTGTTCAGTTCTTCAAAGCGTGCCAGACGGGCTTTGCCCTTAGACTGACGGCCTTTCGCGCCCTGACGAACCCACTCCAGCTCTTTCTCGATAGACTTACGACGCGCCGCTTCCTGAGACGCTTCCTGCGCCAGACGCTGATCTTTCTGCTCCAGCCAGGAGGAGTAGTTACCTTCCCACGGAATACCTTCACCACGGTCCAGCTCAAGGATCCAGCCCGCAACGTTGTCGAGGAAGTAACGGTCGTGGGTAATCGCCACAACGGTGCCTTCGAAGTCATGCAGGAAGCGCTCCAGCCAGGCGACAGATTCGGCGTCCAGGTGGTTCGTTGGTTCGTCCAGCAGCAGCATGTCTGGTTTTTCCAGCAGCAGGCGGCACAGCGCCACGCGGCGGCGTTCACCACCGGAGAGCTTCTCCACTTTTGCATCCCAGTCTGGCAGACGCAGGGCATCGGACGCACGCTCCAGCTGCACGTTCAGGTTGTGACCGTCGTGCGCCTGAATGATCTCTTCGTACTTGCCCTGCTGAGCAGCCAGCTTGTCGAAGTCCGCATCCGGCTCGGCATATTTGGCATACACTTCATCCAGGCCTTTCAGCGCATTAACCACTTCGGAAACCGCTTCTTCAACGGATTCACGGACGGTGTGTTCCGGGTTGAGCTGAGGTTCCTGCGGCAGATAGCCGATTTTGATGCCAGGCTGCGGACGGGCTTCACCTTCGATGTCTGTATCGATGCCGGCCATGATGCGCAGCAGGGTGGACTTACCGGCACCGTTGAGACCCAGAACACCGATTTTTGCGCCCGGGAAGAAGCTCAGCGAGATATTTTTAAGAATATGACGTTTCGGCGGAACCACTTTGCCGACACGATGCATGGTATAAACGAATTGAGCCACGTTGGACTTCGCCTCTTTTATCGTGATGTGAATAGGTTTCAGCCCCGAAGTGTAGCCTTTTTCACGACCTAATCCCAGCCAGGAACGTCGGGAGTGTTAAAACGCGCAAGAAAGGTAAAAAAGTGTCCATAACGTGGCGCGCTGCCGGATGCCTGGTTAGCATAAGTTGATAAGACTTTGAGATGGCATGACGCCGCAACGGAAGTAAAAACAATGAGGAAGAGCTTGTGGAAAAAGCCAAACAGGTGGTCTGGCGACTGCTGGCTGCCAGCGTATGCGTAATGGCAGCGAGCCAGGCGGTGCGAGCCGATTCACTGGATGAACAGCGCAGCCGCTACGCGCAAATCAAGCAGGCGTGGGACAATAAACAGATGGATACCGTGCAGGCGCTGATGCCGACGCTAAAAGAGTATCCGCTGTACCCGTATCTCGAGTATCGCCAGATTACTGACGATCTCATGAATCAACCGACCGTCACCGTCAACAATTTTATCCAGGCGAATCCGACCCTGCCGCCCGCGCGCAACCTTAAATCCCGGTTTGTGAACGAGCTGGCCCGTCGTGAAGACTGGCGCGGGTTGCTGGCCTTTAGCCCTGAAAAGCCGGGCACGACCGAGGCGCAGTGTAATTATTACTACGCGAAATGGGCTACCGGCCAGCAGGAAGAGGCCTGGGCAGGAGCGAAGGATCTGTGGTTGACCGGCAAAAGCCAGCCAAACGCCTGCGATTCGCTGTTTGGTGCCTGGCGCGCCTCCGGCAAGCAGGATCCGCTGGCCTATCTTGAGCGTATCCGCCTGGCGATGAAGGCCGGGAACACGCGTCTGGTCACCGCCCTGGCGGGGCAGATGCCGCCGGACTATCAGACCATTTCGACAGCCGTCATCGCGCTTGCGAACGATCCCAATTCGGTGCTGACCTTTGCGCGCACCACGGGGGCCACCGATTTTACCCGTCAGATGGCGGCGGTAGCCTTTACCAGCGTGGCGCGTGACGACGTGGAAAACGCGCGGCTGATGATCCCGCAACTGGTGCAGGCGCAGCAGCTTAACGACGAGCAAACGCAGGAGCTGCGCGACACCGTGGCGTGGCGACTGATGGGCACGGATGTGACCGACGAGCAGGCCCGCTGGCGTGACGACGCGATTATGCGGTCAAACTCCACCTCTCTGGTTGAGCGGCGCGTGCGCATGGCGCTGGGCACGGGCGATCGCCGTGGGCTGAATACCTGGCTGGCTCGCCTGCCGATGGATGCCAAAGAGAAAGATGAATGGCGCTACTGGCAGGCAGACCTGCTGCTGGAGCGCGGCCGTGAAGACGAAGCGAAAACGATCCTCCACGCCCTGATGCAGCAGCGTGGGTTCTACCCGATGGTGGCGGCGCAGCGTCTGGGTGAAGAGTACACCCTGAAGATCGACAAAGCCCCGGCTAACGCCAACCCGACGCTGACGCAGGGGCCGGAGATGGCCCGCGTGCGCGAGCTGATGTACTGGAACCTCGACAACACCGCGCGCAGCGAGTGGGCTAACCTGGTCACCAGCCGCACCACCGACGAAAAAGCGCAGCTTGCCCGCTACGCCTTTAATAACCACTGGTGGGATCTGAGCGTGCAGGCGACGATCGCCGGTAAGCTGTGGGATCATCTTGAAGAGCGATTCCCGCTGGCCTACAACGATCTGTTTGAGCGCTATACCAGCGGGAAAGACATTCCGCAGAGCTATGCAATG
>DATEKR010000128.1:0-14825 GCA_035277345.1 Enterobacteriaceae bacterium
TCGGCTTTTAGACGTGGTCACGAGCGTGACCACGGGGCAAAAGGTTAAAACTATGCGGGGGATGCGTCAATGCCCTTGGCAATCAAACGGCTATTTTTGCATCACTCTGAGCGATTTTACGCACGAACCGTATCGTCACCGAAGCCGATCCACTTGTAGGTGGTGAGGGCTTCAAGACCCATCGGGCCGCGCGCGTGCAGTTTCTGGGTGCTGACCGCCACTTCCGCGCCGAGGCCGAACTGGCCGCCGTCGGTAAAGCGGGTTGACGCGTTGACGTAAACCGCAGAGGAGTCGACCTCGTTAATAAAGCGGTTAGCGTTGCTGAGCGTGCGCGTCAGGATGGCATCCGAGTGCTGGGTGCCGTGGGCGCGGATATGGGCGATAGCCTCATCCAGGCTGGCGACCAGCTTCACGTTCAGATCTCGCGACAGATACTCGTCGTCATACTGCGCTTCTTTTACCGCAACCACGCTGGCCGGTCCGTCCTGCAGCTGTGCCAGCACGTTAGCATCCGCGTGCAGGGTAACGTCGCTTTCCGCCATCTGCTGGCTTAATGCAGGCAGGAAGCGGTCGGCGATGCCGTTGTGTACCAGCAGGGTTTCCACGGTATTACAGGTGCTCGGGCGCTGGGTTTTGGCGTTAACGATGATGTTGAGCGCCGGGGCAATTTCCGCGCTGTCATCAACGTAGATATGGCAGACGCCGATACCGCCGGTGATCACCGGGATGGTGGACTGCTCGCGGCACAGCTTGTGCAGGCCTGCACCACCGCGTGGGATCAGCATGTCGATGTATTTATCCATCTTCAGCATTTCGCTGACCAGCGCCCGGTCCGGGCTTTCAATCGCCTGTACGGCACCGGCCGGCAGGCCGCAGGTTTCCAGCGCCTGCTGGATGACTTTTACCGTCGCGGCGTTGGTGCGCCAGGTCTCTTTCCCGCCGCGCAGAATTGCCGCGTTGCCGGTTTTCAGACACAGGGCGGCAACGTCGAGAGTGACGTTCGGACGCGCTTCATAAATCACGCCAATAACACCCAGCGGGACGCGGCGACGTTCGATACGCAGGCCGCTGTCGAGCAGCCCACCGTCAATCACCTGGCCGACAGGATCGGCGAGGCTGCACACCTGGCGAACGTCGTCGGCGATGCTTTTCAGGCGCGCGGGCGTCAGCGCCAGACGGTCCTGCATTGCTTCGCTCAGGCCTGCGGTGCGGGCGTCAGCGAGATCCAGGGCGTTAGCGCTGAGGATCTCGTCGGTCTGGGCTTCCAGCGCGTCGGCGATGGTTTCGAGGACCTGGTTTTTTTCGCGGCTTGAGAGCAGCGCCAGCTTATATGAGGCGGCTTTGGCCGCAATGCCCATTTGTTCCAGCATATCTGGCTCCTTAGCGAATAATCATGTCGTCGCGATGGACGGCAACCGGGCCGTACTCGTAGCCCAGAATCGCGTCAATCTGCTGTGAATGGTGACCGGCAATACGTCGCAGTGCGTCGCTGTTATAGCGGCTGACGCCGTGGGCAATATCTCGCCCGTCGAGGCTGCGAATACGGATGACTTCGCCGCGGGAGAAGTTGCCGGTGACGTTTTTAATGCCTTTAGGCAGCAGAGAGCTACCGCGCTCAAGGATGGCCGACGTGGCCCCTTCATCAACGGTGATTTCCCCTGCCGGAGGCGCGCCGAAGATCCAGCGTTTGCGGTTTTCCAGCGGCGAGGCGCCCGCGTGGAAGCGGGTGCCGACAGAAATCCCTTCCATCACGTCGCCAATCACGCCCGGACGGCTACCGGCGGCAATAATGGTGTCGATACCGGCACGGCAGGCCACGTCGGCGGCCTGCAGTTTGGTGCCCATTCCGCCGGTTCCGAGGCCGGAAACGCTATCGCCCGCGATGGCGCGCAGGGCGTCATCGATGCCGTGAACGTCTTTGATCAGTTCAGCCTGCGGGTTAGTTCGCGGGTCGGCGGTGAACAACCCTTGCTGATCGGTCAGCAGCAGCAGCTTATCGGCACCGGCAAGGATCGCCGCCAGCGCCGAGAGGTTATCGTTATCACCGACCTTGATCTCTGCGGTGGCAACGGCGTCATTTTCGTTAATGACCGGCACAATATTGTTATCAAGCAGCGCCCGCAGGGTATCGCGGGCGTTGAGGAAGCGTTCGCGGTCTTCCATATCGGCGCGGGTCAGCAGCATCTGCCCGATATGAATACCGTAGATAGAGAACAGCTGTTCCCAGAGTTGAATCAGTCGGCTCTGGCCAACCGCCGCCAGCAGCTGCTTCGACGCGATGGTCGCCGGCAGTTCCGGGTAGCCAAGGTGTTCGCGCCCGGCGGCAATCGCGCCTGACGTGACGATAACAATACGATGTCCCGCAGCATGCAGCTGCGCGCACTGGCGAACCAGCTCAACGATATGGGCGCGATTCAGGCGGCGCGATCCGCCCGTTAACACACTGGTACCGAGTTTTACCACCAGCGTCTGGCTGTCACTCATGATTCTCTGCCATTCAACAAATAGGAAATTGTGATACGAAACAGACGTTGTAACAGGACCAGAAGCGCTTGCCAACTCTCATCGTCTGGCCAGCCCTGAAATGCTGCGAGGATCGGCAAGCGTAGCGGCGCTTTTTGACATTTTTATGACGGTAAATCTTTATTTCATTTTTTTCGAAATATTCTGAACTTGTCATAAATCTTTAATCCACAAACGTTAAAAACCATCCTGTTTTTCCACGGAACAGAAGCGCGGACCTAAGAGTGCGGTTCTTTGTTCAGCGATGATAAGCGCGTATACAATTCAGGATTTGAAAATGAAAAAGAGCATACTGGCATTAGTGGTAACGGCGATTGTTGCATCTTCCGCAGCACAGGCAGCAGAAGTTTATAATAAGAACGGCAACAAGCTGGACCTGTATGGTCGTGTTAAAGCCATGCACTACATGAGCGATGACAAAAGTAACGACGGCGACCAGACCTATGTCCGTCTCGGCTTTAAAGGCGAAACTCAGATTAACGATCAGCTGACCGGCTACGGTCGCTGGGAAGCCCAGTTCGCTGGCAACAACGATGAAAACACTTCAGGTCAGAAAACCCGTCTGGCGTTTGCCGGTCTGAAACTGAAAGACTTCGGTTCCATCGACTACGGCCGTAACCTCGGTATCCTGTACGATGCGCAGGCCGCAACCGATATGTTCCCGGAATTCGGCGGCGACTCTCTGGGTAAAACCGATAACTTCATGACCAAGCGCACCACCGGTGTTGCAACTTACCGTAATAGCGATTTCTTCGGCGCGGTAGACGGTCTGGACCTCGGCCTGCAGTATCAGGGTAAAAATGAAGGCCGCAGCACGTCTAAACAGAATGGCGACGGCTACGGCGCGTCTCTGAGCTATGACTTCGGTGGCAGCCCGGTGACCATCGCTGGCGCATACGCCAGCTCCGACCGTACTAATGCTCAACAGGCCGGTACCGTGGGCCAGGGCGAACGCGCTGAAGGCTGGGGTAGCAGCATCAAGTATGATGCCAACAATATCTATCTGGCCGCGATGTACGCTGAATCCCGCAATATGACGCCGGTAACCGTTAACGGTGTAAGCGGTTTTGCCAACAAAGCGCAGAACTTTGAAGTTGTTGCTCAGTACCAGTTCGACTTCGGTCTGCGTCCGTCCCTGGGCTACGTACAGTCCAAAGGCAAAGATATCGAAGGCGTGGGTAACGAAGACCTCGTGAAATATGTCGATGTTGGTCTGACTTACTACTTCAACAAAAACATGTCCGCGATGGTTGACTACAAAATCAACCAGCTCGACAGCGATAACAAACTGGGACTGGCTGACGACGATATCGTCGCCGTGGGTCTGACCTACCAGTTCTAATCTGTGTCTGTAGTGCCCTCGTTATACAAAAGCCCTCGCAAGAGGGCTTTTTCTTCAGGCTTTTTTATTCGTCAGGCAGAGAGCTTCACCGGCTCATCGGCAAAGTCATCCGCCGGTTCAAGGGCCAGGGAGAGGGAGGCCAGCAGCTCACGGGCACGCTCATGGAAGCCTTTCAGGGTTTCTTCCAGGCGCGCTTTCACTTCAGGATCTTTGATTTTGACGCTTTCCCACTTGCCGGATTTATTGAACAGGCCAAAGTGGTAACTGTAGGTAAAGCGTTTTTCTTCCGCATTCATTTCCATCCACCAGCCCCAGAACTCGCGCTCTTCCGGTGCCGGTTTTACGTTGACGCATACGGCCAGACAGTCAAAAAAGAAACGCGTCTCATCGCACTGCTCTTCCCGGATATAGGGGCCCAGCGCGGTGAACTTTTTAATCAGTCTGGGTCTCGGGTGTCCACTCGGTAACGTCATTGCGATCTCCTGTTGTGAGTCATTTGTTTTACCAAAACAGAGAAATTTAGCAATTACTTAACGCAATCTCTGCTGGATCCAGCCGGTAATTTCCTGCAGCGCTTTGTCAAAGTTGCGATATACGGGGTTGAACGGGATCGGCAGCAGTTTGCCATCTGAAGATGACGAGACGATTAAACGCGACTCTTCTTCCGGGCTAAAGGGATCGTCCGTCCAGAACCCCGACAGCATCGGCGTCGGGCAGCGGCGGCCCAGCAGTCCCTGGGTCTTGAGCGAGTAGCGGTTTAGCTCCACCCGCAGCGCCTCATCGGAGGCATCCACCATGCCGAGGCGGCTGGCCAGCACGTCAAGGTACATATCCGGCACCCGGCCCTGACGCAGGGGATCGTTCAGCAGGCAGTGCACCACCGGCCCCAGACAGGCGACCGCTTTCAGGCGTGAGGATTCCAGATAGGCCAGCCGTACCGCCACGTTAGCGCCGAAGCGAAAGCCGAAGGCGGCCACGCGGGTGTGATCGACCCAGGGAATATTCGGCAGCGCTTTCAGCACGTGCTGGTGCAGGAAGCTGGAGTCCTGCGTCAGTTTCCATTTTGAAGAGAAGCCGATGGAGGGCATATCCAGAGTCAGCATCGCTATCCCTGCCGGGGCGAAGTATTGCTCATACAGGCTGTAGTAATCACTTTGCAGGCCATCCAGCCCGCCGCACATCAGCACCGTCGGGAAAGGACCGTCGCCTTCAGGCATATGCAGGAAACCGGTCACCGACGCGCCGCCAGGAATGGTGAATTCCAGCTCACGCATTTCGACCGGCAGACGCTGGGCGGCCTCTTCATAGGCGCGGTTCGCCAGCACCTGTGCCTGCTCGGCCAGCTCATCGCCTTTCAGGTGGGGATAGGCCGCAATGCTGTAGAGATTCGCGGCATGAAGCCAGTGACGGCCGCTGAGGGTGGCGTCTTCCTCCTGACAGGCTTTCTGCTGCCACTGCATGGCCTGGCTTGACCATTCGAAAACCCAGTTGCCGCTGCGATAGCCTTTAACAGTATCAAACAGTGCCGGATCGGTACGCTCGGCGTTGCTCATGACGATCCGGGACTGCACATCGAGAATTTCACGCGGATCAACACCGCGCCATGACCACAGCAGGCGGTTGACCATGCGATACCAGTGGGGCGCATTTTTCCCGTCCAGCGTGGACTGCACGTCAGGCTGAGGGTGATGGCGCTGTCGCCGAACCAGGGTTGAGGTTTCCGGCTGATTGTATCGGGGTTTAAACAGGGTTTCGCTAAGGTTAGCCTGGGTCATCGCGCCGCCTCCATAAATACGTCAATGGGGCTATTGTAACCTGACGGCGGATAAAAAAAACGCCCGACAAAAGCGGGCGTTTGTAATGTGCAGAGGCAGCTTGAAGTATGAAGGGGATCAGCGACCGGACAGCGGCGGTACGAAAACCACGCCCATATCCCACGGCTGCTCGATCCAGGTATCCTGCGGGATATCGATCACATAGTCATCCACCAGCGGCTGGCCAGCAGGCTTGGCGAAAATGGTGACGAAATGCGCTTTAGGATACATTTCGCGGATCGCCACGGCGGTACCACCGGTATCGACCAGGTCGTCGATAACGATAAAGCCTTCACCGTCGCCTTCGGCGCGTTTGATCACGGTCAGCTCGCGCTGGTTGTCATGGTCATAGCTGGAGATACATACGGTATCAACGTGACGGATGCCCAGTTCACGCGCCAGCAGAGCGCCCGGTACCAGACCGCCACGGCTCACGGCAATAATGCCTTTCCACTGCTCGGCAGGCATCAGGCGGACAGCCAGTTTGCGTGCGTGAATCTGCAACATGTCCCAGGTGACGACGTATTTTTCGCTCATGTGATGTGTCCCAGCCTGTTTTTATACGGCTTAAAAAGTGTTCTAGGGGGGAATAGGTTGCGCGAGATTATAGAGATCTGTCGCGCTAAAAACCAGTGCAAACCAGCATCAGGCAGAGTTTTTACGTGCTTTAGGCTACTCGCAGGCGAGGAAAATGGTATTCTCGAAAGTCTCTCACAAGCCTGGCTTGTGCTGACTGTCTATTTGCTAACCCGCTGACCTGCACGTGCGTTTGCAGGATGCCGTAAGGAGACCTACCGTGTCAGAGTTGTCTCAACTATCCCCACAGCCGCTGTGGGATATTTTTGCCAAAATTTGCTCCATCCCTCACCCTTCCTACCATGAAGAACAACTCGCCGAATACGTGATGGGCTGGGCAAAGGAGAAAGGTTTTCACGCTGAGCGCGACGCGGTCGGCAATATCCTGATCCGTAAACCGGCAACGAAAGGGATGGAGAACCGCAAGCCAGTTGTGATGCAGGCACACCTCGATATGGTGCCGCAGAAAAACAACGACACCGTCCACGACTTCACCAAAGATCCGATCCAGCCGTACGTTGACGGCGAGTGGGTGAAAGCCCGTGGCACCACGCTGGGTGCGGATAACGGTATCGGTATGGCCTCCGCGCTAGCCGTGCTGGCCGATGACCACGTTGAGCACGGTCCGCTGGAAGTGCTGCTGACCATGACCGAAGAAGCGGGGATGGACGGCGCATTCGGTCTGCAGGCCAACTGGCTGCAGGCGGATATTTTGATCAATACCGACTCTGAAGAAGAGGGTGAGATCTATATGGGCTGCGCCGGTGGGATCGACTTTATCACCACCCTGCCCCTGTCCCGCGAAGCCGTTCCGGCGGGTTTCAGCACCTTTAAGCTAACCCTGAAGGGCCTGAAAGGCGGCCACTCCGGCGCTGATATCCACCTCGGCCTCGGTAACGCCAACAAGCTGCTGGCGCGCTTCCTTGCCGGTCATGCGGCAGAGCTGGACCTGCGCCTGGTTGATTTCAACGGCGGCACGCTGCGCAACGCGATCCCGCGTGAAGCCTTCGCCACCGTGGCCGTTCCGGCGGACAAAGCCGCCGCGTTGCAGACGCTGGCGAGCGAGTTTCAGGCAATCCTGAAAAACGAGCTGGAAGCGAAAGAGAAAAACCTCGTGGTACTGCTGGAAACCGCAGACGGTGACCGTCCGGCGCTGACCGTTCAGTCCCGTGATGCCTTCGTTAAGCTGCTGAACGCCACGCCGAACGGCGTGATCCGCAACTCTGACGTGGCAAAAGGCGTGGTGGAAACCTCCCTGAACGTCGGCGTGGTGACCTTCTCCGACGACAGCGCGGAAATTATCTGCCTGATCCGCTCCCTGATCGACAGCGGTAAAGACTATGTCGTCAGCACCCTGGAATCCCTGGGCAGCCTGGCGGGCGCGAAAACCCAGCCGAAAGGCGGCTACCCTGGCTGGCAGCCTGACGCCAGCTCTCCGGTGATGGCGCTGGTGCGTGAAACCTATCAGCGTCTGTTCGACAAAACGCCGAACATTCAGATTATCCACGCTGGTCTGGAATGCGGTCTGTTTAAGAAGCCGTATCCGGACATGGATATGGTGTCGATTGGGCCGACCATCACTGGTCCGCACTCCCCGGACGAGCAGGTACATATCGAAAGCGTGGGCCAGTACTGGACCCTGCTGACGGAACTGCTGAAAGCGATCCCGGCGAAGTAATCCGACCTTAGCATCCGCGCCGCCCGGCGCGGATGTTTTCCCCTCAGAAGCGCTCGATCAGCGCGAACTCCTCGAACACCAGCTCCATCTCTGCCGACCAGGTTCCCTCCCGCTCGAAGAAACGCCGATGCTCCTTCTGCCAGTGCGCCAGGGAGAGATCGCCCTCGCCTTCTTTGCGGACCAGAGATTCCGTCACCTCATTGAATCGCAGCAGGCGAGTCACCAGGGTACGGATGGCGCATACCGGCTTGCCACGACCGTCGAGAATAATGCTTACCGCCCCGACAACAGGCAGCGCATTTTCCTGAATACAGGCCAGCATGGCGCTGCAGGTCGCCGTTTTTTTGCCGGAGAGCACCAGCGCGGCCAGTTCGTCGGCAAGCTTAGGGGAATCGCCAAAGGACCAGGCGGTAGCGCCAGGATATTTAGCAAGTAGCTGTGCGGCAGCAGGCATAAGAGGTCCTTGAGATACAGTCAGACAGAAACAGAACAAACTGTAGCAGGAAGTTGCCGGGTTCTACAGCCCCAGCACCAGCTGGCGCTCCAGCTGAGGATCGAGGAGAGTGACGTGCAGCCCCACCAACCGGACGCCGCGTCCGCCCCGCCGCTCGTCCCAGGATTTGCGGGCGGTGGCGAGCAGATCATCCTTATTTAACCGCGGCCAGACGTGCTCCTGAGTGGTGAGCTGGAAGTCGTTAAACTTGAGTTTCACGCCCTGGCGGGCGATCAGCAGATCAGGCTTGACCTGCGCCAGCCGACGTTCCAGCTCGGGATAGAGGCGCTCGATAATCGCCACACACTCATCCCACTGATGAATATCCTCCGCAAGAGTACGTTCCACACCGATGGATTTACGCAGCCGCTCGTTGTTGATACTGCGCTCGTCGATCCCCTGGCTGCGTTCCCACAGCACGCGGCCGAACTTACCGAAGCGTTTCAGGAGCAGCGCCAGGTCGCTGTTCTGTACATCCTCGCAGGTGCGTAGCCCCATGGTTTCAAGCTTAGCCGCTGAGACTTTACCGACGCCGGGTATTTTGCCCAGCGGCAGCGTTTTCAGAAACTCAGGAACCTGAGCCGGGGTGATCACATACTGCCCGTTGGGCTTATTCAGATCGGAGGCAATTTTCGCCAGGAACTTCACCGGGGCAATCCCCGCCGATGCCGTCAGCTGCAGCTCGTCGAAAATGGTCTGGCGGATCTCCTGGGCTATCAATGTGGCAGAGCCCTGACAGCGGGTGCAGTCAGTCACGTCGAGGAAGGCCTCATCCAGCGACAGCGGCTCAATCAGCGAGGTGTAGCGGGAGAAGATTTCACGGATATGGGCGGAGGCTTCTTTATAGGCGTCGTAACGGCCAGGCAGGAGGGTCAGGTGCGGACAGAGCTTCAGCGCCATTCCCGTGGGCATAGCGCTGCGCACGCCGTATTTGCGGGCGGGATAGTTGGCGGTGCTGATCACCCCGCGCTGTACCCGGCTGCCGCCGATGGCAATGGGAATATCGCGCAGGGCCGGGTTATCGCGCATTTCTACCGCCGCGAAGAAGCAATCCATATCGACATGTATGATTTTGCGCATCGTTCACCTCGCTCAATTACTGGATAAGTATACAGCACTAATGACGCAATTGAGAAGCCGCTTTCTTATCCACTTCGGAACATTTCAGAACCTGTCAAAGCTGGCGAACATAAATTAGTAAGTAAAAGAGTGATAACAGGCGTATGAAAGCGTAAATCCAGGCAGGCCGCGCTTGCGAAAAATTACCGTGATGCTAATGTGAGCGCACTTAATACAGAATTGTCTGAATTCCGGTTTCCGCTGCCGTTCAGGCCGTCATCACCGCTTTATCAAGGAACATGTTGTATGCGCAAAATCGCATTCTTTATTGCGATGCTTTTGATTCCGTGTGTGTCGTTTGCCGGTCTGACAGGCAGTAATAGCTCCCCCACGCCGATTAGCAAAGAATATAAACAGCAGCTGATGGGCTCGCCGGTGTTTATTCAGATCTTTAAGCAAGAGCGCATCCTTGAGCTGTACGTCAAAATGGGTGAGCAATATCAGCTCCTCGACAGCTATAAAATCTGCAACTTTTCCGGCGGCCTTGGCCCCAAGCGTAAACAGGGCGATTTTAAAAGCCCGGAAGGGTTTTACTCGGTCCAGCGCAATCAGCTCAAGCCCGACAGCCGCTTCTATAAAGCGATCAATATCGGCTTTCCTAACGCGTTCGACCGCGCCCACGGCTATCAGGGAAATTACTTAATGATTCACGGTGCCTGCGTCTCGGTTGGCTGCTATGCCATGACCGATAGCGGTATTGATGAGATCTTCCAGTTTGTTACCGCCGCACTGGTGTTTGGTCAGCCGAACGTACAGGTCAGTATCTATCCGTTCCGCATGACCGATGACAATATGCAGCGCCACAAATACTCAAGCTATATCGACTTCTGGAAACAGCTGAAGCCGGGCTACGACTACTTTGTTGCCACGCGTCAGCCGCCGGTGGTTTCCGTGGCGGATGGCAATTACGTGGTCAACAAACCGCTGAGTAATGTCATCCAGCCACAGCTCGCCTCAAACTATCGGCTCCCCGAGACAAAATAGCATCCACTCACCTGGCATTATCTGATGCCAGGTTTCATTGCCCGTCAGCGGCTGAGTGGCAATGACCGTGACCACATCGTTCGGTGTGGTTTCGGCGCTAAAGTCGATCTCCACATCCTGATCCAGCAGCTTCGCTTTACCAAAAGGCGCCCGTCGGGTGATCCAGTACAGATTGGTCGAGCAGAAGGCCATCACGTAGCGACCGTCAGAGAGCAGCATATTAAAGACGCCCTTCTCGCGTAATTCCCCGGCCAGCGACGCAATATATTTAAACACCGCCGCCATATTGCCCGGCGTGCGTGGGTAGCGTTGGGTCAGCTTATGCAGAAGCCAGCAGAAGGCTTTCTCGCTGTCGGTTTCCCCTACCGGACGGAAATTTCCCGTCTCCAGCGCTTTATAGCCGGTAAGCTGTCCGTTATGGGCGTAGGTCCAGTTGCGACCCCACAGCTCACGGGTAAAGGGATGGGTGTTTTCCAGCGCCACCTGGCCACGGTTGGCCTGGCGGATATGGGCAATCACCGAGCAGGATTTGATCGGGTATTCCTGGACCAGGCGGGCAATTGGCGAGTTAAAGCTCGGCTGCGGATCTTTAAAGGTACGACAGCCTTTGCCCTCGTAGAAGGTGATGCCCCAGCCGTCTTTATGCGGCCCGGTACCGCCGCCGCGCTGAACCAGCCCGGCAAAACTAAAACAGATATCGGTTGGCACATTGGCGCTCATCCCGAGCAATTCGCACATACTTCGCCCCCACCGTTACAGCGGGGGCATCGCCCCCGCAATGACTTACGCTTTGACCATCTCTTTTTCGATCAGCTGGATCAGGATATGGATCACTTTAATGTGGATCTCCTGAATACGGTCAGCATAGCCGAAGTGCGGGACGCGAATCTCAACGTCCGCGCTGCCGTCCATTTTGCCGCCGTCTTTGCCGGTCAGGGTAATGACTTTCATCCCCTTCGCACGCGCCGCTTCAATGGCTTTAATTACGTTGCCGGAGTTGCCGGAAGTGGAGATGCCCAGCAGCACGTCGCCTTCGCGGCCCACGCCTTCAACATAGCGGGAGAAGACATGATCGTAGCCGAAATCGTTACTGACGCAGGAGATATGGCTGACGTCGGAAATCGCAATCGCCGGGTAGGCAGGACGGTTATCACGGTAACGACCGGTCAGCTCTTCAGCGAAGTGCATGGCATCGCAGTGGGACCCGCCATTGCCGCAGGAGAGCACCTTGCCCCCGGCTTTAAAGCTGTCCGCCAGCAGAACCGCTGCGCGCTGAATAGCGTGAATATTGGCATCATCTTTCAGAAAACTAGCCAGCGTTTCCGCCGCTTCGTTCAGTTCGTTACGAATAAGATCCTGGTACATGAGGAGATCCTTCAGTATGGATGAAAATAACAGAGGGCAGTTTACCGGATAGCGGGAACAGCGAGAAGATAAAGCCACAGATATCCGCCGGACTTTTGATTTTGCGTGCCCCGTTTAACAGCAACAATGTGAACCAGGTTGTAATTATCTTGTAAACAGATTGCTAAAGGAATTCACATCCACTACAACCTAATCATCACAAGTGGTCAGACCTCCTACTAGAAAGGGAGTTATTCTCTATGATGATTTTGAGTATTGTCGCAACGCTTATCCTGATCGGCGTCCTGTTTTATCATCGCGTCAGCCTGGTTCTCAGCAGCCTGGCATTGCTGGCCTGGACCGCAGCACTGGGTTTTGCAGGCCTGTGGACACTCTGGGTGCTGCTGCCGCTGGCCATTATGCTGGTGCCCTTTAACCTGCCGCCGATGCGCAAGGCGATGGTCTCCGCTCCGGCATTCCGCACCTTCCGCAAGGTGATGCCGCCGATGTCGCGCACCGAAAAAGAGGCGATTGACGCAGGTACAACCTGGTGGGAAGGCGACCTGTTTCAGGGCAACCCGGACTGGAAAAAGCTGCATAACTATCCGCAGCCGCAGCTGACGGCGGAAGAGCAGGCCTTCCTTGACGGCCCGGTGGAAGAAGCCTGCCGGATGGCGAACGACTACCAGATCACCCACGAACTGGCCGACCTGCCGCCGGAGCTGTGGGCTTTCCTGAAAGAGCACCGTTTCTTTGCGATGATCATCAAGAAAGAGTACGGCGGTCTGGAATTCTCCGCCTATGCCCAGTCGCGGGTTCTGCAAAAACTCTCCGGCGTTTCCGGGATCCTGTCGATCACCGTCGGGGTACCGAACTCTCTCGGCCCGGGCGAACTGCTGCAGCACTACGGCACCGACGAGCAGAAGAATCACTACCTGCCGCGCCTGGCGCGTGGCCAGGAGATCCCCTGCTTTGCGCTGACCAGCCCGGAAGCGGGATCTGACGCAGGCGCCATCCCGGATGTCGGCGTGGTTTGTATGGGTGAATGGCAGGGCCAGCAAGTGCTGGGCATGCGGCTGACCTGGAACAAACGCTATATTACGCTCGCCCCTATCGCTACCGTGCTGGGCCTGGCATTTAAACTCTCTGATCCGGACCATCTGCTGAGCGAAGACGAAGAGCCGGGCATCACCTGCGCGCTGATCCCGACCTCGACGCCGGGCGTGGAAATTGGCCGTCGCCACTTCCCGCTGAACGTGCCGTTCCAGAACGGTCCGACCCGCGGCGAAGATATCTTTGTCCCGATTGATTACATTATTGGCGGCCCGAAAATGGCCGGTCAGGGCTGGCGTATGCTGGTGGAGTGTCTGTCGGTCGGACGCGGCATTACCCTGCCGTCCAACGCAACGGGTGGCCTGAAATCCGTGGCGATGGCAACCGGCGCCTACGCCCATATTCGCCGCCAGTTCAAAATTTCCATCGGCAAGATGGAGGGCATTGAAGAGCCGCTGGCGCGTATTGCCGGTAACGCGTACGTGATGGACGCAGCTGCATCTCTGATTACCTACGGCATTATGCTCGGTGAGAAACCGGCTGTACTGTCGGCGATTGTGAAATACCACTGCACCCACCGTGGCCAGCGCGCCATTATCGACGCGATGGACATTACCGGTGGGAAAGGCATTATGCTCGGCGAAAGCAACTTCCTCGCCCGTGCATACCAGGGTTCACCCATTGCGATTACCGTTGAGGGTGCCAATATCCTGACCCGCAGCATGATGATCTTCGGCCAGGGCGCAATTCGCTGCCATCCGTACGTGCTGGAAGAGATGGCAGCCGCGCAGAATAACGACGTGGACGCCTTCGACAAGCTGCTGTTCAAACATATCGGGCACGTGGGCAGTAATAAAGTGCGCAGCCTGTGGCTGGGCCTGACTCGCGGCCTGACCAGCGCCACACCGACCAGCGATGCGACGCGCCGCTACTATCAGCACATTAACCGCCTGAGCGCCAACCTGGCGCTGCTGTCGGACGTGTCGATGGCGGTGCTGGGCGGCAGCCTCAAGCGTCGGGAGCGTATCTCTGCGCGCCTGGGCGACGTGCTGAGCCAGATGTACCTGGCCTCTGCGGTCCTGAAACGCTACGACGACGAAGGCCGTCAGGAAGCGGATCTGCCTCTGGTCCACTGGGGCGTGCAGGATGCGCTTTATCAGGCGGAACAGGCGATGGACGATCTGCTGAAGAACTTCCCGAATCGCGCTGTTGCCGGTCTGCTGAGCGTGGTGATCTTCCCGACCGGACGTCACTACCACGCGCCGTCCGATAAGCTGGACCACAAGGTGGCGAAAATCCTGCAAACGCCCTGCGCGACGCGTTCACGTATTGGCCGCGGCCAGTATCTGACGCCGAGCGAGTTTAACCCGGCAGGGTTAATGGAGCAGGCGTTGCTGGACGTGATGGCCGCCGATCCTATCCATCAGCGTATCTGCAAAGAGCTGGGTAAAAATCTCTCCTTCACCCGCCTGGATGAGCTGGCCCGGCAGGCGCTGGCCCAGGGCATTATCACCCCGGATGAAGCTGAGATTCTGGTAACGGCGGAAAACAGCCGCCTGCGCAGTATCAACGTCGATGACTTCGAGCCTGAAGCGCTGGCCAGCCAGCCGGTAAAGCAGCCGGAGAAAGTCCGCAAGCCTGAAGCGGCGTAACATCCCTCCTCCTGGCCCCGCATCCTGCGGGGCTTTTTTATTGCTCCCGACATGCTAGAGTGTGAAAACGCAGTATTTACGGGAGTCGCTATCGTGCCTGGCTTAAAAATCACCCTGTTACAACAACCGCTGGTCTGGATGGATGGGCCGGCCAATCTTCGTCATTTCGATCGCCAGCTGGAAGAGATAACCGGACGCGACATTATCGTTCTGCCGGAAATGTTCACCACCGGTTTTGCCATGGAAG
>DATEKR010000129.1:0-3431 GCA_035277345.1 Enterobacteriaceae bacterium
CTATTTGGGCGAAAAACCTCGGTGTTAACGTGAAGCTGGTGAACCAGGAGTGGAAAACCTTCCTCGATACCCGTCATCAGGGTAACTTCGACGTTTCCCGTGCCGGCTGGTGTGCTGACTACAACGAACCGACGTCGTTCCTGAACACCATGCTGTCCGACAGCTCGAACAATACCGCGCACTATAAGAGCGAGGCCTTCGACAAGCTGGTCAACGACACGCTGAAAGTGACCGACGACGCGGCGCGCGCCGAGCTCTATTCCAAAGCGGAACAGCAGCTGGATAAAGACTCTGCGATTGTGCCGGTCTATCACTACGTGAACGCCCGTCTGGTGAAACCGTGGGTCGGTGGCTACACCGGTAAAGACCCGCTGGATAACATCTACGTTAAGAACTTGTATATTATCAAGCACTAATGGCAATACGTGGGGCAAGATCCGTCTTGCCCCACTGTGTCTTTTTTTCGTCGCACTAATTGGCACTGAATGACGCGGGCGGGCAAGATAGCGCGCAGCAGAATCAGTGTTGAAGGCACAAGCCAGAAGGTACGGGCAATGTTTAAATTTATCCTGCGTCGCTGTCTGGAAGCGATACCGACGTTATTTATCCTTATTACTATCTCATTCTTTATGATGCGCCTTGCGCCGGGAAGTCCTTTCACCGGGGAACGCGCATTACCGCCGGAAGTTCTGGCCAATATCGAAGCCAAATATCACCTGAACGATCCTGTGATGACCCAGTACTTCAGCTACCTGAAACAGCTGGCGCACGGGGATTTCGGGCCATCGTTTAAATATAAAGATTATACGGTGAACGATCTGGTGGCATCGAGCTTCCCGGTTTCCGCAAAACTGGGTGCGGCTGCTTTCCTGCTGGCACTGATTGTGGGCGTAAGCGCAGGGGTGATTGCCGCGCTGAAGCAAAATACCCGCTGGGACTACACGGTAATGGGCTTTGCCATGACCGGGGTGGTGATACCCAGTTTCGTGGTGGCACCGCTGCTGGTGATGGTCTTCGCCATTACCCTACAATGGTTGCCCGGAGGCGGGTGGAACGGCGGGGCACCGAAATTTATGATCCTGCCGATGGTGGCGCTGTCGCTGGCCTATATCGCCAGTATCGCGCGTATTACACGTGGCTCGATGATTGAAGTCCTGCACTCCAACTTTATCCGTACCGCCAAAGCCAAAGGTCTGCCGATGCGGCGGATTATTCTGCGCCATGCGCTGAAGCCTGCGCTGCTGCCGGTGCTCTCTTATCTAGGTCCTGCCTTCGTCGGTATTATTACCGGTTCGATGGTGATCGAGACCATCTACGGTCTGCCTGGCATTGGTCAGCTGTTTGTTAACGGTGCGCTGAACCGTGACTACTCGCTGGTACTGAGCCTGACCATTCTGGTCGGCACCCTGACTATTGTTTTCAACGCGATTGTTGACGTGCTGTATGCCGTTATCGATCCGAAAATTCGTTACTGATGGAGCGCCATAATGTTAAGTAAGAAAAACAGCGAGGCGCTGGAAAACTTCAGTGAGAAACTGGAAGTTGAAGGTCGTAGCCTGTGGCAGGATGCGCGTCGTCGCTTTATGCACAACCGTGCGGCGGTGGCGAGCCTGGTGGTGCTGACGCTGATTGCGCTCTTTGTGACCTTTGCACCTGTATTGTCGCAGTTCACCTATTTCGATACCGACTGGGGCATGATGTCCAGCCCGCCGGATATGGAGTCCGGTCACTACTTCGGCACCGACTCTTCCGGGCGTGACCTGCTGGTGCGCGTGGCGATTGGCGGACGTATTTCGCTGATGGTTGGTATTGCTGCTGCGCTGGTAGCGGTGATCCTCGGGACGCTGTACGGCTCACTTTCCGGCTATCTTGGCGGTAAAGTGGACTCGGTGATGATGCGTCTGCTGGAGATCCTCAACTCCTTCCCGTTTATGTTCTTCGTGATCCTGCTGGTCACCTTCTTTGGTCAAAATATTTTACTGATCTTTGTGGCTATCGGCATGGTGTCCTGGCTGGATATGGCGCGTATTGTGCGCGGCCAGACCCTGAGCCTGAAGCGTAAAGAGTTTATTGAAGCGGCCCAGGTTGGCGGCGTCTCGACGAAAAATATCGTGGTGCGTCACATCGTGCCGAACGTGCTGGGCGTGGTAGTGGTGTATGCCTCGCTGCTGGTGCCGAGCATGATCCTGTTCGAATCCTTCTTAAGCTTCCTCGGTCTGGGAACCCAGGAGCCGCTGAGCTCGTGGGGCGCGCTGCTGAGCGACGGTGCCAACTCGATGGAAGTTTCCCCCTGGCTGTTGATGTTCCCGGCAGCACTGCTGGTGGTAACCCTGTTCTGTTTCAACTTTATCGGCGATGGCCTGCGTGATGCCCTCGACCCGAAAGATCGTTAAGGAGTGCCGCTATGAGCATTATTGAAACCTCGACGGCGCCTCGCAGCGATCTGCTGCTGGACGTAAAAGATCTGCGTGTGACCTTCCAGACGCCGGACGGCGACGTAACCGCCGTTAACGACCTGAACTTCAGCCTGCGCGCCGGGGAAACCTTAGGCATCGTGGGTGAGTCCGGCTCAGGTAAATCCCAGACCGCATTTGCCCTGATGGGCCTGCTGGCGGCCAACGGTCGTATTGGCGGCTCCGCGACCTTTAACGGTCGGGAGATCCTCAACCTGCCGGAGAAAGAGCTGAATACGCTGCGTGCCGAGCAGATCTCGATGATCTTCCAGGACCCGATGACCTCTCTGAACCCCTATATGCGGGTTGACGAGCAGCTGATGGAAGTTCTGATGCTGCACAAAGGGATGGGCAAGGCCGAAGCGTTTGAAGAGTCGGTGAAAATGCTGGACGCGGTGAAGATGCCGGAAGCGCGTAAGCGCATGAAAATGTATCCGCATGAGTTCTCCGGCGGGATGCGCCAGCGCGTGATGATCGCCATGGCGCTGATGTGCAAGCCGAAACTGCTGATTGCCGATGAACCGACCACCGCGCTCGACGTGACCGTGCAGGCGCAGATCATGACCCTGCTTAACGAGCTGAAGCGTGAATTTAACACCGCGATTATTATGATCACCCACGACCTCGGCGTGGTGGCAGGTATCTGCGACAAAGTGCTGGTGATGTACGCCGGGCGGACCATGGAATATGGTCATGCGCGTGATGTCTTCTATCAGCCAGCGCATCCGTACTCCATCGGCCTGCTGAATGCGGTGCCGCGTCTGGATGCGGAGGGCGAGTCCCTGTTAACCATTCCGGGCAACCCGCCGAACCTGCTGCGTCTGCCGAAGGGGTGTCCTTTCCAGCCTCGCTGCCCGCACGCGATGGATATCTGTAACAGCGCTCCACCGCTGGAAACCTTTGCACCGGGCCGTATGCGCGCCTGCTATAAGTCGGTGGAGGAGCTGGTATGAACGCCATGACCGAAGAGAAAAAAGT
>DATEKR010000130.1:0-4239 GCA_035277345.1 Enterobacteriaceae bacterium
CGAACGCCGTGCTTCGTGCGCTGGCCGAGGTTTACGCCAGCAACGATGCCAGCGAGAAGTTTGTCCGCGACTTCGTGGCAGCCTGGGCACGAGTGATGGATTTGGACCGTTTTGACGTGAAGTAACCCGTACATCGGTTAAAAAAATCCCCGCTTCGGCGGGGATTTTTGTCATTGTGTTAAAGCAACGTGCGAAAGCCGCCCGTGTTAGAACCGCGATTAACCCGTGTTACGCATACCTGCCGCAACGCCTGCAATCGTCACCATCAGCGCCTGCTCGACGCGAGGGTCCGGCTCTTTGCCTTCCTCTTCGGCGAGACGGGAACGGTGCAGCAGTTCGGCCTGCAGTACGTTCAGCGGGTCGGTGTAGACATTACGCAGCTGGATAGACTCGGCAATCCACGGCAGATCTTCCATCAGGTGCGAGTCGTTAGCGATATCCAGAACCACTTTGATGTCGCCTTCCAGCAGCTCACGCAGCTCTTTCCCCAGCGCCCAAAGTTCTGGTTTCACCAGGCGCTGATCGTAGTATTCCGCCAGCCACAGGTCGGCTTTCGAGAAGACCATCTCCAGCATGCCCAGACGGGTCGAGAAGAACGGCCAGTCGCGGCACATGCTTTCCAGCTCGCTCTGCTTACCGTCTTCCACCACTTTCTGCAGCGCCGCACCGGCGCCCAGCCAGGCTGGCAGCATCAGGCGGTTTTGCGTCCAGGCGAAGATCCACGGAATGGCACGCAGCGACTCGACGCCACCGGTCGGGCGACGTTTGGCCGGACGTGATCCCAGCGGCAGCTTGCCCAGCTCCTGCTCAGGCGTGGCGGAACGAAAGTAAGGCACGAAATCTTTGTTTTCACGCACGTAGCCGCGGTACAGATCGCAGGAGGTATCCGACAGCTCGTCCATGATGTGGCACCAGGAGGCTTTCGGCTCCGGCGGTGGCAGCAGGTTCGCTTCCAGAATCGCGCTGGTGTAGAGCGACAGGCTGCTGATGGTCACTTCCGGCAGGCCGTATTTGAAGCGGATCATCTCGCCCTGTTCGGTCACGCGCAGACCGCCTTTCAGGCTGCCCGGCGGCTGTGAGAGCAGCGCCGCGTGCGCAGGGGCGCCGCCACGTCCGATTGAACCACCACGACCGTGGAACAGCGTCAGCTCAATGCCCGCTTTCTCGCAGGTTTTGATCAGCGCGTCCTGTGCCTGGTACTGTGCCCAGGACGCCGCCATCACGCCCGCGTCTTTTGCGGAGTCGGAATAGCCAATCATCACCATCTGTTTGCCCTGGATGAAGCCGCGATACCAGTCGATGTTCAGCAGTTGGGTCATCACGTCGTTGGCGTTGTTCAGGTCATCAAGGGTTTCAAACAGCGGTGCAACCGGCAGGGCATAGTCGATACCGGCCTCTTTAAGCAGCAGGTGAACACCCAGCACGTCGGACGGGGTTTTTGCCATGGAGATCACGTAGGCGGCCACCGATCCTTTCGGCGCATCGACGATCGCTTTACAGGTATTGAGCACCTCGCGGGTATCGTTGCTTGGCTCCCAGCTGCGCGGCAGCAGCGGGCGCTTGGAGTTCAGTTCGCGGATCAGGAACGCCTGTTTGTCGGCTTCTGACCAGCTTTCATAGTCGCCGATGCCGAGATAGCGGGTCAGTTCGCCCAGCGCTTCGGTATGGCGGGTGCTTTCCTGACGCACGTCGATACGCACCAGCGGCACGCCGAAGCACTTCACGCGCCTGAGGGTGTCGAGCAGTTCGCCGTTGGCGATGATGCCCATGCCACAGGCCTGCAGCGACTGGTAACAGGCGTACAGTGGCTCCCAGAGCTGCTCGTTCTGGCTGAGCAGACCTTCCGGTTTAGGCAGGCGCTGGCCCTTGAGACGCGCTTCCAGCCAGGCCTGAGTGGCCATCAGCTGACCGCGCAGTTTTTTCATCAGATAACGATACGGCTCGCTGGCGCCTTCTTCGCCGGCCAGCGCGCGCAGCTCCGGCGTGGCTTCCACCATCGACAGCTCGGAGATGAGTACCTGAATATCTTTCAGGAAGAGATCGGTGGCTTTCCAGCGGCTCAGCAGCAGCACGTGGCGGGTGATTTCCGCCGTGACGTTCGGGTTGCCGTCGCGGTCACCGCCCATCCAGGAGGTGAAGCGCACCGGAACAAAATCGACCGGCAGGCGGTAGCCAAGGTTCTCTTCCAGCTGTTCGTTTAGCTCGCGCAGGTAGTTCGGTACCCCTTCCCACAGGCTGTTTTCCACCACCGCAAAGCCCCATTTGGCTTCGTCGACCGGGCTTGGACGGTGCTTACGAATTTCATCGGTGTGCCACGACTGGGCAATCAGCTGGCGCAGGCGGCGCATCAGCTGGTTACGCTCGTAATCGGCAATGTCTTTGTTATCCAGCTGCTTAAGACAGCTGTTCACTTCCACCATTTTGTGGATCAGCGTACGACGGGTGATTTCCGTAGGGTGAGCGGTCAGTACCAGCTCAAGCGAAAGGGACTCCACCGCTTTTTTAATGATGTCTTCGTTGAGATCGGGCTGGTCTTTCAGTTTACGAAGCGTTCGGGCAATGACTTCCGGGTTGCTGGCCGCTTCGCCGTTGGGCGAAATGCTGTGATATTGCTCGGCGGTGTTGGCCAGATTCAGGAACTGGCTGAACGCGCGTGCAACAGGCAGCAGCTCATCGTTGGAGAGGTTCTGCAAGGTCGTGAGCAGCTCCTGACGGTGAGCCTCGTTACCTGCACGGGAAGATTTGGACAGCTTGCGGATGGTTTCAACGCGGTCGAGAATGTTCTCACCTAACGCGTCTTTGATGGTATCTCCAAGCACTTTGCCGAGCATACTGACATTACTACGCAACGCGGAATATTGTTCGTTCATAAAAACCCAGTCACCCCATCATTTTTGTTTATGCCCAGTCGAAAATCGGGTGGACATTATTTTGTCATCTCCTCTTATAAAGCCACGTAAAACCCCCGTCGTCAATTGCTGCGAAAACGGTTCAGCAAACGAATAAATGCGGGTAATTTACGAAATTTAATTCGCTTCGCGTCAGATAAGAGATGCTTATGAGAATGTGATAGAGATCGCGGGAATTTTCCCTCTCACCCTAACCCTCTCCCACCGGGAGAGGGGATAGCGATGGTCAGTTTTAATGCCAGCAGAAGTGATGCACAACCTGATTAATCAGCTCGCGGGTGGGTTTGATAAAGCGGGTTTCCAGGTACTCATCCGGCTGGTGGGCCTGGTTGATGGAACCCGGGCCAAGCACCAGCGTAGGGCACAGGGTCTGAATAAACGGCGCTTCGGTGCAGTAGTTCACCACATCGGTTTTCTCACCGAGCAGCTTTTCCACCACCTGGACCAGCTGGTGATCCGGCGGACATTCGTAGCCCGGGATCGGCGGATGCAGCTCAGAGACCGTCAGACGGCCCGGCCAGCGCTCGCTTACCGGGGCCAGTGCTTCATTCAGCAGGCCGTCGAGATCGCTTAGCGTCATGCCCGGTAGCGGACGGATATCCATGTGCAGTTCGCAGCAGGCGCAGATGCGGTTTGAGGCGTCACCGCCGTGCAGGCTGCCGAGGTTCAGCGTCGGGTAAGGTACGGTGAAGGCTTCGTAGTGATAGCGCTCTTTAAGATCGTCACGTAGGGTCATGATGCGGCCAATGGCGTCGTGCATCAGCTCAATGGCGTTCACGCCGCGCGCCGGATCGCTGGAGTGGCCGGACTGGCCCAGTACGCGCACCGCCGTTGAAATATGGCCTTTATGGGCGCGAATCGGTTGCAACGACGTGGGCTCACCGATGATCGCGCAGTCCGGGCGAATGGCCGTGTTTTCCGAGAAGTAGCGTGCCCCCGCCATGCTGGTCTCTTCATCGGCGGTCGCCAGTATGTAGAGCGGCTTTTTCAGCGTTGTCACGTCGACGTCACGCAGCGCGTCGAGGATAAAGGCGAAGAAGCCTTTCATATCGGCGGTGCCCAGACCGTACAGCTTGTTGTCGTGTTCGGTCAGGGTGAACGGGTCGCGCGTCCAGCGGCCATCGTCAAACGGCACGGTATCGGTGTGGCCGGCTAGCAGCAGGCCGCCCGCTCCGGTTCCGGTACTGGCGAGCAGGTTAAATTTATGGCGCGTGCCGGGGACGGGCTGAACCTCAACGTTAAAGCCCAAATCGCTAAACCAGCCCGCCAGCAGATTGATTAAAGACTCATTGCTCTGATCCAGCGCTTCTTCGGTTGCGCTGATGGACGG
>DATEKR010000131.1:0-3024 GCA_035277345.1 Enterobacteriaceae bacterium
GTAAAGATATTGCGGCAGATCTCGGCGATAGTCCCGGCAATACCGTATTCGGTACAGCCTTTACCCGCATAAATCTCAAACCCCAGACGGCGCACTTTCTCCGCCATTTTTGCCTGGTCCAGCGCCCGGCCGGTGCGCCGCTGATAGACATCGGCAATAGGGGAACCGTACACGGATGAATGAGACCAGACCGGGAACTGGCTGTCGCCGTGTTCGCCGAGAATAAAGGCATCGATACTCTGGGCACCGATATCCAGCTCCTGAGCAAGCGTGCGGCGCAGTCGGGTAGTATCGAGCCAGACGCCGGTACCGATCACCTGTTCTCTGGGCAGGCCGGAGAGCTGCCATACCTGCCAGGTAATAATGTCGCAGGGGTTGGTGGCGATCAGGAAAATGCCGTTAAAGCCGCCCGCCATCATCTGCGGCACAATGCTTTTGACGATCCGCGCCGTACTGGTCAGCTCATCCAGCCGGGTTTGTCCTGGCTTTAGTGCGCCGCCGGAGACGGTGATCACGGCAATATCCACGTCGGCGCAGTCGCTCGCGTCACGCGTAGAGATGGTCATCATACCGGGCATATAGGCCGCGGCATCGCTGAGATCGTCGGCGTGCCCCTGAACCCGTGGCTTATCGAGGTCGACCAGGATCAGCTCTTCACAAATCGCCTGATTCAACAGGGCATAGGCTGCTGAAGCGCCGACGTTGCCGGTGCCGATAATCATCACTTTGCGTGCTTTGGTATTCATTAGGTTTCCGCTGGAAATATTTGACGCGATAAAGCTACTGCCAGACGGGGGCTAGCGCAACCGTGCCGTCGAGCTATAAGTTAATGCTATGAGTCACGCGCTATGCGATTTCCTGACGTTCGTTTAGCAGCCCTATAAATGCCTCCAGCGGGCGGGACATCGCTTCCCGCCGCCAGATAAGCCAGGTGGTCAGCCAGCGCCAGTTTTCCGCCAGCGGCCAGGCCGCGACCTGGTGATGAGCGGGCATACTTTCCAGCATACTGCGCGGCATCAGCGCCAGGCCCGCACCGGCAATCGCACAGGCCAGCATTCCGTGATAGGACTCCATCTCGTGGATTTTGCCCGGCATCGCGCCGTCGGCATGAAACCAGCTTTCGAAATGACGGCGATAGGAGCAGTTAGCGCGAAAGGCGTAAATACTGGCTCCGTTGACTTCACCTGCCCGCGTAATCGGCGGGTGACCGGCCGGGCCGACAATCATCATCTCTTCCTGCCAGACGGGAATACCGTTTAGCCCCGGATGCGTAACCGGGCCATCAACGAAGGCGGCATTCAGGGTGCCCGCCAGCACGCCGTCGATCATCTTCCCGGAGGGACCGGTGGAGAGATCAAACTGAATTCGGGGATAGCGCTGATTATACGCGGCGAGCGTGCCGGGAATGCGCACCGCGGCGGTGCTCTCCAGCGCGCCGAGGGAAAAGAGCCCCTGGGGTTCGTCTCCGGCCACCACCATCCGGGCTTCTTCCACCAGGGCGAGGATCTGTTCGCTGTAGCGCAAAAAACTGTGCCCGGCGGGTGAGAGCCGCAGCCGCTGATTCTCACGGATAAACAGATCCACGCCGAGATCCGCTTCCAGCTGGCGAATACGGGTCGTCAGATTCGACGGCACCCGGTGTACCTGCTGCGCGGCGCGGGTAATGCTGCCGGTGTGGGCGACGGCGGTAAACATCTCGAGCTGGGTCAGATCCATGATTTTCTCATTTCGTGAAAGTAATCGTTAAAAATATTCAGTTTTCATAAATATCAGGATCCGTCAGGATAATGCAAGTCCCATCCAACGGAGAAAACATCATGACTGCATTATCCCCGGCACAATCGATCAACCCGGCCAACGGCCAGCTTCTGGCGTCTTATGCCTGGGCCAGCGCCGACGAGGTTGATGCGTCTATCGCCTTGTCCCGCCAGGGCTTCAACGTCTGGCGGCAAACCCCACTGGCCGACAGAGCCGCAGGCCTGCGGGCGCTGGGCGGCGCTATCCGCAACCGCGCGGAGGCGATGGCCCTGATAATCACCCGTGAAATGGGTAAACCAATTCTGCAGGCCCGCGCAGAAGTGGCTAAATCGGCCGACCTCTGCGACTGGTACGCGGAACATGGCCCGGCGATGCTGGCGACAGAGCAGACGCAGGTTGAAGGCAATAAGGCGGTGATTGAATACCGGCCCCTGGGACCGATTCTGGCGGTGATGCCGTGGAACTTTCCTCTCTGGCAGGTGATCCGCGGGGCCGCGCCGATCCTGCTGGCGGGTAACAGCTATCTGCTCAAGCATGCACCAAACGTTCTCGGCTGCGCGGGGCTAATCGGTGAAATGGCCGTCGAAGCGGGACTCCCGGCAGGCGTGTTCGGTGGGGTAAATGCCACCAACGACGGTGTCAGTCAGGCCATTAACGATCCGCGAATTGCGGCGGTGACGGTAACCGGTAGCGTAAAGGCGGGCAGGGCGATTGGTGCTCAGGCGGGCGCGGCACTAAAAAAATGCGTGCTGGAGCTGGGCGGATCCGATCCCTTTATTGTCCTGAACGATGCGGATCTGGCGCTGGCGGTAAAAGCGGCCACGCTCGGGCGTTTCCAGAACAGCGGCCAGGTCTGTGCCGCCGCCAAGCGCTTTATCGTCGAGGCCGGTATTGCCGACGCCTTTACCCGTCAGTTTGTTGAGGCCGCCGCCGCGCTGAAGCAGGGCGATCCCCAGGTGGAAGCGCACTATCTGGGACCAATGGCGCGCTACGATCTGCGCGATGAACTGCATCAGCAGGTTACAGCAACCCTCAACGAGGGCGCGACGCTGCTGCTGGGCGGTGAGAAGCTTTCCGGGGAAGGAAACTACTACCCGGCGACGATCCTTTCAGGCGTCACGCCCGAGATGACCGGTTTTCGCGAGGAACTCTTTGGCCCGGTGGCGACGATTACCGTTGCCCGCGATGCAGACCATGCCCTGGAGCTGGCCAATGACAGTATCTTCGGGCTGTCGGCGACGGTCTTTACCGCCAGTGACACTGAGG
>DATEKR010000132.1:0-5467 GCA_035277345.1 Enterobacteriaceae bacterium
TGACGCGATTCGTGACGCTTCTGCGCGACTTAAAACGGTTTCTTCGATTAACTACATCGGTTATCTGGAAGCGAATGAACTGCTGACCGGGAAAACCGATGTTCTGGTTTGTGACGGATTTACGGGAAACGTCACATTAAAAACCATGGAAGGGGTGGTCAGACTCTTTCTTTCACTGCTGAAATCTCAGGGTGAAGGGAAAAAAAGGTCGTGGTGGCTGTGGTTATTAAAACGTTGGTTACAAAAAAGCCTGGCAAGGCGATTCAGTCACCTCAACCCCGACCAGTATAATGGCGCCTGTCTGTTAGGATTGCGCGGCACGGTAGTGAAGAGCCACGGTGCGGCCAATCAGCGAGCGTTTGCCGTCGCGATTGAACAGGCAGTGCAGGCGGTGCAGCGGCAGGTTCCCCAGCGGATTGCCGCTCGCCTGGAATTGTTATATCCAGCCGGTTTCGGGCAAAGTGAAACGGCGGGTATGTTACCCAAGAGTGACTGAGCGTACATGTACACGAAGATTATTGGTACCGGCAGCTATCTGCCCGAGCAAGTGCGAACTAACGCCGATCTGGAAAAAATGGTCGAAACGACCGACGAGTGGATTGTCACCCGTACGGGCATCCGTGAACGCCGTATTGCCGCAGCGGATGAAACCGTTGCGACGATGGGTTTTGAAGCGGCTAAACGTGCGCTGGAAATGGCGGGCGTTGATAAAGACCAGGTGGGTCTGATCATCGTCGCGACCACTTCAGCGACCCATGCTTTCCCGAGCGCGGCCTGTCAGGTTCAGGCGATGCTGGAAATCAAAGGCTGCCCGGCGTTTGACGTGGCGGCGGCCTGTGCCGGTTTTACCTACGCTTTAAGCGTGGCCGGTATGTACGTGAAATCCGGAGCGGTTAACTATGCGCTGGTCATCGGCGCCGACGTGCTGGCGCGGACCTGTAATCCGGAAGATCGCGGCACTATTATCATTTTTGGTGATGGTGCAGGCGCTGTGTTGCTGGGCGCTTCCGAGGAGCCAGGCATTATTTCGACTCACCTGCATGCCGACGGCAGCTACGGTGAGCTGTTGACGCTGCCGAATATCGACCGCGTTAACCCGGAAAACCCGACCTTCCTGACGATGGCCGGTAACGAAGTCTTTAAAGTGGCTGTCACAGAGCTGGCGCATATTGTTGATGAGACGCTGGCGGCGAATAATCTCGACCGCAGCGAGCTGGACTGGCTGGTGCCGCATCAGGCGAACCTGCGCATTATCAGCGCAACCGCCAGAAAGCTCGGGATGTCGATGGACAACGTCGTCGTCACCCTCGATCGCCACGGTAATACCTCTGCCGCGTCGGTGCCAAGCGCGCTGGACGAAGCGGTGCGTGATGGACGAATTAAACCAGGTCAGCTGGTACTGCTTGAGGCCTTTGGTGGCGGGTTCACCTGGGGTTCTGCGCTGGTTCGTTTCTAACTAAGGATTTAAAAGATGACGCAATTTGCATTTGTGTTTCCGGGACAGGGTTCCCAGACCGTTGGGATGCTGTCGGACATCGCGGCAGAATACCCGATTGTTGTAGAGACCTTTGCTGAGGCTTCGGCCGCGCTGGGTTACGATCTCTGGGCGCTGACCCAGCAGGGTCCGGCAGAAGAACTGAACAAAACCTGGCAGACTCAGCCTGCGCTGCTGACCGCATCCGTGGCGCTGTATCGCGTCTGGGAACTGCAGGGCGGTAAAGCGCCTGCGCTGCTGGCTGGTCATAGCCTGGGTGAATACTCTGCGCTGGTTTGCGCCGGGGTGATCCCGTTCGCCGACGCCGTTCGCCTGGTCGAACTGCGCGGTAAATTTATGCAGGAAGCTGTGCCGGAAGGCACCGGTGCGATGTCAGCCATTATCGGCCTTGATGACGCCGCTATCGCGAAAGCTTGCGAAGAGTCTGCCGAAGGGCAGGTTGTCTCTCCGGTGAACTTTAACTCGCCGGGCCAGGTCGTTATCGCCGGCAATAAAGAAGCCGTTGAGCGTGCAGGCGCCGCCTGTAAAGCTGCGGGCGCCAAACGTGCTCTGCCGCTGCCGGTCAGCGTGCCGTCTCACTGTGCGCTGATGAAGCCTGCCGCTGAGAAACTGGCCGTCGAACTGAACAAAATCACCTTCAGCGCCCCGACCATTCCGGTGGTGAACAACGTGGACGTGAAGTGTGAAACCACGCCTGAGGCTATCCGTGATGCGCTGGTGCGCCAGCTCTACAGCCCGGTGCAGTGGACGAAAAGCGTTGAATTTATGGCCTCCCAGGGTGTCGAACACCTGTATGAAGTGGGACCGGGTAAAGTGCTGACCGGCCTGACCAAACGTATTGTAGATACCCTGACCGCAACGGCTATCAATGAGCCTGCAGCGCTGTCAGCGGCACTTGCGCAATAAAAGAGGAACACCATGAGTTTTGAAGGAAAAATCGCGCTGGTTACCGGTGCAAGCCGCGGTATTGGCCGCGCTATCGCTGAAACCCTCGTTGCGCGTGGCGCAAAAGTTATCGGTACTGCCACCAGCGAAAGCGGCGCGCAGGCGATTAGCGAATATTTAGGGGCGAACGGTAAAGGTCTGGCATTAAACGTGACCGATCCGGCGTCTATCGACTCTGTGCTTGAAACCATCCGCGCGGAATTTGGCGAAGTGGATATTCTGGTGAACAATGCCGGGATCACACGCGACAATCTGCTGATGCGTATGAAAGACGATGAGTGGAACGATATTCTGGAAACCAACCTGTCATCGGTTTTCCGTCTGTCAAAAGCGGTAATGCGGGCTATGATGAAAAAGCGTCATGGCCGTATTATCACTATCGGTTCTGTGGTTGGTACCATGGGAAATGCCGGTCAGGCCAACTACGCTGCGGCGAAGGCGGGTCTTATCGGTTTCAGTAAATCGCTGGCGCGTGAAGTCGCGTCTCGCGGTATTACGGTGAACGTTGTTGCTCCGGGCTTTATTGAAACGGACATGACGCGTGCGCTCTCTGACGAACAGCGTGCGGGTATTCTGGCGCAGGTTCCTGCGGGTCGCCTCGGCGGCGCTCAGGAAATCGCCAGTGCGGTTGCATTTTTAGCCTCTGACGAAGCAGCTTACATCTCTGGTGAGACGCTGCACGTCAATGGCGGGATGTATATGGTCTAATCCACGATAAAATTGTTGCGTTATTTGGGCGAATGGCCGCAAAATAGCGCAAAATCGTGGTAAGACCTGCCGGGATTTAGTTGCAAATTTTTCAACATTTTATACACTACGAAAACCATCGCGAAAGCGAGTTTTGATAGGAAATTTAAGAGTATGAGCACTATCGAAGAACGCGTTAAGAAAATTATCGGCGAGCAGCTGGGCGTTAAGCAGGAAGAAGTTGTAAACACCGCTTCCTTCGTTGAGGACCTGGGCGCTGATTCTCTTGACACTGTTGAGCTGGTAATGGCTCTGGAAGAAGAGTTTGATACTGAGATTCCGGACGAAGAAGCTGAGAAAATCACTACCGTTCAGGCTGCCATTGATTACATCAACGGTCACCAGGCGTAAGTGAACATCTCCAGGCGGTCATTCGACCGCCTGAGTTTTATCTGATTCTCCCATAAGTCTCTTTTTTCCCTCCCTGGAGGACAAACGTGTCTAAGCGTCGTGTAGTTGTGACCGGACTGGGCATGTTGTCTCCTGTCGGCAATACCGTAGAGTCTACCTGGAAAGCTCTCCTTGCCGGTCAGAGTGGCATCAGCCTGATCGACCATTTCGATACTACCGCCTATGCAACGAAATTTGCTGGCTTAGTAAAGGATTTTAACTGTGATGACATTATCTCGCGCAAAGAACAGCGCAAGATGGATGCGTTCATTCAATATGGAATTGTCGCCGGTGTCCAGGCCATGCAGGATTCTGGTCTTGAGATCACAGAAGAGAACGCCACGCGTATCGGTGCCGCTATCGGCTCCGGCATTGGCGGTCTTGGCTTAATTGAAGAAAACCATGCTTCGCTGGTGCAGGGCGGTCCGCGCAAAATCAGCCCGTTCTTCGTACCCTCGACGATTGTTAATATGGTCGCTGGCCATCTGACAATTATGTTCGGCCTGCGTGGTCCGAGCATCTCTATCGCGACAGCCTGTACCTCCGGTGTGCATAACATCGGCCAGGCCGCGCGGATGATCGCCTATGGCGACGCCGATGCGATGGTGGCAGGTGGCGCAGAAAAAGCCAGTACCCCGCTTGGCGTGGGTGGCTTTGGTGCAGCGCGTGCGCTCTCTACCCACAATGAAAATCCGCAGGCGGCAAGCCGTCCGTGGGACAAAGATCGCGACGGCTTCGTGCTGGGCGACGGTGCGGGTATGGTTGTACTCGAAGAGTACGAGCACGCGAAAAAACGCGGCGCGAAAATCTATGCCGAGCTGGTCGGTTTTGGTATGAGCAGCGATGCTTACCACATGACCTCTCCGCCGGAAAACGGCGCGGGTGCAGCACTGGCGATGGTCAATGCGCTGCGTGATGCCGGCGTTACGCCATCTCAGGTTGGCTACGTCAATGCTCACGGCACCTCGACCCCGGCAGGCGACAAAGCCGAAGCCCAGGCGGTGAAGTCCGTATTTGGTGAGGAAGCCAGTCGCGTGCTGGTCAGCTCCACCAAATCGATGACCGGTCACCTGCTGGGTGCGGCGGGCGCGGTAGAGTCAATCTACTCGATCCTCGCTCTGCGCGATCAGGCCGTTCCGCCAACCATCAACCTGGATAATCCGGATGAAGGTTGCGATCTGGACTTCGTCCCGCACGAAGCGCGTCAGGTCAGCGGAATGGAGTACACTCTGTGTAACTCCTTCGGCTTCGGTGGCACCAACGGCTCTCTGATCTTTAAAAAGATCTGATCCCGTCGGTATGCAGCCCAGAAAGGCCCGGTTTCCGGGCCTTTCTGCTATATGCAGCTAGTGTTCAGGAGCCTCTATGTTCTTTATTAATGGCACACCGCAGAACGAACTCCCGGCTGACGACCGCGCCACCCAGTTTGGCGATGGCTGCTTCACTACCGCCAGGGTGACAGACGGGCAGATCCACCTCCTGCCGGCGCATCTGCAGCGGCTCCGCGATGCCTGCCAGCGTCTGATGATCCCCTTTACCGAATGGTCCGCATTAGAGCAGGAGATGGTTTCTCGCGCCTGCGGACATCAGCAGGCCGTGCTGAAGGTGTTACTCAGTCGCGGCAGCGGCGGACGTGGCTACAGCACCAGCGGCTGCATACAGCCGACGCGGATGCTGAGCATTTCGGCCTGGCCTTCCCACTACGCACGCTGGCGGGAAGAGGGCATTACCCTGACGCTAAGTCCTGTCCGGCTGGGGCGGAATCCGCTGCTTGCCGGGATAAAACATCTTAATCGGCTCGAACAGGTCCTGATCCGTGCCCATCTTGAGCAGACGGAAGCCGATGATGCCCTGGTGCTTGACAGCGACGGGTGGCTTACGGAATGCTGT
>DATEKR010000133.1:0-3756 GCA_035277345.1 Enterobacteriaceae bacterium
GATAGGGCCAGGGAAGCGGGCGAACTCAACCTGCTGGTTCTGGCAGCCGCTGCCGTAGTTCCCGACCAGATGCTTAAATTTACGTAGCTCCGGGTAGCCGTGGGCCGGGAGCATCTCACCGTGGGTGTAGACGTTAACGCCGGTGCCTTCGGTCTGCTGAAGCAGGTTATAAAGATCTTTCAGATCGTGGCCGGAAATCAGAATGCATTTACCGGCAACGGCTTTCACGTTGACCTGCGTGGGCGTCGGGTGGCCGTAGGCGGTGGTTTCTCCGGCATCCAGAATGCTCATCACTTTAAAGTTCATCTGGCCGATTTCCATTGAACACGCCAGCAGCGCGTCCATATCGGAAGGCCAGGTGCCGAGCCATGCCATGATTTTGTGGTACTGGGCATAAATCTCGTTGTCGTACTGGCCGAGAACGTGGGCATGCTCCATATAGGCCGCTGCGCCTTTCAGGCCGTACAGGCACAGCAGACGCAGGCCGAGAATATTGTCGCCGATCGTCTGCTTATCGCGGTTAGGCGTAAACTCAGCCGCCTGCTGAAGCAGGGCGGACATCTGGTCGCTGACCAGCATCAGGTCCGCCATCGGGTTATCCACGCTGGCTGTTGCATCCTGCAGGCGGCACTGCGCTTTCAGGGCTTCGCGGTGAATGATGGCTTCGCGCGCGTAGCCAATAATGCGTTCAGAATCGAAGTTGACGTTGGTCAGCGTAGAGAAGAACGCACGCGGGGCAAAGCTGTCGGTCTGATGATCGATAATACCGAACTCGCGGGCTTTAAGCGCCCAGGCAGACAGGCCCTGCAGCACGGCGATCAGTAGATCCTGCAGATCGGAGGTTTCTGCCGTTTTGCCACACATGCCCTGCGCATAAGCGCAGCCGTCACCGGCCGGGGTACGGATTGTTTGCTCACATTGCACACAAAACATAGTCACACCTTTATTAAAGTTATATTTTAGATACATGTTTAAGATTAAGCTGCAGATGCGAGACTGAAAAGGGGTTTATACAACAACGTTAAGTGAATTTGATTTAGCGCAATTTTGGCGGTAGTGGACTACCGCCAGTGGAGTACCAGCAAGAGAGGTTATTGCGAATTAATCGCGTTTTTCCAGCAGGCTACGGTAAATAACGCCGCCCAGAATACCGCCAATAATCGGCATCACCCAGAATAGCCACAGCTGCTGCAGCGCCCAGCCGCCCTGGAAGATAGCCACTGCGGTGCTGCGTGCCGGGTTAACCGATGTATTGGTGACCGGAATGCTTATCAGATGGATCAGGGTCAGCGCCAGACCGATGGCGATCGGGGCAAAGCCCACCGGAGCATGTTTGTCCGTTGCGCCGTGGATCACCAGCAGGAAGCCGCAGGTCAGCACAATTTCAATGACGATGGCGGAGAGCATTGAATATTGACCCGGGGAGTGTTCGCCATAGCCGTTAGATGCAAATCCACTGGTTGCTGCGTCAAAGCCGCTTTTCCCGCTGGCAATAAGGTAAAGCACCGCCGCCGCAATAATACCGCCAACAACCTGCGCGATAATATATCCTGCGACGTCTTTCGTCGCAAAACGGCCACCGGCCCATAAGCCTAATGTGACCGCCGGATTAAAATGACCGCCGGAAATATGACCCACCGCATACGCCATTGTCAGGACGGTTAAACCAAACGCTAATGCCACGCCGGTAAAGCCGATACCCAGCTGCGGGAAAGCAGCCGCCAGGACCGCGCTGCCGCAGCCGCCAAACACCAGCCAGAACGTGCCAAAGCACTCTGCCGCTAATTTTCTGAACATAGTCCACCTCAAAAATAAACCTGCCGGCAACGGAACAACGCACCGGAGAAATTTGTTATTGCAGGATGCGAATAACACAAATGTCTAACGGGCGGTATTTTAGATAAGTATATCGGTGAGTAACCAGCTGAAAATATCCACCTGGATTGACTTAGGGCAAAAATAAAGACGATATTTTTCTTCTTAAATAACCATAGTCTTTTTATTTCAGCCGTCATGTTATTACCGAATAAAAAGAACAGCGGCTGTATTTTCAATATGTTATACCTGCATTGCGCCAGCCATCTCGCTATACTCCTGCAAGGAGAGTGAGCGACCCGGAGGAAATATGCATCTTGAGCGCGTGGAGATCGTCGGTTTTCGTGGGATCAACCGACTGTCGCTGATGCTGGAACCGAACAACGTCCTGATTGGCGAGAACGCCTGGGGTAAATCGAGCCTGCTGGATGCCCTGACCCTGCTGCTGTCGCCGGAGAGAGACCTTTATCATTTCGTTCATGATGATTTCTGGTTTCCGCCGGGCGATCTGCAGAGCCGTGAACACCACCTGCATATAATTCTGACCTTCCGTGAGTCCGAGCCGGGCCGCTATCGTATGCGCCGCCTCCGTCCGCTGAACGCGTGCTGGACGCCGTGCAGCGACGGCTGGCAGCGTATCTTCTACCGGCTGGAGGGGGAACTGACCGACGGCGACGGGGTAATGACCCTGCGTAGCTTTCTTGACGGCGACGGCCAGCCGCTGGCGCTGGATAATATTGATGAATTTGCACGGCATCTGGTGCGCCTGATGCCGGTTCTGCGCCTGCGCGATGCCCGCTTTATGCGCCGTATCCGCAACGGCGCGGTACCCAACGTGCCTGAGGTGGAGGTGACCGCTCGCCAGCTGGATGTGCTCTCCCGTGAGCTGGTCAGTCGGCCGCAAAACCTGAGCGACGGGCAGATTCGCCAGGGACTGTCGGCGATGGTCCAGCTGCTGGAGCACTATTTTGCCGAGCAGGGCACGGGGGAAACGCGTCATCGCCTGATGCGTCGCCGTTCCCATGATGAACAGCGTAGCTGGCGCTATCTGGATATTATCAACCGGATGATTGACCGCCCCGGTGGGCGGACGCACAGGGTGATCCTGCTGGGGGTTTTTGCGACTCTGCTGCGGGCGAAAGGCTCCGTGCGTCTCGATAAAGACGCCCGGCCTCTGCTGCTGGTGGAAGATCCGGAAACCCGCCTGCACCCGATCATGCTCTCCGTCGCCTGGCATCTGCTGAATCTGCTGCCGCTGCAGCGGATCACCACCACCAACTCCGGCGAGCTGCTGTCCCTCACGCCTGTGGGTCATGTCTGTCGTCTGGTCAGAGAATCCTCCCGGGTCGCTGCCTGGCGTCTTGGGCCAGAGGGGATGAGCACCGAAGATAGCCGTCGTATTGCGTTTCATATCTGCTTTAACCGGCCGTCGTCGCTGTTTGCCCGCTGCTGGCTGCTGGTCGAGGGCGAGACCGAAACCTGGCTTATCAACGAGCTGGCCCGTCAGTGCGGACACCACTTTGCCGCGGAGGGGGTGAAAGTGATTGAGTTCGCCCAGTCCGGGCTGAAGCCGCTGGTTAAATTTGCCCGCCGGATGGGGATCGAGTGGCACGTGCTGGTGGATGGCGACGACGCCGGGAAAAAATATGCCGCGACCGTGCGTAGCCTGCTGAATGATGACAGGCAGCAGGAGCGCGAGCACCTGACGGCGCTTCCGGCCCTGGATATGGAACACTTCCTCTACCGGGAAGGGTTCGATGATGTCTATTTCCGCGTGGCGCAGCTGCCGCCGAAAGTGCCGATGAATACGCGGCGGATTATCGGCAAGGCGATCCAGCGGTCGTCCAAACCGGATCTGGCGATAGAGGTGGCTGCAGAGGCGCGCCGTCGGGGTGTTGAGGCTATACCGCCCCTGCTGCGGAAAATGTTCTCCCGCGTGCT
>DATEKR010000134.1:0-7903 GCA_035277345.1 Enterobacteriaceae bacterium
ATGTTACTCCAAATCCCCCTCAGCAATCAGCGAACTGCCTCCCCCCTCAGGGGTATAGTTCTTGTATTGCCAGGGGTTATGGAAGTTATCCATCGTCTGGAAGATCGTCTCAGCCAGCGTATTGGTGCTGTCAGGATGGCAGCACAGCTGATAGTGGGTATCAGACAGCTGCGGCAGACCTTCGGTATTGCCGAGCACGCGCAGTTCGGGGCTCATCATCTCTACCGGTCGCGCCGTCACGCCAAGCCCCGCTTTTACCGCAGCCCGCATCGCTGACAGGTTTGAAGCCACATAGGCAAGACGCCACGGGATCGATGCCGCATCCAGCGCGCGGAGGACCATATCGCGAAACGGGCTGGGTTCGTCCAGCAGCACCAGCGGCACCGGCTCATCGTGCTGCAGCACAAAATCGGCAGCGCAATACCACAGCGTCGGGGAAGTCCGCAGCGTCAGGCTACGGTAGTTAGCCGGGCAGTGTGTCGCCAGCAGCAGATCGACTTCATGTTCCTTTAACATATCAAGCAGCAGCGAGTTACGTTTCACCCGGATATCCAGCGCCAGTTTTGGATACACGGAGCTAATCCGGTTAAGCAGAAACGGTAACAACGTATCGGCAGATTCATCAGATGCGCCGATTGTTAGCACCCCCTGCAGCGTACTAAACATTAATGACGTACATGCTTCATCATTGAAACGCAAAATTTTACGCGCATAGCCCAGCAGTTGAATACCGTGTTCTGTCAGCAACTTATTGCGTCCGTGCCGGGCAAAAAGTTCTTTATCAACGAGCTGTTCCAGCCTTTGCATCTGCTGGCTCACCGCTGACTGGGTGCGACAAACGGCAACGGCCGCAGCCGCGAAAGTGTTTAAATCAGCGACCGCGACGAATGTTCTCAGCAGATCGAGGTCGAGATTCAGGATCGGACTATTTGCATTTATCATATTTTTTCACTTACAGGCCACGCTTTGCGTGCCTGCCCGAGTTTATGCTGTGCTCGAAAAATCAGGGTGTTTCATTAACATCAGACCGTAGATACGCTAACAAACGGTCAGATTGCCTGAATGAGCGCGAGTGCGAATGAATGTCCTCCAGCGGGCGGCCGGCAGCATTCCTTGCTGTATATTTATGTTTATTTATCAACTTACGGAATATACCTGTGCAGGCGGACGCAGCCGATCCTGCTTATTATTTCCATAGTTACGATTTAACGGTCATATTTGACCCGCCGTTAGTACATAGTCCCATCAACTGATGAGGAGCATCATTAAAAACAATATATAACAATAACTTAAATAGACGACCTTTGTATAAAACGCAGGAAAAAAGCGCCATCCTTCGTTTCAGTCCGGCATTTTAACCTAATTTCATTCACTATATAAGTGCTGTTCGGATATCCGTCACGTACCTTTTCTCTGAACCAGAAGCTTATTAATTAACAAACCACTAAGAGTGCCATCAATTAATAAATAATTATGAATTAATATCAGTTAAATTCATAAACGGATCTTAACATTAACATCATTGACCGCTGTCCTTGTTCATCAATGTGTTACCTCGCCCTGCGGCAGGTTTCGCGGGTGCGAGGTGACCCTCACAAGACTGGCATAGCGCACCCCAATAGAAACTAAACGGCCGCTTTTAACTAGCACAAAATACAGTTCTTTTAGCAAAAATGCGATATTTACCACTATTATTAAACTTCTTGACATGAGTTTAATCTCAGGAAAAATAACAGCCGCAGTCTGAAACAATGTCTATGAACGTGAGGCAGTTGCAAAATCTTCTTCTGCTAACCCTTCAAAACAGACGGCAGTGGGAGTACATTGTTCGGTGCTGACTTCCACGGCAGGGAGTGGCGTTAATAGCGAATAAGGTCAAAGGTTCATGTCCCCCATCGAAAAATCCAGCAAATTAGATAACGTCTGTTATGACATTCGTGGCCCGGTTCTCAAAGAAGCGAAACGCCTCGAAGAAGAAGGCAACAAAGTTCTTAAGCTCAATATCGGCAATCCCGCGCCTTTTGGCTTTGAGGCACCGGACGAAATTCTTGTTGATGTGATCCGTAATCTCCCGACGGCGCAGGGCTATTGCGACTCCAAAGGGCTCTATTCCGCCCGCAAAGCCATCATGCAGCATTACCAGGCCCGGGATATGCGCGATGTTACCGTTGAGGATATCTACATCGGTAACGGCGTCTCCGAACTGATCGTTCAGTCGATGCAGGCGCTGCTCAACAGCGGTGATGAAATGCTTGTCCCGGCCCCGGACTACCCGCTGTGGACGGCAGCAGTCTCTCTGTCCAGCGGCAAGGCCGTGCACTATCTGTGCGATGAATCCTCTGACTGGTTCCCGGACCTTGATGATATCCGTGCGAAGATCACGCCGCGCACCCGCGGGATTGTGATTATTAACCCGAACAACCCAACCGGCGCGGTCTACTCTAAAGAGCTGCTGCTGGAGATCGTGGAAATCGCCCGTCAGCATAACCTGATTATTTTTGCCGACGAGATCTACGATAAGATCCTCTACGACGAAGCCGAGCACCATTCGATAGCCGCGCTGGCACCGGATCTGTTCACTATTACCTTTAATGGCCTGTCCAAAACCTACCGCGTTGCCGGTTTCCGTCAGGGCTGGATGGTGCTGAGCGGCCCGAAAAAGCACGCGAAAAGCTATATTGAAGGGCTGGAAATGCTGGCCTCTATGCGCCTGTGTGCGAACGTTCCGGCACAGCACGCCATCCAGACCGCACTCGGTGGGTATCAAAGTATCAGCGAGTTTATTGTTCCGGGCGGGCGTCTGTACGAGCAGCGCAACCGTGCGTGGGAGCTGATTAACCAGATCCCCGGCGTTTCCTGTACGAAGCCGAAAGGCGCGCTCTATATGTTCCCGAAAATAGACGCCAAACGCTTTAACATCCACGACGACCAGAAAATGGTGCTCGATTTCCTGCTACAGGAAAAAGTGCTGCTGGTTCAGGGAACGGCGTTTAACTGGCCGTGGCCGGATCACGTTCGTATCGTTACCCTGCCCCGCGTTGATGAGCTCGATATGGCCATCACCAAGTTTGACCGTTTCCTGTCCGGCTACCGTCAGCTGTAATCTGATCAAGATCGCCGGGTTTGCATCCGGCGATTTTCTCTGCGCACAATAATGACCACTGCTGTAATCGACTAAAGGGTCACTATGAGTCAGAGCCATTTCTTTGCCCACCTCTCCCGCCTTAAGTTAATCAACCGCTGGCCGCTGATGCGCAATGTACGCACCGAAAACGTCTCCGAGCACAGTCTGCAGGTGGCGATGGTCGCCCACGCCCTGGCGGCGATCCGCAATCGTAAATTCGGCGGCGACCTCAACGCCGAGCGTATTGCCCTGCTGGCGATGTACCACGATGCGTCAGAGGTGCTGACCGGCGATCTGCCGACCCCGGTTAAATATTTCAATACCCAGATCGCGCAGGAATATAAGGCTATCGAGAAAATCGCCCAGCAGAAGCTGGTTGAGATGGTGCCGGAAGAGTTGCAGGATATTTTTGCGCCCCTGATTGATGAGCATCAGTGCAGCGCCGAAGAGAAAGCGATTGTGAAGCAGGCGGATGCCCTCTGCGCCTATCTTAAATGCCTGGAGGAGCTTTCTGCGGGCAATAACGAATTTTTACTCGCTAAATCCCGCCTTGAGAAAACCCTGGAAGCCCGTCGCAGCCCGGAGATGGACTACTTTATGCAGGTCTTTGTGCCGAGCTTCCAGCTGTCGCTGGATGAAATTAGCCAGGATTCTCCGCTGTAAGTTGATGGCCCTCTCCTTTTATGGGAGAGGGTTAACTCAGAACGGGAATAATACCGGGATAAGCATCACGCAGACCACCATCACCAGCAGCGTAAAAGGCACGCCAATCTTCACAAAGTCGCTGAAGGTGTAGTTCCCCGGCCCCAGCACCAGCGTATTGACCGGTGAAGAGACCGGCGTCATAAAGGCCGCCGAGGCCGCCATCGCTACCATCATGGCAAACGGGTAAGGTGAAACGCCCATCGATTTAGCCGCCGCCAGCGCTATCGGGGCCATCAGCACTGCCGTCGCGGTATTGGAGATAAACAGGCCGATGGTCGCGCACATCACAAACAGACAGATCAGCATTATGTAGGGCCCTTTCCCTCCGCCGACCTCCATCAGTCCCTGCACCGCCAGATCCACGCCGCCGGTTTTTTGCAGCGCCAGTGCGAAGGGCATCATCCCGACAATCAGAATAATGCTCGGCCAGTGAATGGAACGCCAGGCGCTCTCTGCGTCGATACAGCGGAACTTACCCATTAACAGGCAGGCAATAATCGCGGCGATGGGGTTCGGGATATCATCGGTCAGCATCAGCGCCACCATCAGCACCAGACAGAAGATCGCGTGAGGTGCCTGGCTGTGGGCCGGTGGCGCATCGCTTTCTTCTATTGGCATATTGAGCACCACAAAATCGCGCTCGGTCTGCGTCAGCTGGCTGATAAGCTTCCAGTTCCCTATGACCAGGAACACGTCACCCAGGCGCAGCGGCTCATCAACGATAGAGCCATCCAGCGCGTCCCCTCCCCGCTTCAGGCCGACGACATTGAGGCCGAAGCGACGGCGGAAACCAATTTCACGCACGCTTTTTCCGATCAGCTCAGAGTCCGGGATCAGCGTCACCTCCGCCATGCCGACGTCCAGCGCCTGGTCGGAAAAATACTCCCCGCGCAGCACCATCGGCTCCAGCATCTGCTCTCCGCAGAACTGGCGCAGATCCACTTCCGCGGATGACATATCGATGAGCAGAACGTCGCGGGCGCGAAATTCCGATACCCCGTTAACGTTAACGATAACGCGCCGAAAGCGACGCCAGCGCTCAACGCCAATAATGTTTGCGCCGTAGTTTTCACGCAGCTTGAGATCGTCCAGACGCTGACCGATCAGCGGCGAGCCGGGGCGGATCGCCAGCCGCCTGGCACGTCCGGTCAGATGGTACTCTTTGATCAAATCGCGAAAAGTACGCCGCTTCCAGCCGGTGTGGTTGCTGTCCGCCGTGTCGCTCTTGAGGACAGCGCGCATCAGCAGCATATAGAAGATCCCCAGCACCAGTACCACCAGGCCAATCGGGGTCACACTGAAGAAACCAAAGCCGTCCAGCCCTTCGCGCAGCAGCTCGCTGTTGATCACCAGATTCGGCGGCGTCGCCACCAGCGTCATCATGCCGCTAATCAGCCCCGCGAAGCTCAACGGCATCATCAGGCGCGAAGGGGCCGTTTTCATCCGGGCGCATACGCTAAGCACCACGGGAATAAAGATCGCCACCACCCCGGTAGAGCTCATAAACGCCCCCAGCCCGGCAACGGTGAGCATCAGGTATACCAGCATTTTAACTTCGCTGTTATCGGCGACATTGACCAGCCACGCGCCCATCGTGGTTGCCACGCCGGTGCGTACCAGCCCGTCGCCAATCACAAAAAGTGCGGCGATGAGTATCACGTTCGGATCGCTAAAGCCGGAAAGGGCTTCCGGCAACGTCAGGGTGCCGCTCAGCACAAAAGCAACAATCACCAACAGCGCCACCGCATCCATGCGTACCTTCCCCGTAGCGAAGAGCACAACGGCAACGGCCAGAAGAGACAACACCCAAATCAATTCATTGGTCACGTCACATCCTTGCCAGAAAAGAAAATTGAAACATTGTTGCATAAAAAAGCCCCGCCGGTGCGGGGCTAAATCATGAGATCAGGCGGTCACTTCAACGACGACGTCGCCGCTACCGTCCGGCCGCTTGTGAATGACGAGCTGCGTCAGAGAACGCAGAGCGAAATCCACACCCGCCAGCCGCGAGGCTTCATCGGGTGCATTGACCGCAATCATATGGCACTTCGCCGCCAGACCGGCCAGCACGCCCGCCGTCGCATCCTCAACCACCGCGCACGCCTGTGGTGCCAACCCCAGCAGTTCGGCACCTAACAGGTAAGCGTCAGGTTCCGGCTTGCCGCGCTTCACCTGCTCTGCGGTGACAAAGACCTCAGGCAGCGGTAAACCCGCCGCCTGGTGCCGAGCGTGGGCAATAGGCACAGAGCCGGAGGTCACAATCGCCCAGGGGATCCCTTCCTCATTAAGCTGGTTCAGCAGCGCTATCGCGCCGGGCAGTGCCTTCACGCCATCGGTATCTTCGGCTTCGATTTTCTCAAGGCGTGTAAACTCAGCGGCGATCTCCTCTTCAGAGCGACCGGGCATAAAGTGGCGCAGAGAAGTGATCGCCTGCTTACCGTGGATAAAATCGAGTACCTCCTGGCGGGCGATACCAAAGCGATCGGCCCAGTTGCTCCAGGCGCGTTCGACGGCCGGAAGTGAATCCACCAGCGTACCGTCGAGATCGAACAGGAAACCTTTACACTGCACAAGCCGCTCCTTACGCGTTGATGACCTGATTAATCTCGTTGCTGCTGAGGTGATACTGGCGCGGGCAGGCATGCCAGGCACTCAGCATGCGCTGGTATTTCTCCCACATCGGGGTTTGTGCGTTAAAACCATGGGTACCGGCATCAAAGTGGGTGTAGCGCCCTTCTACATTGACCATAAAGCGCACGTAGCCGAGATAGCGGGCTTCGGTCGCCGCATCGAAGCCGAGGAATGTTACGCGGCGCTCGTCGATAGCCTGACCGTCTTTCAGGTTGGTCCAGGAGACATGCAGGGCGTGGTACATCTCCATAATGTCGATGATCGTGCGGCAGGTTTCTTCTTTTAGTTCGCCAAATTCGCGATCCAGTTCGCGCATCTGCAAACCATAGCCACGTTCAATGATTGTCTGCAAACGACGGTAGCGCTCAGCGCTGGAAGGATCGAGCATAGTCATCATTTTATACTGGTTGGATAAAATCAGACGTTGGGCATTGGTCATTTCCATCTGGAACTCCTTTATCGCACTGGGGCGCTAAAAAACAAAAAGGGCATACCTATGTTATGCCCTGTTTTATCTTAGGATTCCCTGATCTATTACAAATCATCAAGGAAAGTTTTATCCAGCTGTTTGAAAGCGCGCTTAAGCGTGTCAGCCAGCGCCTGATAATCGGGTTTGCCTTCGACCGGTGCCAGCGCCTGTCCTGCCTCCTGCAGTTTGCCCCTGACCTCATAGAACCAGCTCAGGATGGTCGGCGGCAGCGGGGTCACCGAGCGTTTGCCCAGCCACCACAGTCCCTGCATCGGCAGGCTAAGCGCAAACAGCGCCGTGGCGACGGCAGGCCCAAGCTGTCCACCGAGCGCGATTTGCCAGCACAGGGTAAAGACCGCTACGGGCGGCATAAAACGAATAGCATAGCGGGTGGCGCGAATAACGCGATTTTCGACAAAGACTGGCGCAAGGCGCTTTTCCAGCGGCCAGCTTTTGGCGTAATGCTGTCCCCGGCGAAACAGGCTAAAAAACGTAACCGGGCGATTCTCTGGCGTCGACATGGCGCTACCTCAACTTCACATATAAAAATTAAAAAAATTGTGCAAAACAACAACTCTGACCGTCAACGTTCAAAACATTTTGTCATCGATACCCACAATCAGGTATCCTGTGCGGGCCTGAAACGGCTTAGTAAAAGATCGTGTTTCCGTCAAACTTTCGCACAGTATGCCATTGGCTGGAACGTGCGCAAAAGGGTTAAACACCATCACTTTTTCTTTCATCGTGGCAAAAAACATAACTGGCCATGATGTTAATCATAAATGTCAGCGTCTTCATGCGCTACGCTGAAAGACTCACTGACTTTTTTTTAGCCACGTATCATAAATAGGTACTTCCATGTCGAGTAAGCTAGTACTGGTTCTGAACTGCGGTAGCTCATCACTGAAATTCGCCATCATCGATGCCGTGAACGGTGATGAATACATCTCTGGTTTAGCCGAATGTTTCAATCT
>DATEKR010000135.1:0-21509 GCA_035277345.1 Enterobacteriaceae bacterium
TCCAGGCCCATGACTTTACCGGTATAGGTTACGTCGTCTCCGTAGATATCGCTGACCACGGTCGCCGACTGGCCGATACGCATGTGCGCCAGTTGCGTTTCTTTAAAGTTGGCGTCAACCCACAGCTGAGTGGCCGGTACGACCGCCATCAGCGGCGTGGTGGTGCCAATCTGCGCGCCAGGCTGTACCGCGCGACGTGACACGTAGCCGGTAATCGGGCTCACCACTTTGGTGCGCTCCAGCGCCAGCCAGGCGTTACGCACTTCGGTTGCCGCCTGCTGAACGGCAGGCTGCTGCTCCAGCGCGGTATCGAGGATCATCGCCTGGTTCGCATTGTACTGCTGGACTGCAACGTCGAGCTGAGCCTGAGCGCTGGCGACCGCATCGCGGGCGTGTTGCAGCTCTTCGCGACCAATCAGGTTGGCGCTGCCGAGCGGTACGCGACGGTTAAAGTCGGTCTGGGCCTGAGCGAGCGCGGTTTTCTGCACCTGAATGTTAGCCTGCAGCTGTTTGCTGTTGATCATCTGCTGGCGAGTCTGGCGAACGCTGGAGGCCAGCTCCGTTTTCGCTTTTTCAAACGCCTGCTGGGCATCCGTCTGGTCAAGCGTGACCAGCACGTCGCCCTGTTTAACAAAGTCGGTATTGTCAGCCCAGACTTTCGTCACGCTGCCGGATACCTGCGCCATGATTTGAACCTGGTTCCCTGCCACGTAGGCATCGTCAGTTTCTTCAAAATGACGCGCTACGATAAACCAATAAATCCCATATGCCACGGCAACAATAATGAAGAGCAAGGTCAACAGAAGAAGGGTGCGCTTACGTTTGCCTTTCTTATTGACCGGTTGCTGCGGGGTCTGAGTCTCCGCATTTGCGCTCATGTTATTCTCCACGATCTTATTATTTCACATCGGCTTACGCCGACCTGCTTGTCAGAAAGGCCAGCAGTAGTTGCCTGCTGGCCTGTCAGTTTTTTCTGGTGAATTCGGTTAACTGAGCGATTTACCGCCTCAACTCATCGCCTCAAGGATCACGCCTTCTTCATCCATCTGGTCGAGGCGGGTGAGGAGCTTACGCGTAATCTGCTCAAGCTGATCTTTTTCAGATGTGTTCAGCGCGGACCACAGCTCGTGCAGGCAGTGGTGCTGGGGTGGCAACACCTGACGCAAGAATTCATGACCTTTGTCGGTCAGATGAAGATGCAGACAGCGACGGTCGTTGCTGCTTTCGCGGCGTTCAATCCAGCCGCGCTTTTCCAGCTCGTCAGCGATACGGGTCGCATTGGTACGGGATGAACCCAGCGCGCAGCTCAGCTCTGAAGGCTGAATGCTGTGATTTTCCTGGGATTCCAGGGTAATCAACGCCATAAACAAGGTTTCGTTAATCCCCTGAGCTTTCAGCATTTTATTGCGGTTATCCAGCAGTTTACCCTGCATGTGCATACACAGACGGGTCAGCAGGATCTCCTGAAACGGGAAATCCTCATGGCGACTGGCGCGAAACGTTAGCATTTGTTCAATGGGTGTAAACGAACTATCCATTTGGGCATGACCTCATTAATTTCAGTCGATATAGTAACGACTGTTACAAATAAAGTAAATGTATTATTAATCCCCTGGGATTCCATAAATCGATAAGAACAACAAAAATTTCCACCCTAAACCATAGCTCAAAGCGTCGGCTGGCGATGATAGCCGCGCCACCAGACCAGCAGACCCAGCAGAGAAACTATCGCTCCGGCCAGGCAAACGCCCGTCCATCCTGCGTGTTGCCAGGCGGACGCGGAGATCAGCGACCCGGCAGCACCGCCAATAAAGTAGCTGGTCATATAGCCCGCCGTCAGCCGGTTACGCGCTTCAGGCTTCAGGTGGTAGATCACCGTCTGGTTGGTGATATGCACGCCCTGAACCGTCAGGTCCAGCATCAGAATACCGACGATCAGCGCAATAACCGACGTCTGGCCGAACCCGATCGCGCCCCAGGAGAGCAGAAGCAGCAGCAGGCTACCGGTGGTGGTCAGGTGCGCTTTGCCCTTATCCGCCAGCGCACCCGCCGGTCGTGCCCCCAGGGCGCCGGCTGCGCCTACCAGGCCAAACAGGCCGATGGTGGCATCGGAGAAGTTAAACGGCGGCGAGGCCAGCAGAAAGGCCATCGAGGTCCACAGAATGCTGAAGTTGGCGAAGCTCAGGCAGCCGAGCAGGGCGCGGGTGCGCAGCAATCGATCGCCGATAAACAGACTAAAGATAGAGCCCAACAGCTGAGGGTAGTTAAGGTGATTGTCCTGCTCTACCTTCGGCAGGCCGCGCCACAGGGCGAGGGCCATCAGTACCATCAGCACGGTGGCAACCCAGAAGACGGTCCGCCAGCCGCCGAGGCTGGCCAGCAGGCCCGCCACCGTTCGTGCCAGCAGGATCCCCAGCAGCAGGCCGCTCATAATCGTCCCGACCACTTTGCCGCGCTTCTCCGGCGCGGCGAGGGTGGCCGCAAGTGGCACCAGGGTTTGCGCCACGACCGAGAAGAGTCCGGTCAGGGCGGTGCCGAGCAGCATCATGCCCAGCGACTGGCTGCTGGCGGTGATCAGCAGGCCGCCTGCCGAGAGCAGGGTCATGGTGACAATCAGTTTCCGGCGCTCAAACATATCGCCAAGCGGCACCAGGAAGAAGAGTCCTGCCGCGTAGCCCAGCTGGGCCGAGGTCACGATAAAACCGGCCTGGTTTGGCGAAATGGCGAACGCGCGGGCAATGGTATCAAGCAGAGGCTGGGCGTAATAGTTACTGGCGACCGCTAAACCGGTGGCCACGGACATTAGCGCGATAAGCGCCGGGCTAAGCCCTTGAGAAGTTTTTGTCATCACTGGAATTCATTAGTTGAGTCATTATTTTACCAGTGGCAATCATAACCGGGGAATGTGAATGAGGGAGGATTGTCGCTTGTCGGTACGTGCGGTGTTCCCCTCTCCCGGGCGGGAGAGGGGAAAGGTGAGCGTTACTTCTGGGCGGCCAGCGCCTCTTTCACCCAGCCGTCAAACTGCTGCTGGTGGGCTTTGATCCAGCCATCAACGTGGCCCTGGATATCCGCTTCAGAGGATTTGCCTTCGTGCATCATGGCGTTCTGGGCGTTGATATCCGCCAGGGGCAGTTTCATCAGGGAGAACAGTTTCGCCGCCGCCGGGTTTTTCTCAGCCCACTCTTTGTTGGCGACGATATGCATCGTGTTCACCGGGAAGCCGTAGTTCATACCGTTAGGCAGTTTGGTGTCGATATCTTTCTGCTCGCCCGGCAGGGAGGAGAACGGCACCTGCAGCCAGACCACATCTTTACCCGGCTTCAGCACGTCGCTCACCCAGTAGGGTGTCCAGGTGTAGTAGATAACCGGCTTGCCTTCTTTAAAGCGGGCGATGGTATCGGCCATCATCGCGGAGTAGTTACCGTGGCTCACGGAAACGGTCTTCGCCAGATCGAAGGCTTCGTTCTGATGGTTAATCACCGGCTCACAGCCCCAGCCCGGCGAGCAGCCCATCATATCGGCCTTGCCGTCACCGTTGGTGTCGAACAGTTTGGCGATCTTCGGATCTTTGAGCTGTTCAATATTGGTGATTTTGTACTGCTCGGCGGTTTTCTTATCGATCAGATAACCCTGGGCAGCACCGGAAACAAAGGTCCCTTCGCGATAGAATTTCTTGTCACCGCCGGCAGCGGCATACATATCATCGTGCAGCGGCTTCCAGTTGACGGCGGTGAAGGTCGCATCGCCAGAGGCGATTGAGGTATAGCCCACGTTGTAGTCCACCTCGCTCGGCTTATTCACGGTGTAGCCGAGTTTTTCCAGGGCGCGGCTTACCAGCAGGCTCTGGAAGGTCTCTTCGGAAATGGTGCTCTGGACCGGCTGAACGGTAATGCCTTTACCTGGCAGGTCTGCAGCAAAAGTGCTGGTGGAGACAAGGGTGGCAAACGCTGTGGCAAAAAGTACGCGATGTCGCATCGTTGTTCCTTCTTCTTTATTGATGGGTCGCTGCGATCCCGGCGACGACGTGCCGCCGGGAAGACAGGATTACTTGATGAATGGACGGGTCAGCAGACCCAGCGGGCCGGTGGTGTACCAGCGGCGGTTGCCGCGACTGCGGGAGTCGCGACCGACAGCCTGAGTCAGGCGGTCAAGAATAATGGCCAGGATAACGATCCCCACGCCGCCGACGGTGGCCAGCCCCATATCGAGACGACCAATGCCGCGCAGTACCATCTGACCGAGTCCACCGACGGCAATCATCGAGGCGATAACGACCATCGAGAGAGCCAGCATCAGCGTCTGGTTGACGCCCGCCATGATGGTCGGCATCGCCAGGGGGAGCTGCACTTTAAACAGCATCTGTCGCGGGCTTGCGCCGAACGAACGGGAGGCCTCAATCAAATCGGCCGGGACCTGGTTAATCCCGAGGATCGTCAGGCGGATAATCGGTGGCAGCGCGAAGATAATGGTCACCACTACGCCCGGGACGTTACCGATACCAAACAGCATGACGATGGGCACCAGGTAGACAAACGCAGGCGTGGTCTGCATGGCGTCCAGCAGTGGCCGCACAATTTTTGCCGCTCTGGGGCTACGCGCCAGCCAGATCCCCGTCGGTAAACCGATCACCAGACAGAAGAGCAGGGCGGTCAGCACCAGGGCCAGGGTAATCATCGCCTGGGACCAGGCGCCAATGGCACCGATGGCAATCAGCGAAATCAGCGTTGCGATACCCATTCCCGCGCTGCCGAACTGCCAGGCGATAAGCGCGAAAAGCGCAATCGCCACCGGCGCGGGCATCCCCAGCAGCAGCTGCTGGAAGCCGGTCAGGATATAATCTACCGGGACGCGGATCCCCTGGAACAGCGGGCGGAAATGCACCACCACCCAGTCGATCCCCTGGGTTACCCAGCTATCGAGGGGGATCAGTGTCTTATGGAACGGATCCATAATATCGAAGTGTTCTGGTGCCGGTGCAGGCGCGCTGGTGAGCCAGTCTGCGCCACCGCCATCGGCCGGTGCTGCCGTTGACGGCGAGCCCCAGGCATCGGCGGACTGGGCGGCGTTATCCGCCGCCTCTGTGGTTCCCCACGGATTGGATTGATCAGCCATTGTTTGCCCCCTCGCGATCTAAAGCCTGTAGCAGCATGCGTTTTGAAATAATGCCAACGTACTGTTGTTCCTCCCCGATAACCGGCACCGCACAGGGAGCCTGGCCGACGTGGGAGAGCAGTTCGCTAAGCGGAGTTTCCGCATCCACCGCAATGGGGGCGTCAATCAGCGCGGACTCGATACCCTGGCTCTGATCCAGGGCTGCCTTCAGAGAGTCAATCGAGACAACGCCGACAAACTTATTGCCACGTTCAATAACGTAGCCGTATTCACGATCTTCATCCTGGAGCATTTTCAGGGCCGAACGCGGACCGAAGCCTGGCGTTTTACGGATCAGGCCAACCGGACTACGGCGGGCAATATCTTTGGCGCTGAAGACCTGGCTAATATCGACGCCGCGGAAGAAGGTGCGGACGTAGTCATTGGCCGGGTTGTTAAGGATTTCGTCAGGCGTGCCGACCTGTACCACTTCGCCGTTTTGCATAATGGCGATGCGATCGCCGATACGCATGGCTTCGTCGAGATCGTGGGAAATAAAGACCACGGTGCGCTGGTGTTTAGCCTGCAGCTTCACCAGCTCATCCTGCATTTCCGTACGGATCAGCGGATCGAGCGCGGAGAAGGCTTCATCCATCAATAAGATATCGGGGTTGATCGCCAGCGCACGTGCCAGACCCACACGCTGACGCATACCGCCAGAGAGTTCATCCGGATAGCCGTGAGCATAGTTTTCCAGCCCGACCTGGCGCAGCGCATCCAGCGCTTTTTCCTGGCGCTCTGCGGCGGACACACCTGCAAGCTCCATACCGAAGGCGGTGTTATCCAGCACCGTCATATGCGGCATCAGGGCAAATGACTGGAACACCATGGCTATCTTCTTCCTGCGCACCTCGCGGAGTTCGGCATCGGAGATTTTGGCGATATCGACGCCGTCAATCAGTACCTGTCCACGGGTGGGTTCAATCAGGCGATTGAGAAGGCGAACCATGGTGGATTTTCCTGAACCGGATAACCCCATGATGACAAAAATCTCGCCTTCTTCAATGGTCAGACTGGCGTCTTTCACGCCAAGCGATAGCCCTGTCTTTTCCAGTATTTGTTCTTTTGAAAGTCCTTTTTCAATATATTTGAAGGCGCGCTGTGGATGCTCTCCAAATACTTTATATAGATTCTTAATTTCTAGTTTAATTGCCATGCAATAGAAAGGTTCCTGTTATTTATTATGTCGATAAATTACCTGATGAAAATAGTTAACTGGATATACCCTAGCATAATGTGAGTCTGTGACAACCCTCAATTTCCTGTGTTTGCGGCCTGTGCGGGTGTGCAATTCGCCGGAGGCTCCCATGATATAAGGGCTGAGCGCCGCTGCGTTTATGCTGATATTTTTTGTTTCACACAGCAATATTTCGTCTGGATTGTGATGATTCAGACGAATATGGCAGGTAAATTACAGTGTAGAGGCTGTGCTAATTATGGCCAGGTTTTGGGGCGATATTTGCTGATTCTTTTTGGTTTCGGACAATATTAAAAACGCCCTCTTTTTTAAGAAAGGGCGTTAAAAACGAGCGTCAGAAGTTCCAGTCTTCGTCCTCGGTTTCGACCGCCTTGCCCATCACGTAGGAGGAGCCCGAGCCTGAGAAGAAGTCGTGATTTTCATCGGCATTGGGCGACAGCGCCGCGAGGATTGCCGGGTTGACCTCGGCCATTTCCGGCGGGAAGAGAGCCTCATAGCCAAGGTTCATCAGCGCCTTATTGGCGTTGTAGCAGAGGAAGGCTTTGACGTCTTCCAGCCAGTCGGTCCCGGCGTATAAATCTTCGGTGTAGGCCAGCTCGTTGTCATAGAGATCCATTACCAGATCCATGGCGAAGTTTTTAAGTTCTTCGCGTTTAGCATCGCTGACTTTTTCCAGTCCTTTCTGGTACTTATATCCAATGTAATAGCCGTGCACGGCCTCATCGCGAATGATTAAGCGAATCAAATCGGCGGTGTTGGTCAGCTTGCCGCGGCTGGACCAGTACATCGGCAGCCAGAAGCCGGAGTAAAAGAGAAAGGATTCGAGAAACACGCTGGCGATTTTCTTTTTCAGCGGCTCGTCGGCAGCGTAATGCTCAAGGATTATTTTCGCCTTGCGCTGCAGCGGGCCGTTCTCTTCACTCCAGGCGTAGGCGGCATCGACATCTTTGGTCTGGCAGAGGGTAGAGAAAATCGAACTGTAGGAGCGGGCGTGTACCGCCTCCATAAAGCTGATATTCGACATCACCGCCTCTTCGTGCGGCGTCAGCGCATCCGCCATCAATGCCGGCGCACCGATGCTGTTCTGGATGGTGTCGAGCAGCGTCAGGCCGGTAAAGACGCGGATGGTCAGCCGCTGCTCCGTTTCGCCGAGCGTTTGCCAGGCGGGCAGATCGTTGGACAGCGGCACTTTTTCCGGCAGCCAGAAGTTGCTGGTCAGTCGGTTCCACACTTCCAGATCTTTATCGTCCTGGATCTTGTTCCAGTTAATGGCGCTGACGCGTGTTAAATGGCCCATTCCTTATCTCCTTACAGCGCGCATGACACGCAGCCTTCAATTTCGGTGCCGGCTAACGCCAGCTGACGCAGGCGAATGTAGTAGAGGGTTTTAATCCCTTTCTTCCAGGCGTAAATCTGCGCTTTGTTGATATCGCGGGTGGTGGCGGTGTCCGGGAAGAACAGCGTCAGTGAGAGCCCCTGGTCGACGTGGCGCGTTGCCTCGGCGTAGGTGTCGATGATCTTTTCCGGCCCGATATCCCAGGCATCCTGGTAGAGGTGCAGGTTCTCATTCGTCATAAAGGGCGCCGGGTAGTAGACGCGGCCGGTTTTTCCCTCTTTGCGAATTTCCACCCGCGACACGATCGGATGAATGCTCGACGTGGCGTGGTTGATATAGGAAATCGAGCCGGTAGGCGGCACCGCCTGTAGGTTCTGGTTGTAGATGCCGTGACGCATCACCGCCTCGCGCAGCTGTTGCCACATCTCACGCGTCGGAAGGGTAATGCCGCTGCGGGCGAACAGCTCCCGTACTCTGGCGGTTTTCGGCTGCCACTCATCCTGCAAGTACTGGGTGAAATATTCGCCGCTGGCGTAGCGGGAATTTTCGAAGCCTGCGAAGCGCTGGCCGCGCTCCTTCGCCAGTAGCATCGAGGTATGCAGGGCGTGCCAGGTAATGGTGTAGAAATAGAAGTTGGTGAAATCTAACCCCTCTTCGCTACCGTAGGCGATACCTTCCCGCGCCAGGTAGCCGTGCAGGTTCATCTGCCCCAGCCCTATGGCGTGAGAGGCGGCGTTACCGGCTTCAATCGACGGCACGCTGCGGATATGGCTCATATCCGATACTGCGGTCAGGCCGCGAATGGCGGTTTCCACGGTGCGACCAAAATCAGGCGAATCCATGGTGTGGGCGATATTCAGCGACCCGAGATTGCAGGAGATATCGTGACCGGTATCGGCGTAATCCAGATTCTCGTCGTAGGTTGTGGCGCTGTTCACCTGCAAAATTTCCGAGCACAGGTTGCTCATATTGATACGCCCGGCAATCGGGTTGCTACGGTTAACCGTATCCTCGTACATGATGTACGGATAGCCGGATTCAAACTGAATTTCCGCCAGCCGCTGGAAGAAATCACGGGCGCTGATCCATGTTTTGCGAACGCGTTCGTCGGCGACCAGCTCATCGTAGAGTTCGCTAACGGCGATATCGCCGAAGGGTTTGCCGTAAAGACGTTCCACATCATAAGGGGAGAACAGCGCCATCTGCGCATTCTCTTTCGCCAGGTTAAAGGTGACGTCCGGGATCACCACGCCCAGCGACAACGTTTTGATGCGGATCTTTTCGTCGGCATTTTCACGTTTGGTATCGAGGAAACGCAGAATATCCGGGTGATGAGCGTGCAGATAGACCGCGCCCGCGCCCTGACGCGCACCCAGCTGGTTGGCGTAGGAGAACGCATCTTCCAGCATTTTCATCACCGGGATCACCCCGGAGGACTGGTTTTCGATACGCTTAATCGGCGCACCGGCTTCCCGCAGGTTCGACAGCAGGAAGGCGACGCCACCGCCGCGTTTGGAGAGCTGCAGGGCGGAATTCACCGCCCGACCGATGGACTCCATATTGTCTTCAATGCGCAGCAGAAAGCAGGAAACCAGCTCGCCGCGCTGCTTTTTACCGCAGTTGAGGAACGTGGGGGTCGCAGGCTGGAAACGGCCCGAGAGCATCTCTTCCATCAGCTGTAACGCCTGACGTTCGTCGCCCTGGGCCAGCGTCAGTGCCACCATGCAGACGCGATCCTGGAAGTGCTCAAGGTAGCGTTTGCCGTCGAAGGTTTTCAGCGCGTAGCTGGTGTAAAACTTCCATGCGCCAAGGAAGGTCTGGAAGCGAAAACCGCTGGCGTGCGCCTGTGCAATCAGGTCGACCACGAAAGCACGGTCATAGCGTGCCAGCACGTTCGCGTCGTAGTACTCTTCGGCAATCAGCCAGTTGAGGCGTTCATCCTGGCTAGCAAAGGTGACCGTATTCGGCACCACGTGCGCGGTATGGAAGGCGTCAACCGCCTGATGGTCTTTCTCAAACTGAATGCGGCCTTCTGCATCATACAGGTTCAGCATGGCATTCAGCGCGTGGAAGTCCGGGGCGGACTGGGTCACGCGTTCTGCGGTTGTTGTTGCCAAAATTCGCTCACTCCTTTACGCACGTTTTCAATATCACGTTGTGTACCCATCAGTTCGAAGCGGTACAGATAAGGGACCGCACACTTCTGCGCGATAACGTCACCTGCGCGTCCGTACGCATCGCCAAAATTGCGGTTACCGGCGGCAATCACGCCGCGGATCAGTTGGCGGTTATGTTTATCATTTAAAAAACGGATCGCCTGGCGCGGCACGGCACCTGCGGTTCCGCCGCCGCCGTAGCTCGGGACCACCAGAATATAGGGTTCGTCTACCCGGATACGCTCGCGCTCGTTAAGCGGGATACGTATCGCCGGCAGCCCCAGCCGCGTGATAAAGCGGTGGGTATTTTCAGAGCTGCTGGAGAAGTAGACGAGGATACTCATGCGCTGGCGGCGCTCGGTGCAGTCGTCAGGCGATTAATCATGTCCGGGCGGAAGCCGGACCAACGGGTTTCTCCGGCAACAACCACCGGCAGCTGACGGAAGCCCATCTCACGTAGTTCATCGACGGCTTCCGGAACCAGATCCAGATTGATCATCTCAAATTCAAATCCGCGGCTTTCCATCGCCCGTTTGGTGGCGTGGCACTGAACACAGTCATTTCGAGTGTAAATAGTAATGCGCATGATTCGTATTTCCATCTAAAATAAGAGAACGCCGCGAGTGGTCGCGCCGGGTTGTGTGTTGCCTGCTGAAGAGAATACTAGATGTAGTTGAAAAAAGTTTCAACCATACAAGATATGGGAATTTGACCAGTGCCAGATTCCCGCTGTGGTGAACAGCGGGGCGGTTTTTTTTATGCAGAAATTACATGCGCATACTGACGGCGAGGCGGTTAAAGGCATTCATCAGACCGATGGCAAAGGTCAGATCGCTGATTTCTACCGGGCTAAATTGTTTGGCCAGCGGCAGGTAAACGTCATCCGGCGCGTGGGTGTCGGCGATATGGGTTACGGATTCGGCCCAGGCCAGCGCCGTCTGCTCCCGCACATCAAAATGGTGGCTGACGCGCCAGCCTGCCAGCGCATCCAGCTTCGTTTGTTCAACGCCTGCTTTGCGCAGCGCCTTGCTGTGCATCTCAAGGCAGAAAGCACAGCCGTTAATTTGCGACACGCGCAGATAGATAAGCTCAATCAGGGTGTTATCAAGCGAGCACTTCTCCACGGCTTTTTTGGCTTGCACAAAAGCGTTGTAGATCTCCGGGGAGAGGTCGTAGTAGGGCTGGCGTAATATCGTCATAGTGGGACTCCTCGTGAATTTGAGGGCAATGTAGCACTATAATGGACTGCTAATCAGAGCCATCTTTTAACGAAAAAAGCAGACCATATGGACGTCCCGGCCTTATCCCGTTACCGGCAAATCGCCCGGCAGATTAAAGAAGCCGTTGAGAAAGGTGAACTTACGCCCGGTAGTCGGCTGCCCTCAAGCCGCACCTGGGCTCAGGAGCTGGGCGTATCGCGGGCGACGGTGGAGAGCGCCTACGGAGAGCTGGTGGCCCAGGGCTGGCTGGTGCGACGCGGGCAGGCCGGGACCTTTGTCAGTCAGACGCTGGCGGTCCGGCACGAGGCAAGCCCGCCCACCGCGCTGGCCGGTGAAGACCCCGGTATTCTGCCGTTTCAGCTCGGGCTACCCGCGCTGGACAGGTTCCCGCGCGCGCTCTGGACGCGGGTGATGGGGCGCCGCCTGCGTACCCAGTCGCGCTACGACCTGGCCCTGGGCGATGTCTGCGGGGAGCGAATACTGCGACAGGCCATCGTCGACTATCTGCGCTTTTCCCGCAGTATTGACTGCCAGCCGGAGCAGATTTTTATTACTTCCGGCTATGCGGCGTCGGTGAGGCTGATCCTGCAAACCCTGGCCGCACCGGGCGATGGTATCTGGATGGAAGATCCCGGTTTTCCCCTCATCCGGCCGGTTATTGAAGGGCAGGGGATCGTCCTTAACCCGGTGCCGGTAGACGAGCAGGGGATGGATATCGCAGCGGGGATTGCCCGCTATCCGCAGGCGCGCTTTGCCCTGCTGACGCCCGCGCACCAAAGCCCGCTGGGCGTAGCGCTGTCGGTTTCGCGTCGCCGGGCGCTTCTTGACTGGGCCGCACAGCGCCAGGCGTGGATTATCGAAGATGATTACGACAGTGAATTCCGCTATCAGGGAAAACCGCTGCCGCCGCTAAAAAGCCTCGATGCCCCGCAGCGGGTGATCTACGCCGGGACGTTCAGCAAATCGTTATTTCCCGCTGTACGCACGGCCTGGCTGGTGGTGCCTGCGCCGCTGGTTAATACATTCCGTCAACAGGCGTCGCTGAGCGCCTGTACGGTGCCGCTGCTCTGGCAGCAGACGCTGGCGGATTTTATTACTGAAGGGCATTTCTGGCGGCATCTGAAAAAAATGCGCCAGTGCTACGCCTTACGGCACCGATGGCTGGTGGAGGCGCTGACAGCGCACGGCTTATGCAGCGTTGAGCAGCGGGGCGGGATCCAGCTCAGGGTGGACATAGAAGGCGATGACCAGGAGAGTGCCCGACGCGCCAGAGAGGCCGGGCTGTCGGTTCAGGCGCTAAGCGACTGGCAGATAGAGCCACGCGGGCACAGGGGACTGCTGATCTCCTTCACCAATCTGATTTCGCCGGAAATGGCTAAACAGGCGGTGGAAAAGCTGGTTCGCGCGATAGCATAAAAAAACCTGCGAGCCGAAGCCCACAGGTTTTTTATTTATCACCGGTATCAGCGGCGCAGGCTGAGCAGCGCACCGAGGAAAATACCGACCGCCGTTGCTGCGCCGACGCTGCACCAGGGGCGTTCACGGACAAAGGTATCCGCACAGCCTACCGCGTCGCGCGTCGCCTGCTGTACCCGGTTCCGGCCATGCAGCCGTGCGCGAGTCTCTTTCAGAAGCGCCTGTGCTTTACGCCGGGCGTGCTCGCCTTCTTCTTTGGCCTCGCTACCCCAGGACTTCAGTACATCTTCAAGGCTGTCCGCCAGCTGGCTGACATCATTGTGGATCTCATCCACACCGTCATCGACGTCTTTACGGTTCGGTCTGTTAAACATAAATTCCTCCCTTGATTTCGATGAGACTTTTAGTTTAGACCACGTTTTTATCCTCTGTGAGGCTCATCCTGCCGAAGAATGTGTTTATGGACTTTTCTGAAAGCCGCCTCATTGCCGAATACTGTAAGGTTGCGGGGCTGTAAAAGATGATGAGGAATCACTATGTATTTACGACCCGATGAGGTGGCGCGCGTTCTGGAAAAGGTGGGCTTTACCATCGATGCGGTAACCCAAAAAACCTATGGCTATCGCCGTGGGGAGAACTATGTCTATGTTAATCGCGAGGCGAGAATGGGGCGCACGGCGTTAATCATTCACCCGACGCTAAAAGAGCGCAGCCAGTCTCTGGCGGAACCGGCCTCTGATATTAAAACCTGCGATCACTACCGTCACTTCCCGCTTTATTTAGGCGGTGAGGCTCAGGAGCATTATGGGGTTGCTCACGGCTTCAGTTCACGTATGGCGCTGGAGCGTTTCCTTCACGGATTGTTTGGCGAGATGCAGTAATTCAGCGGCTGGCTTATTGCCAGTCGCCGTGGTTCAGATGCTGGCCTGATGATATTTGCTGACCCGGAATAAGCGCCGGCAATAATCGAGAAAATAGCCATATACCGCACCCATCATCATTGAAATAACGATGTTCGAGGTGACCGCGGCGGCGATCTGCTGCCAGCTGGCACCGACGACCAGCAGAATGGCAACATAGACCGGCGACTGAAAGCTGACATAGGCCAGCACGTCCGCCAGGTTTTTCATCCAGCCACCCGGAGCCAGGCGGCGAGCCTGGCGCATAATCAGGTCGCGATACATCCCGTAGGGCCAGGCGATAAGAATATTGACGGGAATGGCGACCAGTCGTGATGAAAGCGACTGCTCAAAGGTCATTCCGGAGAGGAAAATTTCGATCAGCATGTTGACGATAGAACAGTAGACCACCATGGCAAAGGTGTCTGCTGCCGCATGACGCAGGCGCGACTGCGAAGAAAACATGTTGATGCTCCTTAGAAAATAAGCCTGAAGAAGTGACTTCTTAGCGGTTTGGGTCGTATTTTTCTGTGTGCCTAGATTATATCTCTACATATAAACTAGCAACTAGCTTAATATTTTTATTTGATGCGTTTTTATCTATAAAATCCTCTGTTGTTGTTTGTTTTTTGCTCATTTCGCTATTTTTTGTTTTGAAGGAGGTAAACTACTTAAAATACAATGCGTTATGTGTTTTGGTGTGAAGCCTGACAGACGCTGCGGAGAACGGCAGAAAAGTGACGCTTGCGGGATTTTTACTCCTTATTTTATTCTTTATGAAATAAGCATTCATCGGCATTATTGAATATATTGTATTGGGTTACGGGTTGCTGGAAATAGATATTAAAATACATTAATCTCTGTGTTGTTTTTTTATTTAATGTATAACAAGGATTGGTTAATAATTATGAGTGTGAAACTTCAGAATTTTAATAGTATACGTGCGCTACGCGCCCTGGCACGCCAGTTTTCCTCGCAGGAACTCCTCGAACTCCTGCAGAAACTGCGGATGATAGTGGATGAGCGGCGTGAAGAAGAGCGTCTTCTTCGGCATCAGTCTGTTCTGCGCGGTGAAAAAATAGAGCAGTGGCTCAGGCTCATACAGGCTGAGGGCATCCATCCACAAGAGTTGCTGGGTGGATACGGTGAAGAGAGCGGCACAATGAGGGGCGGACCGCGTAAGCCTCGTCCGGCAAAATATCGTTTTGTCGATATTAACGGCACGACGAAAACCTGGACCGGCCAGGGAAGAACGCCAAAAACAATTGCCAAAGCGCTACGACAGGGGAAATCTCTGGAAGATTTTCTTATTTAACGTAGAGCGGTGAGGAGCGTCTGTCTCCTCACCCTGTGATATCAGCAGACGCCAAAATCACCGTCTTCTTTATAGAGGGTCACGTCGGCGGCTTTTAATGTCAGGGGCGCACCCTGTTCATTCGCAGCCGGTACGGCGACGATCCGATCGTCATGAACTTCCACTACTTTTAATTTTGGTCCGCCCATACGCGGCTGGACAAGATCGCCCGGTGAAAATGTACTCATGATGGTCTCCTTTCTACTGTCGGAACGCTCACTGTAGTGCAGCGAGGGCTACCGGTACAAGCCCGTCCCCATCAAGGCGTCATTCAGCATAAGGTAAAAGAGCGTAAACGGCTGGCTGCTTTGGGCATTTCGACTATGCTTTAAGGGAAATTCTCTTTTTTTTACAACGCGCTAATTGCTTTGAGGGAGGTGCTATGGGGTTCTGGCGTATCGTATTTACCATTCTTCTTCCCCCGCTGGGCGTGCTGCTCGGTAAGGGGTTTGGTGGGGCATTCCTGCTTAATATCCTGCTGACGCTGCTGGGCTATATTCCGGGTCTGATCCATGCGTTCTGGGTGCAGACGAAAAACTAAGGCTATCGTCGGGCCGCCCGGTTTAGCGGACGGCCCGGCTGTGTTACCCGGCCTGCTGACCGTTCAGGCGGAAGAAAACGATACTCTCTTCCAGCACTTTCGCCTGCTCCTCAAGCGAGGAGGCCGCAGCGGAAATTTGCTGCACCAGCGACGCATTCTGCTGGGTAGTGCCGTCCATCTCATTGACCGCGATATTCACCTGGTTAATGCCCTGACTCTGCTCATCCAGAGCCTGAACAATCTCGTTAATGACCAGGTTGACGGCGGAGACGGCCTCGATAATTTGCTTCATCATCGCGCCGGTATTGTTGACCAGCGATACCCCTTCGCTGACGCGGGCGGAGGATTCACCGATCAGGCCGGAAATCTCTTTTGCCGCACTGGCGCTGCGCTGGGCCAGGTTTCGCACTTCACCGGCGACCACCGCAAAACCTCGCCCCTGTTCACCGGCGCGTGCGGCTTCCACCGCGGCGTTTAGCGCCAGAATATTGGTCTGGAACGCAATCCCGTCGATGATGCTGTTGATATCGCTGATTTTCTGCGAACTGGTATTAATCCGCGTCATGATATCGACCACTTCTCCCACCAGCGACTCACCTTCACCGGCAATATGCGCGGCCCTGCGGGTCAGGTCCGTTGCCTTGTGGGCGTTTTCAGCATTGTTACGGATGGTGGAGGAGATCTCTTCCATGCTGGCGGCCGTCTGTTCAATGGCGGCGGCCTGCTGTTCGGTGCGGGCGGCAAGGTCGAGGTTACCGGCGGCAATTTCACTGCTACCGGCGCGAACCGAGGTCGTGGCATCGGTGATATTACTGACCATCCGGTGCAACTGTGACTGCATGGTATGCAGAGCATAGAAGATGCTGATCCGGTCGTTTTTCTGCACTGGAATGGCGCTGCCGAGATCGCCGGTTGAGACGGCGAGGGCAATTTTCGCCGCTTCCAGCGGTTCACCGCCAACCGGCCGAGCCACTTTGCGGGTAAAGACACCGGCCACGATGGCGCTGACCACCAGAATACTGATGATCATCAGGCAGGCTGCCCAGAGGATATTTTGCCAAATTTGGGCCATCACCACGCTAACCGGCGTGACGATCGCCAGCTTCCACGGTGTATCACTGTTGCCGACGTCGATAGCCTGCCAGAGGATAAACGCGGGCTCCTTGAGGATCGGGTCATCGTAGCGGCTGACGCCGTTAAACGCCACGCTGCCGGTAAAGGGTTTCCCGATACTGGCCGCATCCGGGCTGGATACCACCTTGCCGTCCGCAGACAGCAGCAGCGCGTAGCCGGTGCCGTTCCACGGCCGGATCTGCCCAATCGTCTGCTGCAGGGTTTGCAGCGAGAAGTCGGAGGTCACCGAGCCGATAAACTTGCCGTCGCGAATAATCGGCGCGGCGATAGAGGTCAGCATCACATCGACCCCGTTGTAGGGGTAGATATAGGGTTCAATAATCACATCACGCTGGCGCTGGCGGGGGAGCAGATAGTAGTTGCCGCTGCCCGCCGTTTCATAGTCGGTAAGGTTATGCAGCGCCGGGTTTCCGCTCCCGTCGCGATCGATATAACGGGCGTAGCGACCGGCAGGATCCTGCTCCGGCTGGCCAGCAAACTCGCTATCCCTGCCGTCGAAAGCATTCGCTTCGAAGGTCAGCGACATGGAGAGAAAGTCCTCGTGCTGGCGCAGATACTCCGTCAGCAGCCGATCCAGCCCTTTACGTTCGGTTAGTCCTGCCTGTCTGAGCGACCAGGCGCTGTTACCCAGATCCCGGGCGGCGGAGAGTGCGGCATCGAGCTTACGCTGAACCACCAGCGCTTCTGTCTGGCCGATTTGTTGCAGATATTTGCCAGCGACATTCTGTTGCTGCGACATGGACTGCCAGGTAAGCAGTCCAATAGTGACGATAAAACCGACCGAAATGGTTAAAAAGCTGCATACCAGCATCAGTGTTCTGGTTTTCATCTTACGCTGAGAAAAGGTCGCTAAACCCATAGACTGCTCCACACCTGTTATCAATTTAGTAACATTCGCCTTTAATATCGGCGGCCAGAGCTGAAGCCTTACAGCGCCCGGTGCGGTTTTTTTTGTGTGACTGATTGGTAACGGATTTTTGTTTAGGAAGCGATAAGCGGGGGGATCTGGCCGGGGTCAAACCCCGGCCAGGATAACGTCATCAGAAGCTGTACGAGAGGCTGCCGACGATGCTGCGCTCGGCGCCAAAGTAGCAGTAGGAGAGGGAATTACAGGTCGATACGTAGCGCTTATCGGTCAGGTTATTGATGTTAAGCTGCGCGTTCAGTCCTTTCAGACCGACATTCGACAGGTCATAACCCACCGCCAGATCCATCACCGTGTAGGACGGCAGCGTATGCGTGTTGGCGCGATCTGAGGCCACGCCGTTGACATAGCGCACGCCGGAGCCGACGGTCAGACCGTCCAGCGGGCCGCTTTTCACGTCGTAGCTCAGCCAGGCGCTGGCCTGGTTACGCGGGGCATATATCGCCCGACGTCCCTGTTCTTCCGGGCCGCTCTTCTTGTAGCGCACGTCAGTGTAGGTATAGGCCGCCTGCAGGCGCAGGTTATCGGTCAGATTGCCTACTGCTTCCAGCTCCACCCCTTTCGATTCTATCTCTCCGATGGCACGGTACGGATCATCTGGATTGTCTTTGGTGGCGACATTGGTCTGGTTAATACGGAATACCGACGCACTGTACTGGGTGTCAGAGCCTTCCGGCTGATACTTCATCCCCGCTTCCCACTGCTTGCCCTTCATCGGGTCGAGGATATTGCCTTCGGCATCGACAAAGCTGGTGGGCGTAAAGGCGGTGGAGTAACTCACGTAGGGCGCAAACCCATTATCGAAGAGGTACAGCAAGGCCGCACGGCTGCTGAAGTTACCCTGATCGATCGTATCACGGGTGCCGTCCAGTTTATTGACGTTGGTGACGTTGACCCGGTCATAGCGGCCGCCGAGCGTCAGACGCCAGCGATCCCAGGAGAGCTGATCCTGAGCGTAGACCCCGGTTTGATCCAGCTTGTGTTTTTCACTGGCGTAGCGGCTGAAAGGAGCCAGCGGTTGAGCCCCGTAAACGGGGTTAAAAGCATTAATCGGCGCGAAATCACCGGAATAACTGTTGGTATTGTTGCTACGGCGCTGATAGTCGACGCCGACCAGCAGACGGTGGTTGATATCGCCCGTATCGACGCTGCCGTCCAGCTGGTTATCGACGGTAATGGCGGAGAGAGACTCGTCCGATCCCGCATAGCCCCGACTCAGGTCGGTATCGTTAATCCAGCCGCCGGACCAGACCTGGTTGAGCTCCACTTTGGTATGCAGATAGCGTAGTTTCTGGCGCGCGGACCAGCCGCTGTCAAAGGCGTGCTCGATGTTATAGCCCACCATATTCTCGCGGCGATCGTACTTGTCGTAATCGTCTTCGCCTTCAAAGAAGCCATTGGAAATTTTCTGCCCGGCGTGCCGGACGACCGTTCCTTCATAAGGCAGGCCGGAGTGGCTGCCGCCTTCCGGATCCCGGTGGATATAGGCCATCAGATCCAGGCGGGTCTGGTCGGTGATACGCCAGGTCAGGCTGGGCGTAAAGGCATAGCGCTCCTCTTTGGTGCCAAACTGGGTGTCGGCAAAGCGGGTCATGCCGCCAAGTCGGAAGGCGACACGGTCGTTATCGTCCAGCGGACCGGTGAGGTCGAAGGCCGCGCCGCGCTGTTTATTGTTACCGGCGAAGACTTTTACCTGACCTCCGGCGTCAAATGAGGGCATGCGTGAGTTCATGGCGACAATCCCGCCCGGCGATGAGCGGCCGTACAGCACCGATGCCGGACCGCGAACCACTTCAATGCTGTCGAGGAACCAGGGATCGATTACCAGTGAGCTATGGGAGTTGGTATCGCCCATTATCTTCAGGCCATCGAGATAGAGGTTATCCAGGCTGCCGTCGGAAAAACCGCGCAGGACAATATAGTCAAAGCGGTTAGAGGCCCCAATCTGGTCGCTGAATACGCCCGGCGTGTAGCTGACGGCCTGGCGTACGCTGTTGGCACCCTGTTCTTCAAATTGTTCACGGGTGACGATAGAGACGGACTGCGGGGTTTCGATATCCGGGGTTTCCAGCTTGGTTGCGCCGCTCTGTACCGTCGAGGTGACGACTACCGTATCACTCTTGCCGGCGGTGGCTGGCGTATCCTGAGCCATCGCCTGGAGGCTGACTCCGCTGGTGATGCAGCCAATCATTAGCGCCAGTCGCGTTTTTGCGAACATGAAAATCTCCAAAGCACATTATTATTGTAAATAAGAATTATTACCTTTTTCGCATCTTCAATAGCTATGCGCAGTGCCGATTTGCGTATGCACGGTGACAAAAGCGGAGAGAGCAGGGAACCTTTAGGGCGACGTGCAGGGGTCAGGCGTCCCGGATATCGCTGGGCGCAATGCCGTAGCGGCGACGGAAGGCGGTGGAAAAGTTGGTGGCGTGCTGATAGCCGGACATCCAGGCCGCCTGCTGGACGCTGTAGCCCTGCTGAAGATAGCGGCGGGCGAGGGCCAGACGGCAGTCGCGCAGGTAATCGAAGACGGAGTGGCCGTAGGCCTGGCGAAACTTGCTGCGCAGGCTGCTGGAGCTCATAGCCGCCAGCTGGGCCAGTTCGTTCAGGGAGTACTCTTTTTCCGGATGCTGCTCAAGCAACCGGCGGATGGTCTCCAGTCGACCATGTTGAGCGGCCAGCGAAAGTGCGCGCGGCCTGTGTTCCTGCATGCGTAGCTGAAGGCCATGACCCAGCAACTGGAGCAGGACGCCCTCAAGCATCATCTGTCGCGGCAGGCTGACAGAAGCGTTATGCAAAGGCTGATGCAGCCCCGACAGCAGATAACCCGGCACCGGCCATAAAAAAGTGGGTGAACCGTTTTCTTCCCAGGCTTCTAACAGCGAGTGTAGCAGTGGCTGTCGGCTAAACGTGTCCGGGTATATCCCAAGCGACAGGGTTCTGAGGTGGCGGTCGGCAGAGTGGCTGGCATTCATCGCCTGGTGCTCACCGAGCCTGGCGCTGAATGCCATACCCGCCTGCACCACGTACTCTTTCCCGTTGAGGCGAATGACGACCGCGCCTTCCAGCACCACCAGCATATACAGCGGGCAGGCGTGCAGGGAGGTGGTTTCATAGGGTTGCAGAACGCGGACGTTGGAATTGGTCAGGCAGATGCCGGAGGAGAGGGTGAGTTCTTCGACCTCACCCTGGACCACAACTCGTGTATCCTGGGCGTAATGACGGCATGAGGACCAGGCCGGAAAGCGAAAGTCGATGCCGTACCGTTCGCCAATATCAACGAAGTCGTCGATCAGAAAAGATCGCGTCAGCGCTGCGGGTAGAGTCATTTCATTTTGTTTGACGCCCAAAATCACACCTGCACGTAGCGAGAGTCCCAGGAAACAGCGGAGATATCGCGGAGTACGATAACATCGCCACCTGGCGTCATCAATCATATTGATAACCATTCTCACTTTTGTGAGGGCCGTATATCAGGCCGCGCTGTGCTCGCCTGTCTGCCAGACTGGACTATTTTCACCCGATTCGGCACGCATCGCGCTATATAAGGAACAGAGTTCCTGCAGGCTTTTGGTTCCGGTCCGTTTCATCAGCCCATTACGCTGTACGCTGACCGTCGTAGGGCTGACGCCGCGGATGCGGGCAATATCGTCGAGCGAGTGGCCGCGCAGTATCAGTCGCATAATTTGCTGCTCGGCACCGGTGAATTTAAACGTATAGGGCGTGTAGCCGGGCTGCTGGTTCTGTTCGGCCAGTTTGCTCATGACCTGGAGAGACTGGCGAAGCTCTTCGGCAGTCATTTTTTCCGACAGGCACAGTTTTATCAGGTTGGGGAAGAGGCGGCTCAGGGTATCAAAATAGCGTTCGGAAGAGATAAAAATGGCGTAGTGATCCGGCGGGCGTGAGAAAAACAGGCTGTACATCTCCATCATATCCATGCCGGTGGTGACATAAATAGAAGAGGCGTGTCGCCTTAAAGGATTTTCCCGATCGCTGCTCAGCTGCTTAAGCACTTTTTCAATTCCACAGATGAAAAAGCGATCCTTTCCATAGATTGTCATATGGGCTCCAGAGGGTATCAATTCCTGATAATATTCTTATTTTTACGGGCAGTATCTGGTTCTTTTTTATGCGTTTTTAACCGATTTTTGTTCATGCCAGCGAGTGGTTCAATCA
>DATEKR010000136.1:0-42846 GCA_035277345.1 Enterobacteriaceae bacterium
CAATAACGCCACCGGCCAGCTTAATCAGACCCAGCTGGGCGGGATTATCCAGAACAACCCCAACCTGCGTCCCGGCCAGGAAGCCCACGGCATTATTAACGAAGTCACCGGCGGGAGCCGTTCACAGCTGCAGGGCTACACTGAAGTGGCCGGGAAAGCGGCCAATGTGATGGTGGCGAACCCTTACGGCATTACCTGCGACGGCTGCGGCTTTATCAACACCCCGAACGCCACCCTGACCACCGGTAAACCGCAGTTTGATGATAAAGGCAACCTGAGCGCGCTGAACGTCACCGGCGGGACCATTACCGTCCAGGGCAAAGGCCTGGATGCGAGCCAGAGCGATGCCCTGTCGATTATCGCCCGGGCAACGGAAGTGAACGCTGCGATCCACGCGAAAGACCTGACGGTCACCGCCGGTGCCAACCGCGTCGGGGCGGACGGCAGCGTGACTGCTATTGAAGGCGAAGGCCCGGCTCCGACAGTTGCGGTCGATACCGGGGCGCTGGGCGGGATGTACGCCAATCGTATTCACCTGGTCTCCAGCGAGAAAGGCGTCGGGGTTAACCTCGGCAACCTGAACGCGCGTCAGGGGGATATTCAGCTCGATGCCAGCGGGAAGCTGGTGCTGAAAGACAGCCTGAGCAGCGGGGCGCTGACGGTGAAGGCGCAAAATGCGGAGCTCAGCGGGGACAACAAAGCCGCGGGTGCGGCGACGGTTACGGCGCAAAACGGGATCGCGCTAAAACAGGGCTCACTGGTCAGCGATAAAACGGTATCGCTGGATGCGGGCGATCGCGTGGATATCGCCCGCGGCAAAGTGACCGCCGGGGAGAATATCCGCCTGGCGGGAACGGGTCTGACGATAGACAAGGCGAGTACCGCCGACGCGGCTGGCGCCATCAACCTGAATGCGCAAGGTAACGAGCTGAACAACGCCGGACAGCTGACCGCAGGGCAGGCGATAAACCTGAATGCCGGAACCCTCTCCAACAGCGGGACGCTGGCGGCAAAAGGGCGTCTGGATGCCGCAGGCAAGCGCGTTGATAACCAGGGTACCCTGCAGGGCAACGGGGTCACGCTCAAAAGCGAGACGCTGAACAACAGCGGCACCCTGCAAAGTGCCGGTGAGCTGGAACTTTCCGGTCGCAGCCTGACGCAGTCGGGCACGCTGGGCGCAGGCGGCGACGCCGGGCTGCGCTTTGACGACAGTATTCATAACAGCGGCAGCGTGCTGGTGGACGGCGCGCTGACCGCCACCACCGGCGAGCTGGTGCAGAACGGGACACTTTCCGGGCGGAAAGAGATCGCTGCCAACAGCGATACGCTGAGCAGCGGCAAAGGGGCGCAGACGACCAGCGAGGGCGATGTCACCTTAAACGCCGGTCGCGCCGCCGATATTGCCGGGGACGTTAACGCCGGTGGCCTGCTGGCGCTGAACAGCGAGACACTGAATACCGACGACACGGCCCGGCTTCAGGGACAAAACGTCGATCTTAAGGCTGCGAATGCGAAATTAAATGGCACCCAGGCGGCGAAACAGACCCTCAACGTTGGCGCTGATACGCTGACGCACGGGGGAAAAAGTAGCGCAGAGCGGATCCAGCTTACTGCGGCCGATGCACTCAATAACGGTGGCACTCTCTCCGCGACAAACCTGGCCCTGGAGAGCAGCGACATTATCAACAGCGGCCTGCTTCAGGGCACCGGCTCCCTGAGTCTGCTTGGGAACCGGCTGGATAACCGGGCTTCGGGCAGTATCCATACCCTGGGTGATTTCGCCCTTAATCTGCCTGATTTCACCAACAGCGGCCTGCTCAGTACCGGCGGCCAGCTGCAGCTTAGCGGTAACCGCCTGAGCAACAGCGGCGAGATCAACGCGGCATCCCTGACGTCCGACTATGGCCGGGTCGACAATCTGGCGGGCGGACGCCTGCTGGCAACCGACGGGATGCGGTTAACGCAGGCCCGGCTGGATAATGGCGGACAGATTGTGGCGGGCCAGCTGGAACTGGGCGCCGATACCCTGACCAACCAGGGCGGGGGTGAACTGCTCAGCGATGGACAGCTTACCCTCACCGGCGGCGAGCTGGTAAACGAGGGGCTTCTGCAGGCGGGGCGACTGAACCTCGCGGCGGATACCTGGCGTAACGACGGTGTCGCCCTGAGCGCGCAGGACGCGACGGCGCGTGTGAAGGGTTCTCTGACTAACAACGGAAAAATTCTCGGTCAGCAGGGGCTGGATATCACGGCTGCGGCGACCGATAACGCCGGGCAGGTGGTGGCGAAAGTCCTGGCGCTGCACGGAGACCTGGTCAACAGCGGCCTGTTGCAGGGGGATGACCGTCTGGCTCTGGACGGACGCGAGCTGAAAAATAACGTCGGCGGGCAGATGCTCAGCGCCGGAAACACCACCCTCGATGCCGGAACGCTGGATAACCGGGGTGAGCTGCAGGCGAATACGCTGGACGTGACGGCAAACGACTGGAACAACAGCGGGACCGCCCGTGCCGGTGATAGCCTGACGGCAAACCTGAGCGGAGAGATGAAAAACAGCGGCCTGCTGCGCAGCGCGCAGGCGCTGGATCTTCACGCGGCAGACATTGTGAATGGGGGGATCCTGGCGGCTGACAGACTCGCCCTCAGCGCACCGCAGCTGAAGAACAGCGGCATTCTGCAGGGCACCAACGGCCTGACGCTCAATACCGACAACCTTAACAACCTCAGCGGTGGAGAGCTACTCAGCGGCAAAGGTCTGTCATTAACTCTCGATACGCTGCAGAACGACGGGCTGCTGCACGTCGGTGAGACATTCGATCTCAAGGCGCGGCAGCTGAATAACGGCGGCAGCCTTCAGGCTGACCGGCTGACGCTGGATATCCGCGATACGCTGTCAAACGGCGCGGACGCAGAGCTGCTGGCGACGGAAGACGCCACGCTGAAGGCGAAGCATCTGGATAATGCCGGGACGCTGGCGGCGAAGTCCCTGAGCGTAAGCGGAGATACGCTGACCAACCGTGGCACGCTTCAGGGCGACAGCACCCTCTCTGCAGCCTTTGGCGATCTCGCGAACCAGGCCGGTGGCAAGGTTATCAGCGGCGGCAAAATGACGGTCACCGGCGATGATGTCAGGAATGACGGACAGTGGCAGGCGCAGCAGCTGGAACTGAACGCCGGCAGTCTGACCAACCGGGGTGACATTAACGGTATTGCGGGGGTAACGGGAACCCTTCTCGGGAAGCTGGAAAACAGCGGCTCCCTGCGCAGTCAGGGAACGACGCATCTGCAGGCGAACGACCTGCTGAACAGCGGTCGCCTGATGGCTGATGACCTGACGCTTGAGGCTGACCGTCTGCAAAACCTGGGACTATTGCAGGGTAACCGCGCCCTGAATGCCCGTGGTGACACGCTTACTCAGTCCGCTGATGGCCGCGCGCTCACCGGCGGTACGCTGGCGCTGACCGCCGGACAGCTGACGACCGACGGTAAACTGCAGGGCCAGCAGGTCACCCTGGACGCGGACGACTGGCAGCATAAGGGCTCGCTGGTTGGCGGCAGCAGCCTGCTGGCAACCGTCGCGAATCAGCTGGTCAACGACGGGGAGTTGATGAACCTGGGCGATATGCAGCTGAATGCCGGTGAGCTGGACAACCGGGGCACTGTACTGAGCAGCGGCGATATCACCCTCGGCGGCAACAGCCTGAAAAACAGCGGCAGCGTGCAGGGGCTCACTCTGGCCCTGACCCAGGGGCAGGTGAATAACGGTGGCAAGCTGATTGGTATCGACGCGCTGACGGTAGCGGCTCCGACCGTGGCCGGGCGGCTGGCGCTGGCGGCGATGGCGAAGCCTGAACGCGACCTGCGTAATGAGCAGGGCGGGGAGATGCTGACCCAGGGCGACCTGACTATTCACGGCGATAACGTCATCAATAACGGCAGCTGGCAGGGGCAAAATATCCTGCTTAATGCGCAGCGGCTGAATAACGGCGGGGATATCCAGAGCGCCGGTGATATGCAGCTGGTACTGGACGATAGCCTGACGTCGGCGGCGGGCAGCAAGATTGTCGCCAATGGAACGGCGGCCCTGCAGGCGCTGACCCTGACCAACCAGGGGGAGTGGATTGCCAAAAATCTGACCCTGAAAGCGGCTAACCTGACCAACGGCGGCGCCGTGAGCGGCGTCAACGATCTCACCCTCGACCTGAGCGATGGCCTGACCCAGCAGGAAGGAAGTACCCTGCAGAGCGGCGGCTCTCTGGCCCTGAACGTCACCGACCTGGATAACCAGGGACGTATCCAGGCCGATACTCTGGCTATTACCGGCAATGCGCTGACCAACAGCGGCAGCCTGCAGGGCGATAACGGCCTGACGCTGACAATGCGCGACAGCCTGACCAACACGGCGTCCGGTTCCTTGCTCAGCGGGAAAGGCGTCACTCTGACCGCACCGGAACTGATTAACTACGGCCTGATTCAGGGCGGGGGTGCATCCACCCTGACGGCCGCCGACAGCGTGCGTAACGACGGTAAAATTCTCAACGACGGCGCACTCACCCTCACCGCGCCGGCGCTTGCCAGTAACGGCATGCTGCAGGCCACGGATCTGATCCTCGATGCCGCGAATATTGGGAATAGCGGAACGCTGCTGGGCAGCAATTCGCTTAACGTCACGGCGCAGCAGATCAACCAGCAGGCGGCGGGCAAACTGCTGAGCGGCGGCAACCTGATGCTGAGCAGCAACGGTTTTGACCAGCTCGGCCAGGTCGTGGCGCTGGGCGACGCAACCCTTAAGCTGGTGAACAGCTTTAGCGGACGCGGCACCCTGGCCGCAGGGAAAAAGCTCAACGTCAGCAGCAACGGCGAACTGACCAACCACGGCATCATGCAGGGCGACGCGCTGGCGCTCAGCGCGGGCGGGGCACTGATCAACAACGGCACCCTGACCAGCGGTAACGGCGCAAGCACGCTGACCGGGGACCGAATCGATATCGGCAGCACCGGCTCTCTGCAGGGCGGCGGCAATATCGACCTGATCAGCCGTGGCAACATCACCCTCAACGGCTTTACCGGCACGGGCGGCACGCTGACCCTCAGCGCACCGGGCACGATTGTAAACACCGCGCTGCTCTATGCGGCGAATAACCTCTGGCTGCTGGCGGACAGCATTAAAAACCAGGGCGGCAATATTCTGGCGGGCGACAGCCTGTGGATGCAGCGTGATAAAGCGGGCGCAGCCAACAGCGAGATCCTCAATACCTCCGGGACCATCGAAACCACGACCGGCGATATCACCCTGAAGACCGGGCATCTGCTGAATCAGTGGGAGTCGATTAGTGTCGGTGAGACGAAAACGGAAAGTATTGCCAGCACTTATGCTTCGGCTGCGGCCGGTACAGTTGCTATTCCTCTGTCATTGTTTAAGCCGGAAGATTTGCTTTATCAATTCGTAAAGGTCCCGGTGGATCCAGCGATAGATGCTGGATACCGCATCTTCATTACGCCGATGCCTACTGCAGATGACCAAATTAAAGAAGTTGCCGTATCCCGGATTACGTCAAGTACTGCCGTGACCGGCCTGGCAGGCAGGATATCCTCAGGCAAAAATCTGGATGCGCAGGTTAAACGGTTAGACAACCTGGGCAGCTATATTCTGGCAGGCCAGAATCTGAATATGACAGGGGAGTTGTTAAACAATCAGTCATATATATCGGGTACGCAAACCGTATGGCGGATTTTTACGCTTGCTGATTCATATAAAAAATATTATACGCAGCCGAACACCTCCATAAGTTACATAAAAAAATATGATGAAATTAATGATCCGGATGAGACCCTAAAAACACAATCTTTTTTTAATCAAGTCGTCCAGACCATTAATTACACAGCAACAGATAATTACAGAACTGAGCAGACATCCTCTATTCGTGGTGTTATTCAGGCCAACGGTGATACGACAACCCGGTTTGGCACCATCGAAAATAACAGCGAGTCGACCGATGTGCGTGGCACTATCGTGCCAACGCTTACCCGACCGGGTCTGCAAACGCTGGTCCAGCAGACCCTTAGCGGGGAAATCGAAGGGGCGGAGCCGACTGAATTCAAACCGATAGCGGTTAATAGCCCACAATGGCGCGATCAGTTGCAAAATGCCCTTCAGCAGGTCAACGGCGGTGGCACGCTGGATACGCAGGGTGGGCAGGCAATAAGCCTGGGTAACCGTTCGCAGGGCAGCATCAACTATGCGGCGGATGGCACCGCCACCGTGCTGAATGCGAATCCATGGCAGCAGAATCAGCAGGCCACCGGACAGAAGGGCAAGCCGCTTGATACCAGCGCCTATCCGCTGCCGCAGGGTGATAATGGCTATTTCACCGCGTCTGATAAACCAGACAGCCCCTATCTGATCGCGATTAACCCTAAGCTTAACGGTCTGGGGACGCTGGATAAAAACGTTTATGGCGATCTCTATCAGCTGTTAAATAGGCAGCCTGATGCTGTGCCTGCGGAAACGCGTGCGCAATATACGGATCAAAATGCCTTCCTCGGCTCTTCTTATTTCCTCGATCGCTTAAACCTTAAGCCTGAATATGACTACCGTATCCTCGGTGATGCGGCATTCGATACCCGCTACGTCAGCAATGCCGTACTGAGTCAGACCGGCAACCGCTATATCAACGGTATGGGGTCCGATCTGGATCAGATGAAGTATCTGATGGATAACGCTGCAGCAGCACAGCAGTCGCTGGGCTTACAAGCGGGCGTGACGCTAACCGCCGACCAGATAGCGTCCCTCGACCGCAGTATGCTCTGGTGGGAAGCGGCAACCATCAACGGCCAGACCGTCCTGGTACCCAAACTCTATCTCGCCGCCGGGGATGTAACGATTAATAACGGCAGCGTTATTGCCGGTGATAACGTGACCATAGACGGTGACAGCATCAGCAATAATGGCAGTACACTGCTGGCGAAGCAGGGAATGACGCTCGACAGCCAGACGAGTATTGAAAACCGCAACGCCTCGCTTATTAAAGCGGGTGAGGGATTGCAGCTTAGCGCGGCTGGCGATATCAATAATATTGGTGCCGCCATTAGCGGTAAGCAGGTTGCGCTGGAGAGTCTTGCGGGTGATATCAATAACCTGACGCTGACATCACAGGCTCGTCATGACTCTCGCTGGAGCCGCTCGCAGTTTACTGAACAGGATGAAAAAGCCGCTATCGGCGCGCTGGACTCGTTGTCGCTCAGTGCCGGGAAAAATATCAACATGGCCGGTTCGGCGCTGAGCGCCGGGGGCGATGCTGTTCTTAAGGCGGTGAACAATATTGATATTCTTGCCAATAATAACGGCACGCTATTTGATTCTCACGGGCAACATTATAAGTCGACTGCCACCGCTGCCAGCACCCTTGCAACTGGCGGGAAGCTGGATATTACCGCCGGTAATGACCTGACGATTAAGGCCAGCAATATCGACGGAGCAAAAGGTGCTTCGCTGACGGCAGGTAACGATCTAAATCTGCTGTCTGTCAAAAATAGTGTTCAGGACAACCGCTGGAAGAAAACTTACAGCGAAACTATCGACGGTACCACATTGACCAGCGGAGAGGGTCTTAGCCTGGCTGCAGGGCGCGATCTCAACGGCGAGGCGGCCGGAATGGCAGCGGAAGGGGATGTGACGCTGAAAGCCGGGCGAGATATCACCCTGCAATCTGAGGCAACCCGTAATGAGAGTTACTCCGGCTCCGGTGGTAATCGGGAAATCAAAAAGACCGTACGTCAGCAGGGAACGGAAATCGCCGCAGGCGGCGATATTGCCATCCAGGCAGGACGCGATCTGACCAGCAATGCCGCGCAGGTTGTAGCGCAGCAAGATATTGCCGTCGCAGCAGGGGAAAATGTTAATTTCAATACTGCAACCGAAAGCGATTACTACTACAAGGAAGAAACCAAAAAGAAAAAAAGTCTCCTTAGCACAAAAACCACCGTCAAGATTCAGGAAGACAGTGCTACCCGTGAAAAAGGCACTTTGCTGAGCGGCAATAACGTCAGCGTCGAGGCCGGGAAAAACATCCTGGTGAACGGTTCGCAGGTGGTCGGTGACGAAGAGGTGGCCCTTAAAGCCGGTGAGAATATCGATATTCTTGCCGCGACCAATACCAACAGCAGCTGGCGCTTCAGTGAAACCAAAAAGAGCGGGCTGATGGGCTCCGGCGGGATTGGTTTCACCATTGGCTCCAGTAAAACCACGCATGACCTGAAACAGAAAGGCACAACCCAGAGCCAGAGCGTCAGTACCGTGGGCAGCACCGGTGGCAACGTCACTATCGCTTCCGGCGGTCAGGTGCATCTGAACGGTTCCGACCTGGTGGCCGGAAAAGGCATCACCGTGGACAGCGATAATGTGCTGGTCACCGCGGGTCATGACAAAAATATCACCGATGAGATCTTTAAACAGAAAACCGCTGGCCTGACGCTGGCGCTCTCCGGTACGGTCGGCGACGCGATCAATAGCGCGGTCTCGGCGGCACAGGCGGCCTCAACGCAGAGCGACAGTCGTCTGGCGGCGCTGCAGGGCGCGAAAACTGCGCTGTCAGGCTACCAGGCGGCACAGGCGATGCGTCTGGATGCGGCAAACGGCAGCGATCCATCTAATGGCGCGACCATCGGCATTATGCTCTCGCTCGGCGCGCAGTCATCGAAATCCCAGTCCCACTCAGAGCAGGATACGACCCGCAGCGCCACGCTTAATGCGGGCAATAACCTGACCCTGACCGCGAATGGTAAAGGCCAGAAAGCCAGCAGTGGCGATATCAATGTTGAAGGCGGCCAGCTGAAAGCGGGCCAGGATGTGACCCTGGATGCAGCGCGGGATATCACCCTTCAGGCTGCCAAAGATACTCAGATGTTGACCGGGAGCAACTCCAGCAAAGGTGGCTCTATCGGCGTGGGTCTGACAGCGGGCTCCGGTGGTACAGGGATCACCGTTTCCGCCAGCGTCAATGCATCGAAGGGCAATCAGAAAGGTAACGGCACCAGCTGGAACGAAACCAATATCGATGCCGGAAACCAGGTCACGCTCAATAGCGGCCGCGACACGGCGCTGTCCGGCGCACTGGTTAACGGGGACAAAGTGGTGGCGGATGTCGGGCGCGATCTGACCGTTGCCAGCCTGCAGGACAGCAATAACTACGACAGTAAGCAGCAAAGCGTCAGCGCCGGGGCCAGCTTTACCTGGGGCGTGCCGGGCGGATCGGCCAGCTTCAGCTACAGCCGCGACAAGATGAAAAGCACTTATGACTCCGTCCAGGAGCAGAGTGGGATCTATGCGGGCAAAGGTGGGTTCGATATTACTGTCGGCAGCCATACCCAGCTGGATGGTGCGGTTCTGGCCAGCACCGCCGATGCGGAGAAAAACCGCCTCGACACCGGTACGCTGGGCTTTAGCGATATTCATAACGAAGCGGACTACAAGGTCGAGCATCAGGGTGTGGGCCTCAGCACTGGCGGCAGCATGCTGGCCCAGAGTGCGATGAATGCGGCCAGCAACATGCTGGCGAGCGCGGGCGGAAGCGGCCATGCGGAAGGCACCACCCAGGCCGCAGTGGCAGAAGGCACAATCACCGTTCGTGACCAGGCTAACCAGCAGCAGGATGTGGCGGATCTGAGCCGTGATACGGCCAATGCCAACGGGGCCATCGGCCAGATCTTCGACAAGGAGAAAGAGCAGAAGCGCCTGCAGGCGGCGCAGATGATCGGCGAACTGGGCAGCCAGATGGCGCAGGTTGCGCGTACGGAAGGGCAGATTGCCGCAATCACCGCAGGCAAGGCGGAATTAGCGAAAGATAAAATCACGGAACCTGCCGCGACAGATACCAAGGGGTGGGAGGATTACAACAAGAAACTGGTTGCCACTCCGGCGTATAAAGCTGCTATGGATCAGTGGGGCACCGGAAGCACCATTCAGCGTGCCATCCAGGCAACCACGGCGGCCGTACAGGGACTGGCCGGAGGCGACATTGCTGCGGCAATGGCCGGTGGCGCCGCGCCTTTCATTGCTAATGTCATTGGCCAGGCGATCCCGGAAGATAACCTCCTCGGACGCGCGCTGGCGCACGCCACGGTTAACGCGGCACTGGCCGCCGCGCAGGGCAAAGATATGGGCGTTGCCGCCGCCGGTGCGGCAACGGGTGAAATTGCTGCCGCTATTGCGACGGCTTCTTATGGCAAAACCGTTAGCCAGCTGACTGAGAGCGAAAAACAGACCGTCTCAGCCCTGGCCACGCTGGCCAGCGCCCTTGCCGGAGGACTGATTGGCGACAGCGGTGCGGATGCGATGGCGGCTGCGCAGGTCGGGAAAACGACGGCTGAGAATAACTTCCTGAGTACTGGTAGTCCTCAACGGTACACCGAACGCTATAAGAAATGTGGTGGGGAGCCAGAATGTGAGCAACGTATCCGTAAGGAGATGGCGAAAGAGTCGGCGGAGAATGTTCAGAAGCTGCAAGCCTGCTTTGATGCAAAAGATGATGCTTGCGCAAAGAAAATTGGCTCAACGATTGAGCTAAGTGAAAAGGCCTACACTGAAATGCGCGTGCAGGATCAGATGGCGGGTCGTGCTTATGAGTCCCTGGCACAACATTACGCTGATATTGTTGCTCATTGTGATGGCAATTGTGGCTGGTTGGAGGCTGCAATAGCGAAGACTGCCGCGGGAGGATTGACGGATATTGCGTATGGTAGGCTGGGTGTAGGAAGTGTGCTGAAACCCGGACAGGTGGCGAATTCTGGTAGCAGCTCAGCTGCTGGCAGTAGCAGAGAGCAAGTTGTCAAAAATGGTTCTTGGGATGCGATTGATAATGCTTCCAAAACAGCATTTAACTCAGCGAAAAATGATGTTGCCAATTGGACTCCTAAAGATAAACATATGACTGGTACTTCAGCGAGCCGTTCAGCACAATTTAATACAAATAATGCTGAGGAGATTAGAACACTTGTTAAGGATGCTTTGAATTCTCCTAACGCGTTGTTTTTGCCAAATAATCAACCAGGTTCATTCAGAGTCGTCGTCGATTTCGGTAAACCTATAGGCACGAAAGGACAGACAAGTGTTCGTGTCATAGTCGGAGAGGATGGGAAGATTTGGAACGCATTCCCGGTAAATGTGAAATGATTATTCAATATAAAAATTTGTCTTTAGGTACTTTGAGGGAAGGGCCTCAGCTTTTGGCTGAGGTAGAGGGAGAGTTGATTATTTCCGTAGGGGAGAAAAATGTTTTTTGCGAAAAAGGGATCCTACTACTAGAGTTCGCAAAAGAAGTGTCGTCATGGTTATTAATGGATAATGGTGATTTCCTTTATGAGTCGATGGATTTCGAAGACTCTCCGATTCTTTTCTTTCAAAAACAGCCTAATGGCTTGTGGCTGATAGGGAGTGTATGGAGTCTTGAAACTTATCCAGACATAGCGAGCCATATACTGAAAGAGGCTTGCAAATCGTTCATCAATGAACTGGTTGATGACTTGAAATCATATGAATTGGACTGCGAATGTTATTTGCAGAGGCTTTGATTTTTGCCCGAGACTGTAATTAAAGTTGTGTAACTGATAGGCATCTGTAATGCGAGAGTCCCGGCCATTCAGACCGGGACAAGTTATCAGTTCTTACACCGCGTTCCTGTTACCCCGCTTCACCACCGGCACATCGCCGGTATCGTTAATTGCACCGGGAAATGCTTTGATCCACTGATTCATCTTCCGTTTGCTGAACCCGGCGACGCTTAAGCCTTCCGCGCAGCCCCACAGCTCGCGGGTATTCTGGGTGGTGATCACAATACAGTCCGGCATCACCCGGATTTTTATCGGCATACCCGGCGTAAAGCCCGCCTGTGAAATCCATTTCCCCTGCAGCGGAATGTAATTATTACGCGCGCGATCGTAAAACTCACAGCGGGAAAGGGGTTGCGGTGCTTTCACTGTGGCGATTTCTGACTTAGAATTGCGCTCAGCCATGATTAACTCCTGGTTAGTTAGTTGTGGTCAGCGGGCTGTTGGTGGTGGTGCACCTTCAGTCCGCGCTTAAAATAACATTCAGTCTTAATGCTACGTCTAAATAAAATAAATATTAGCGGGAAAAGACTGTTTAAGTCCAGATGAAATAAATGAAAGTTAAATTTTAAATATGTCGTGCACATCATAAAAACAATAATAAATAACGGCACTACGCGACAGTTTTTCACACGATAATAATCAGGCAACATGCCCTGTCTTTTTAGGTACAGTGGTGATTAAATAATAATCACTCGTCAACCAAAAACCCAAACATCCTCTCAACACCTTCGCTACAATGTGCTCTCACACTTTCTGAGAGACAGCACCGTGCCGTTACTGATCGTTACCACTATTCTGTGGGCCTTTTCCTTTAGCCTGATTGGTGAATACCTCGCCGGACAGGTCGATAGCTACTTCTCGGTGCTGATGCGCGTCGGGTTGGCGATGCTGGTGTTCCTGCCGTTTCTGCGTCCGCGCGGGCAGAGCCTGAAAGTTCTGTCGCTCTATATGCTGGTCGGGTCGATGCAGCTGGGCATCATGTATCTGTTCAGCTTCCAGGCCTATCTGTACCTGTCGGTAACGGAATTCCTGCTGTTTACCGTGCTGACGCCGCTCTATATCACCCTGATTTACGACGTGCTCAGCCGTCGTCGGCTACGCTGGGGCTACGCGCTTAGCGCGCTGCTGGCGGTGATTGGCGCGGCGATTATTCGCTATGACAAAGTCAGCGATCACTTCTGGACCGGCCTGATGTTTGTCCAGCTGGCGAATATCAGCTTTGCTATCGGGATGGTGGGCTATAAGCGTCTGATGGAAGTGCATCCGATGCCGCAGCACAACGCCTTTGCCTGGTTCTATACCGGCGCGTTTGTGGTGGCGGTGATCGCCTGGTTTATGCTCGGGAATCCGCAGAAGCTGCCGACCACCACGCTGCAGTGGAGCGTGCTGATCTGGCTGGGTGCGGTGGCGTCAGGGCTGGGCTACTTTATGTGGAACTACGGTGCCACCCAGGTTGATGCCGGTACGCTGGGTATTATGAATAACGTACACGTCCCGGCCGGGCTGCTGGTGAACCTGGCCATCTGGCAGGAGCAGCCGCACTGGCCGAGCTTTATTATTGGCGGGGCGGTGATAATGGCGTCGCTGTGGGTCCATCGGCGCTGGGTCGCTCCGCGCTCCGCACAAACGGGAGATGGTCGCAGGCGTGGTTCCGCGCTGAGCGAATAAAGGCTTCCGTTACCGGCTGACGCTGCTCGCCATCGCGCACGGCGGCGTACAGTCGGCTCCACAATCCCTCGCCCAGGGTTTTGGTCGTAATCAGACCCTGGCGCTCAAAACTCTCCACCACCCAGTGCGGCAGCGCCGCGATGCCCATCCGGGCAGACACCATCTGAATCAGCAGCAGGGTATTGTCGACGTTTTTCAGCTGCGGGCTGATACCGGCCGGCTGCAGGAAATGACGCCAGATATCCAGACGCTGACGCTGGACCGGATAGATCAGCAGCGTTTCATCGGCCAGATCCTGCGGCGTGATACGCGTTTTTTGCACCAGCGGATGCTCCGGGGCCAGCACCAGACGCACTTCAAAGTCGAACATCGGGGAATAGAACAGCCCGCTGCGCGGCAGAATATCAGAGGTCATGACCAGATCCAGCTCGCCCTGCTGCAGGGACGGCTGCGGGTCGAAGGTCACGCCGGATTTGAAGTCCATCTCCACCTGCGGCCAGCTTTCACGAAACTGCTCAAGCGCCGGAGTCAGCCACTGGATACAGCTGTGGCATTCGATGGCGATGCGCAGGCGGGTTTGCTGCGGCTCACTGCAGGCCTGCAGGGCGCGGCCGATCTGCGGCAGAACCTGGTTTGCCAGCTGGAGCAGGATCTCGCCCTGCGGCGTAAAACGCAGCGGCTGGCTTTTACGGACAAATAGCTTAAAGCCCAGCCGCTGCTCCAGATCGCTGAATTGATGCGAAAGGGCGGATTGTGTCTGGTGCAGCGTGGCCGCCGCCGCCGCGAGAGACCCGCAGTTCCGTAACGCTTGCAGCGTTTTCAGGTGTTTAATCTCGATCATGAATGTCCTTCACTTCGGCGTGAACAATTTGCGCTTGAGGATTATACAGTACTTGCGAAAGATAGCGGTGTAAACATCCAGATGGCTAAATCCGAAAAATTCCATAAGGTGCATAAAATGACAATTCTGAATCACACCCTCGGTTTCCCTCGCGTTGGCCTGCGTCGCGAGCTGAAAAAAGCGCAAGAAAGTTACTGGGCGGGCAACTCCAGCCGTGAAGAGTTACTGGCGGTGGGTCGCGAGCTGCGCGCCCGCCACTGGGATCAGCAGAAGCAGGCCGGGATCGATCTGCTCCCCGTAGGCGATTTCGCCTGGTACGATCATGTCCTGACCACCAGCCTGCTGCTGGGTAACGTTCCGGCGCGTCACCAGAATAAAGATGGCTCTGTCGATATCGACACCCTGTTCCGTATCGGGCGCGGACGTGCGCCGACCGGTGAACCGGCAGCCGCAGCGGAAATGACCAAATGGTTTAACACCAACTATCACTATATGGTGCCGGAATTCACCAAAGGCCAGCAGTTCAGACTGGCCTGGACCCAGCTGATTGACGAAGTTGATGAGGCGCTTGAACTGGGCCATCACGTTAAGCCGGTTCTGCTCGGACCGATTACCTATCTGTGGCTGGGCAAAGTGAAGGGCGAGCCGTTCGACAGGCTGTCGCTGCTGGAGGAGATCCTCCCGGTATACCAGCAGGTGCTGGGCGAGCTGGCGAAGCGCGGCATCCAGTGGGTGCAGATCGATGAACCGGCGCTGGTTCTGGAGCTACCGCAGGCATGGCTGGAGGCGTTTAAACCGGCTTATACCGCGCTTACGGGCAAGCTTAAGCTGCTGCTGACCACCTATTTTGAAGGCGTGACGCCGAACCTGGATACCATCACCCGCCTGCCGGTGCAGGGTCTGCACGTTGACCTTGTCCACGGCAACGATAACGTGGCGGAGCTGCACAAGCGTCTGCCGTCCGAGTGGCTGCTCTCTGCCGGTCTGGTCAATGGCCGTAACGTCTGGCGTGCCGATCTCAGTGAAAAATACGCGCAGATTAAAGAGCTCGTCGGGAAACGCCACCTGTGGGTTGCCTCTTCCTGCTCCCTGCTGCACAGCCCTATCGATCTCAGCGTCGAAACCCGCCTCGACGAAGAGGTGAAAAGCTGGTTTGCCTTCGCCCTGCAGAAGTGCGCCGAGCTGACGCTGCTGCGCGATGCGCTACGTTCGGGCGATACCGCGCCGCTGGAGGCGTGGAGCGCCCCGATCCAGGCCCGTCGCCACTCTTCCCGCGTGCACAATGCGGCGGTGGAAAAACGCCTGGCGGCGATCACCCCTCAGGACAGCCAGCGGACCAGCCCGTATAGCCAACGTGCTGAGGCCCAGCGTACCCGCTTTAACCTGCCGGCCTGGCCGACGACCACTATCGGTTCCTTCCCGCAGACCACCGAAATTCGCGGCCTGCGTCTGGACTTCAAAAAGGGCAACCTGGATGCGAATAACTACCGCACCGGCATTGCCGAACACATTAAACAGGCGATCGTTGAGCAGGAGCGTCTCGGCCTGGACGTGCTGGTGCACGGCGAAGCCGAGCGTAACGACATGGTGGAGTACTTCGGCGAGCATCTGGACGGGTTTGTCTTTACCCAGAATGGCTGGGTGCAGAGCTACGGCTCCCGCTGCGTGAAGCCGCCGGTGGTGATCGGCGACGTCAGCCGTCCACAAGCGATTACCGTGGAGTGGGCGAAGTACGCCCAGTCCCTCACCGACAAGCCGGTGAAAGGGATGCTGACCGGTCCGGTGACCATTCTCTGCTGGTCCTTCCCGCGTGAAGATGTCAGCCGCGAAACCATCGCGAAGCAGATTGCGCTGGCCCTGCGTGACGAAGTCGCGGATCTGGAAGCGGCGGGTATCGGCATTATCCAGATCGATGAACCGGCTCTGCGGGAAGGTTTACCCCTGCGCCGCAGCGACTGGGAGGCGTATCTGGCCTGGGGCGTTGAAGCCTTCCGCATTAACGCCGCGGTGGCGAAGGATGAGACCCAGATCCACACCCATATGTGTTACTGCGAGTTCAACGACATTATGGATTCCATCGCCGCGCTGGATGCGGACGTGATTACCATTGAAACTTCGCGTTCAGATATGGAGCTGCTGGAGTCGTTCGAAGCGTTTGAATACCCGAACGAAATCGGACCGGGCGTGTATGACATTCACTCCCCGAACGTGCCGAGCGTGGAGTGGATCGAGGCCCTGCTGAGAAAAGCCGCCGACCGTATTCCGGCCGAGCGTCTGTGGGTCAACCCGGACTGCGGTCTGAAAACCCGCGGCTGGCCGGAAACCCGCAGCGCGTTAGCCAATATGGTGAAGGCGGCGCAGAATCTGCGCGAGGCGTAACAGAGACAGCGGAGGCGAAAGCCTCCGTTTCTTCAGGCGTGGCCTTCCATCAGGCGGCTGATATGGATACTCAGCCAGGTCAGCTCATCTTTCGGCAGCGCAAGCTGATACTTCTCCTGGACGTAATCGCGGATGGCCCAGGAAACCGCCATCGCGTCGGGGCGGTGACGCAGCAGCTCCTGGTAAAAATCTTCCGTATCGCTGGCGGCAATTTTTCCCGCCAGCACCCGCTCGGCAAAGTAGCGCAGGTGGGTGATAAAGCGCATATAGTTGACCGACTGCATATCGATATTGCGGTTCAGCTTGTAGCGGACGATCTCCGCCAGGCGATTAACCAGCTCCACCTGCTGATGGGCGCTGGCATGATGATCCCGGCTGGTGGCGTTGATCAGATGGAAGGCGATATTGACCGCTTCCTCTTCCGGCAGCTCGACGTTCAGTCTTGCGTTGGCAAGCTGTCTTGCCTGCTCGCCAAGCGCAAACTCTTTCGGGTAGTAGCGCTTCACTTCCCAGCTCAGCTTGTTCATAAACAGCTGGCCCTTTTCCAGCCGCTCGGCGGCGAACCACAGATGTTCTGCCAGGGTAAAGAACAGCACCGAATTCAGCTTTTCGCTAAACGCGGTCTGGGCCTGGCTGATAATATCGTGGGTCAGATCGAAAAAGGCCGCAGGAATGGTGTCCGTCAGCGAAAGAAAATGCCGGGATTTCAGGTCCTGAAGCGGAATAAAGACCTTCTCGACATGCGAAATATCGCACAGCGTGCCGGGCTTCGTGCCGAAGCCTATCCCTTTGCCAAACAGGATCATCTCCTGTTGGTCGTAGTCGACCAGTAGCATACTGTTATTCAGCGATTTCTTTACGGTAATCACGGTCATTCCTGCGGCTGGTCGGGCCGTTAGCCCATATCGGCGCCATTGCTGGCGATCACTCTCTGGTACCACCAGAACGACTCTTTCTTCAGTCGTTGCAGCGTCCCTTTTCCTTCATCATCCTGATCGACATAAATAAAGCCATAGCGCTTGCTCATCTGCGAGGTGCCTGCGCTAATAATGTCGATACATCCCCAGGTCGTAAAGCCCATCACCTCAACGCCTGCATCGATGGCTTCCAGCGTCTGCTGGAAATGGGCGCGGAAGTAGTCGATACGATAGCCGTCATTGATCTTGCCATTCTCTACTACGTCCTTCGCACCCAGGCCATTCTCGACGATAAACAGCGGTTTCTGGTAGCGATCGTACAGCTCAAGCAGGGAGATTTTCAGGCCGATCGGGTCAATCTGCCAGCCCCATTCCGATGCGGGCAGGTACGGGTTTTTCACGCCGAGCACCGTGTTGCCGGGAATGCGTTCGGCGTCCGGCTGGGTCGATTCCGTGAGCGACATATAGTAACTGAAGGAGACAAAATCGACGGTGTTCTGCTTCAGGATGTCGCGGTCTTCCGGGTGCATCTCAATATGAATACCCCGGCGCTCCAGATCGCGGGCGATCAGCGGCGGATATTCGCCAAAGACCTGCACGTCAGCATAGAACAGGTTCTCCAGATTCTTTTTCAGGGTCGCTTCAACATCTTCCGGGCGACAGCTGAACGGGTAGGTGGTCAGCTTGGTCAGCATACAGCCGACCTGGCTGCCCGGAATGATCGCGTGGCAGTCGCGGGTGACCAGCGCCGAGGCGACAAACTGGTGGTGCAGGCCCTGATAAATATCCTGCGTCGCTTTGCCCGGGGCGCTTTTCTCTTCGCGGATCCCGGCGGTGGTAAACGGGTGGCGGTGGATACTGTCGATTTCATTAAAGGTCAGCCAGTAGCGCACCAGATCTTTATAGCGCTCAAAGCAGACCTTGCTGAAGCGAACAAAGGCGTCCACCACGTTGCGGTGCACCCAGCCGTTATATTTTTCGCTCAGCGCCAGGGGCATCTCGTAGTGGGAGAGAGTGACCAGCGGCTCGATATTGTGATCGCGCAGCTCGCGGAACAGATCTTCATAGAACTGCAGCCCGGCTTCGTTCGGCGCGGCGTCTTCGCCATTCGGGAAAATACGCGACCAGGCAATGGAAACGCGCAGGGTCTTAAAGCCCATTTCGGCAAACAGGGCGACGTCTTCTTTGTAGTGATGATAAAAATCGATACCGCGACGCTTGGGATAGAGTTCGTCGTTACGACCATTAAACGCGTCGGCAATATTTTCGTCGGTCAGGGCCATATGGCCGCCGTAATCCTTCACGGAAAGATTCGGTTTCCAGGTGATCGCGTCGGCAACGGACGGACCTTTACCGTCAACGTTCCATGCCCCTTCGGCCTGATTAGCGGCGATAGCGCCACCCCATAAAAAGTCTGCCGGAAATGTCGGTTTGTTAGCCATTAAACTGACTCCTTTAAGGTCATGATAATGTGTGGATTACTACCCTCTTGTCTCGGGTTCTCTGTGCTCAGCGAGAAACGCTCGCCGTTGGTGACCACCATCATGACGACCGGATCAAACCCGGCGGCTTTGATGGCGTTAATATCAAATTCGATCAGCGTCTCGCCGATGCTGACGTGCTGACCTTCTGCAACGCGTGGGTGGAAGCCCTCGCCGTTCATTTTGATGGTGTCGATCCCGATATGGAAAATCAGCTCGACGCCGCTGTCGGTGAGCAGGCTGACCGCGTGTCCGGTGTCGAAAACGTTGACCACGGTACCGGCTGCCGGTGCTTTCAGAACGCCCTGTTCGGGAATAATCGCGATCCCGTCGCCCATAATGCGGCGGGAGAAAACTTCGTCGTTAACGTCGTCCAGGGAGATAACCTGACCTTCGACCGGGCGGATGAGACTCAGGCCGTTATCCGCCGTCTGCTCGACGGCTTTATCCCGCCAGAGTAGCAGGGCGCTGGCAAAAGCGACCACAAAGGAGAGTCCCGCTCCGGCGAAGGCCCAGACGATATTCATCGCGTTGTCGGGGGAGACAAACATCGAAATACTGGCCAGACCCGGCCCGACGAGGGCGAAGGCTTCGATCGCCATCCAGCCGATAAAGGCCCCGCCGACCACGCTGCCAATAATCACGCTGTAGAGTGCCTTTTTATTCAGCAGCGTCACGCCGTACAGCGCCGGTTCCGTAATACCGAACAGCGCGGAGATCCCGGCCGAGAAGGCGGTGGACTTCAGCACCTTATCTTTGGTTCGCAGGGCAATTGCCAGACAGGCACCCGATTCAGCAATGTTGTGCGCCAGGGACGCGGGGAGATAGAGCATCTCGCGGCCAAACTGGCTCATCGAGGCGACCGCATAGGGCAGCATCGGCTTGTGCATCCCGGCGGCGACCATAAAGGGCAGGGCAGCGGCCAGCAGGCCGGTCGCGACAAACCCCAGTTTGCTGTACAGCCAGAGGATCACCGTTGCCAGCCCGGCACCCAGCTCATAGCCCAGCGGTCCGAGGATCAGCAGCGTGACCGGGACCGTCACCAGCAGCGAGAGCATCGGCGACAGGAAAATACGCAGCGCGCCGGGGGAGTAGCGGTTAAAGAGTTTTTCCGTCTGGGCGTAAAACAGCACGCAGAGAATGGCCGGGAAAACCTGCGAGGCGTAGGCGACGTTTTTCAGATCGAAAGAGAGGAAGACGGTGCCGTCTGCCAGCTGTTTGGTCATCGCCGGAAGCACCATCACCGAGACCGCCGAGACGGCCACCAGCACGTTTACTTTCAGCTTCATGGCGGTGGTGATCGCGACCAGAATCGGCAGGAAATAGAGCGGCGCGGAGCCGATATTATCCAGCACTTTGTAGGTGGAACTGTCCCGGGTCAGCCAGCCCATCACGTCCATCAGCAGCAGGAGGGATTTCAGGACGCCACCCCCGGCAATCGCCGGGACCAGCGGCTGGAATACACTGATCACAAAGTCAACGATCTGCGCACCGCGTCCGGCTTTTGCCGTTTTTTCACCGGATGCCGGGACATTTGACTGCGGGCCGACCAGGGAGGTCGCTGCCTCATAAACCTGCACCACCTCATGGCCGACGATCACCTGGCACTGGACGTTAATCCGCACGCCCAGCACGCCGGGGATCTTTTCCAGCGCGCTCTGATCGACTTTAGCATTGTCATATAGACTCAGCCGCAGGCGGGTGGAGCAGTGTTCTAAGTGTTCAATATTTTCCGCACCGCCCACGTGGGTGATGATGTCCAGCGCGGTTTGTAGATGATTCATAATCACGCCCTTTCAAAACCGGAAGCAAAAAAAAAGACCTGAAGCACTGCGCTTCCGGTCGGGAGGAGCAGTGCTTCAGGTCTTGCCTACGTAACGTAGTGACACGCCTTATGCCGATATATCGTCTGGATGGGGGTAAAAAGTCAAACAAAGCGCGGGTTGATAGTGAAAAGTTGTGAGCGGTTTAACAGCTCACGGCTTTTTCGCACCATCCTGGCACAGCCACTGCGTCTGTCGTCGGGAGAGCATCGCCTGCTGCCGATCGGTTGGGGCGCGGTCGCTAACCACATAGTCAAAATCCCCGACGCAGCCGTTACGGCACAGGGCCGTGCGGCCAAATTTGGTGCTGTCCACCACCAGCACCGTCAGGTCTGCGCTGGCGATCAGGGCCTGACGGGCCAGCACTTCGTCATCGTTAAAATCGTAGAGCTCGCCCGATTCCCCGATCCCACCCACCGACACCACCCCGACATCGACCCGGTAGCGGCTAAAAAAGGTCAGGGCATCGCTGCCAATAATATCCAGATCCCGCTTGCGGATACGTCCGCCCGCCACCGTCAGCTCGCAGCCGGGAAGATGGCTGAGCGGCAGCGCCGCATGCAGATTATTGGTAAATGCGGCCAGCGACGCGGTTTCCGGCAGGGCGCGGGCGACCATCTCGACGGTGGTGCCGGTGCCGAGAAAGCAGCTTTGCGCCTCGCTCAGTAGCTGCGCGGTCCGCTCGCCAATCCAGCGTTTGCCGTGGATATTGACGATCTCCCGCTGCTGGTAGCCAATATTTTCGCGGGCGAAAGTGGCGACCATCCCATGACGGCGCAGCAGCAATCCCTGCGTCGTTAAGTCCCGCAGATCGCTGCGCACGGTTTGCAGCGAGACGCCAAAGTGGTGAGAGAGCGCTTCAATGCTGGTTTCTCCGCGTTCTGTTACCAGGGCGACGATAGCGCTGCGACGCGTTTCCGGTGTCATTTTCCCTTCCTGTCACTCATTTTTCGCACATGCTAGCGCGGCAAGATGACGTTATTACTACGAAAGCCCACAGTCATATTTTTGTCAGATTTCCTTGTTTTAATCGTCGCAACGAAAACAAAGGGGACTGAACCATGAGTAAGAAAACTGCGCTGGCCGCGGCACTGTTGGCCATCATGAGCACCTCGGCTTTTGCAAAATCCACGCTGACGCTCTACACCAGCCAGCCAAATGAAGATGCGCAGATGACCGTCAGCGCCTTTGAAAAAGCGCATCCGGATATTGAAGTGAAGTGGATCCGCGACGGAACTACTAAGCTCACCGCACGCCTGCAGGCCGAGCTTTCTGCCGGTGGTGCTGCGCCGGATGTCCTGTTGATTGCCGACAGCGTGACAATGGAATCCCTGAAACAGCAGAACTTACTGGCGGCGTATCAATCCCCGCAGGCCGCCCGTTTTGATGCTCAGCTGTACGATAAAGCGGGCTACTACTACGGCACCAAGCTGATCACCACCGGGATTGCGTATCACACTAAAGCCCCGGTCAAACCCTCCTCGTGGCAGGATCTGCTCAAGCCGGAACTGAAAAATATGACCACGCTGCCGAGCCCGCTTTATTCCGGCGCGGCGCAGATCCACCAGGCCACGTTGATGAACGATCCGGCGCTGGGCTGGCAGTATTACGAAAAGCTGAAGGCTAACGGCGCGATGCCGCAAACCGGCAACGGTGCGGTCATGAGCGCCATTGCCTCCGGGAGCAAAGCTTACGGCGTGCTGGTGGACTACATGGCCATCCGCGAGAAAGCCAAAGGGGCACCGATCGATTTCGTCTTCCCGAAAGAGGGCGTGAGCATTGTGACCGAGCCGGTTGCGATGATGAAAGACGCCAAAAACCCGGAAGGCGCAAAAGCGTTTATCGACTTCGTGCTGTCTGACGAGGGGCAAAAACTGGTGCTGCAGCAGGGTTACCTGCCTGCCGATGCGAAGCTGCCTGTTCCGGCGGGATTCCCACCCCGCGAGAGCATTAAGCTGATGCCGTTCGATGCGGCCAAAGCGCTGGCCGATACCGATGCCAATAAAAAGCGTTTTGCCGACCTGTTCGGAAACCGCTAATTGATGACCACCATGACATTACGTCACAACGCCAGCAGCAGCCCGACCAAAGGGCTGCTCTGGCTGCTGCTTATTCTTGTCGCGTTGCTAAGCCTGTTGCCGAGTCTGCGGCTGCTGCTCTCGGCGCTGATCGACTGGCGACAGGGTAGCGACAGCAGTTTGTGGCGCGTACTCAGCAACCCTTCCACCTGGATTGCGCTCTGGAACAGCATTTATACCAGCGGGCTGGGGACGCTACTCTCTCTGCTGCTGGGCAGCCTGTTTGCGTTCTGCCTGGCGCTGACTAATATCCGCATTAAGCCGGTGTGGGTATTTCTGTTTATGCTGCCGATGATGATCCCGCCGCAGGTCACGGCCCTGAGCTGGCTCCAGCTCTTTGGCCCGAGCAGCATTCTGCTGAACAGTATCGGCCTGGCCCCGGGATTTGGCAGCACTAATCCGCTCTACTCTGCGGAAGGGATCGCCCTCCTGCTGGGGATCCAGCATGCGCCGCTGGTCTTCCTGGCATTGCGCACCCAGCTTCAGTGCCTGCCAAAAGAGCATATTGAGGCGGCACGGTTGAACGGCGCGTCTTTGTGGCGGGTCTTTTTCGATATTGTCCTGCCGCTGTGCCGGACCGCGCTGTGGGCGGGGGCGGCGATTGCCTTTGTCTCTGCGCTCGGTAACTTCGGGATCCCGGCCATGCTCGGTATCCCCATTTCGTATTTCGTTCTGCCGGTCCATATTTACCAGACGCTCTCCAGTTTTGGTCCGTCGATGCTCAATGAAGTGGCGGCGTTGTCGGTGCTGATGGGCGTGCTGGCAATCGGGATCGTGACGCTACAGGGACGGATGCAGCGGCGCTACGCGCTGCCGTTGATCGGCATGGCCGGGCGGGCGCTCGGTTTTACGCTGGGTCGGTGGCGTCTGGCGACAGAATTACTGCTGGGCGCGGTGCTGTTCGCCATTCTGGTCGCGCCGCTGCTGGCGCTGATCGCGACCTCTTTAGTGCCGACGCTTGGCGTGCCGCTGACCGGCGAGACGCTGACCTTTGCCGCCTGGCGGGCAATCTTCGACGAGCAAAGCGCCACCTGGCGGGCGCTGACCAACAGTATGCTACTCTCCGTTTCCGCCGCCTCGGTGCTGATGCTGCTGAGCCTGCCGTTGGCGTGGCTGCTGGTGCGTTTCCCCAGCCGACCGCTGCGCTGGCTGCATAGCCTGATCGATATTCCCTATACGCTGCCCGGCGTGGTGCTGGCGATTGCCTGCATTCTGCTGTTCTCCCGCCCGCTGCCTTTCCTGGATATCAGCCTGAGCGGGACGCTGGCGATTATCTTCTTTGCCTATCTGGCCCGTTTCCTCACCGTCTGCCTGAAGCCGGTGCACAGCAGCATGTTGCAGCTCGATCCGGCGATGGAAGAGGCGGCCAGCCTCGCCGGGGCGAATTTCTCCCAGCGGCTACGCCATATCGTTCTGCCGCTATTAGCGCCTGCGGCCTTTGCCGGTGCGCTGCTGGTATTCCTTACCGCGGTGAATGAGCTGACGGTCTCGGCGCTGCTCTGGAGCGCCGGAAAAGAGACCCTGGGCGTGGTCATTTTTAACCTCGACGAAAGCGGTAACAAGGTGCTGGCGTCGGCAATTTCCGTCCTGGTTGTGGCGCTGGTGGCAATGGTGATGCTGTTGCTGAGCGCTCTTGGCCGCTATTTACCCAAAGGAGTGATCCCATGGCAGAACTGAGACTGGAGCGACTAAGTAAAGTCTTCGGCGACCAGACCGTGGTGCGGGATTTAAGCCTGACGATCCCTCAGGGCGCATTTACCGCGCTGCTGGGGCCGAGCGGCTGCGGTAAAACAACCACGCTGCGTATTCTGGCCGGGCTGGAACATCTGAGCGAGGGGCGTCTGTTATTGGGCGATCGCCTGCTGGCGGATGCCGCGACCCATACGCCGCCCGAACTGCGGGATATGGGAATGGTCTTTCAGTCCTACGCCCTCTGGCCGCATATGACGGTGGCGGAAAACGTGGGTTATCCGCTTAAGCTGCGCAAGGTGAACGGCGCGGCACGTCAGAAACAGGTGATGGCGGCGCTGGAGGTGGTTGAGCTGGGCGCTTATGCCGGGCGTTCGCCTCAGGAGCTGAGTGGCGGGCAGCGTCAGCGCGTGGCCCTGGCCCGCTGTCTGGTTTCTGAGCCGCAGGTGGTTCTGCTGGATGAACCCCTGGCGAACCTGGACCGGCATCTGCGCGCCACGATGGAGCAGACCTTCCGCGAATTTCATCGTCGTACCGGGGCGACCTTTGTCTACGTGACCCACGATCAGGCCGAGGCGATGGCGCTGGCCAGCCATATCGCCGTGATGCATCAGGGGGAGTTAAAACAGTGGGGCGCGCCGCAAGATCTCTATCAGCAGCCACAAAATGCCTGGGTTGCCGGATTTATCGGCAAAGGCAGTGTGCTGTCGCTGGCAACAAGGAGCGCTACCCGGCATCTGGACTTCGCCTCTTTGCAGGCGGGCTTCAGGTCCGGTGAGAGTGGGACTCCGCAGCCGGTGCTGGTACGCCCGGAGCATGTCCAGATTGCCGATGAGGGTCTGAGTGCAGAGGTGGAGAGCTGTATTTATCAGGGTGAACGTTATTTACTCGACCTGCGCCTGCGGGATGGACAGACGCTAAGCGCCTTCCATCACTCGCCGGTTGCGCCCGGAGAGAGCGTTCACCTGCGTTTGACCCAGGGCTGGCGTCTGGAGGCGGCGTGAAGATAGAGATTATCAGCGGTCTGCACCGTAAAGCCCCGGCGGCCATTCTTGTCAGTACGGCCGGGCAGCGCATCCTGCTGGACGCGGGCGGGGCGCTGGAGCCGGATGAAGCCCCGTGGCCCGTGCCGCCGGATCTTGATGCGGTCCTGCTGAGCCACGATCACGGGGATCATATCGCCGGTCTGAGCCGCCTGCCGATGGATATTCCGATCTACTGCAGCGAGGTCACCGCTCAGGCCCTGCCGCCGGGGCGCAATGTGCAACCTGTCCCGGTGCGCGGTCAGTTCCGTCTGGGCGATATTCTGGTCACGACCGGCAGCTGCGGCCACGCCTGGGGCGGGGTCTGGTTTCACCTCGACGTGGCGGGGGGGCTGTTTTACAGCGGCGATATCAGTATGGAATCGGCGCTGTTCCGCTTCGATCCTCCTCCGCCTGCCGATATCGCGCTGGTGGATGCCTCCTATGGTCTGTACGACACCCCTCAGCGTCAGCAGCTGGACAAGCTGCGGGTCCATCTGCAGCAGCCGACCCTCTGCCCGGTCCCGCCTTCCGGACGAGCCGTAGAGCTGGCGCTGCTCAGCGCACGTGAAGGCAAAACGGATCTCGCGCTGGATGCCGCCTGCCGGGCGATGCTCATCCAGATGGCGGAGCATAACGATGGCAGCCTGCAGCCCGAGGTTGCCGCCGAATTACAGATGCTGGCGCAGAGTTTGCCGCTGTTCAGCGCCGATGCGCAGCTGGTGCTGGCCGCCGATCCGGACGGGATAAACGGCATGGCGGGCGCGCTGCGCGGTCGGGATGATTTCCATCACCGAACCCTGTTTACCGGGCATATGAATCAGCTGGCCCGCCAGCAGTGGCTTGCCGGTGAGGTGGAGTTCTGCCGCTGGAATGTCCATCCCACGCTCTCCTGTCTGCAGGCCCTGGTTTCACAGCTGTCGTGCCGCTGGTTCGCCCCTTTATTTACCGTTATTGATAGCCCGACGCAGTGGCAGCAGGCATTGAACTGCCACATCATTACCGACCCCATGATAGAGACGGAACGATGCCAATAATCTGTAAGCCTTTTGTTTTTGTTCGCCACGGCGAAACGCCGCTGAACCGCGATAAATTAATCGGCGGGCGGAGCGATGTGCCGCTCACGGAAGAGGGCGAGTGGCAGGCCCAGGAGGCCGGGGCGCTATTAAGCCGCTACCGCTGGAGTGGGATTGCCGTGAGTCCGCTGCTGCGCGCACGGCAAACCGCCGAGCTGGCGCTGCCCGATGCGTCTTACGCGGTATTTGACGGTCTGCGTGAACGGGACTGGGGCGATCTGGAGCTGCGCCCGTGGTCTGAATTGACGCCTTATGAAGAGACGCCGCCAGGCGGGGAAAGCTGGGAGGCGTTTTGTACCCGCGTGGTCAGCGCGTTGAATGCCATTTTGACGCAGTATGAGCGTCCGCTTGTCGTGGCCCACTCCGGGGTGTTCCGGGTGCTGCGCCGCTATGCGCTGGGTACGCCCTACGGCGCGAGGATTGGCAACGTCGAACCGATGTGGATTTCGCCGGGCCAGACTGCAAACGAGTGGCGGATCCTGCCGCTGGAAGAAGCCGACGAGCGCTAACTCATCGGCCCTGATAAGGTTACTTTTTACCGTACTGAGCGAACCACGCCAGCATTCGCTGCCAGCCGTCGCGGGCGGATTCAGGATGGTAGCTCGTGCGGTAATCGGCATTAAACGCGTGCCCGGCCTCCGGGTAGACGACGATCTCCGCGCTGGCGTTTGCCGCCCGCAGCGCCTGGCGCATGGTTTCCACACTCTCCAGCGGGATCCCCGTGTCCTCCCCGCCGTAGAGTCCCAGCACCGGCGCGTTAAGGTCGGTGGCGATATCCACGGGATGCTTCGGCGAGTTTATGCTCTTTTCGCCGGTCAGCTTACCGTACCAGGCCACGGCGGCTTTGAGCTGCGGATTATGGGCCGCGTAGAGCCAGGTGATTCGCCCGCCCCAGCAGAAACCGGTGACCATCAATCGATGCGGATCCCCGCCGTTGCGTGCCGCCCAACTGGCAACGTGGTCCAGATCGGCCAGCACCTGCGCATCCGGCACGTTATTGACCAGGCCGGAAAGCAGCGTGGGAATATCGGCATAGTCATTAGGATCGCCCTGGCGGAAGTACAGCTCCGGGGCGATAGCGAGATAGCCCTCCTGCGCCAGTCTGCGGCACAGATCGCGGATATGTTCATGGACGCCAAAGATTTCCTGGACAACGATAACCACGGGCAGAGCGTCCCCGGCCACTTTGGGTCTTGCGTGCCAGGCAGGCATGGTATCGCCCTGGGAGGGGATAGAGGTTTCTCCCGTGATAATCGTCTCTTCTGGGGTCTGAATCAGGGTGGCCGCGTGAGGTGCAGCAGCAGGTGCAAATCCCGGTTGTTTGGTGGTTGTCATGGCAGTCTCCGTACCCTTTTTAGCGCGTCAGATAACTATAGCGTCACGTCAGCAAACCACATTGCCCGAAAGCGGCTATCTTTTGTGCATAGCGCAGCGCACCAGACTTATAAATGTGATCTGCATCTAATTTTATAAGTAATATGATGCAATGCAATTTGCCTTGAGTGATTGCTATCACGAAAAGAAGCGCATGACTTCTGTAAAATACCCTTTTGCTGCTTCTGACAAACATATTCACAGAGGAGTCACCTATGTCCGGGTCTGATGTTTTTCACCTTGGCCTCACCAAAAAAGATTTAGATGGGGCAACACTGGCGATTGTTCCGGGCGATCCGGAGCGTGTGGAGAAGATTGCCGCGTTGATGGATAAGCCGGTCAAGCTGGCTGCACATCGTGAATTTACTACCTGGCGTGCAGAGCTGGACGGCAAAGCGGTTATCGTTTGCTCTACCGGCATCGGCGGCCCGTCTACCTCTATTGCCGTGGAAGAGCTGGCGCAGCTGGGGATCCGTACCTTCCTGCGTATTGGCACCACCGGCGCCATTCAGCCGCATATCAATGTGGGTGACGTTCTGGTGACCACCGCGTCGGTTCGTCTGGACGGTGCCAGCCTGCACTTTGCGCCGATGGAGTACCCGGCGGTGGCAGACTTTGAGTGCACCACCGCCCTGGTCGCTGCGGCGAAATCCATCGGGGCCACGACGCACGTTGGCGTGACCGCCTCTTCCGACACCTTCTACCCGGGCCAGGAGCGTTATGACACCTTCTCAGGCCGCGTAGTGAACCGCTTTAAAGGTTCGATGGAAGAGTGGCAGTCGATGGGCGTGATGAACTATGAAATGGAATCTGCAACCCTGCTGACCATGTGCGCCAGCCAGGGGCTGCGCGCGGGGATGGTGGCGGGTGTGATCGTTAACCGCACCCAGCAGGAGATCCCGAACGCCGAAACCATGAAGCAGACCGAAAGCCACGCGGTGAAAATCGTCGTGGAAGCGGCTCGTCGCCTGCTGTAGTTTTCCCTCCTTATCCGGGGCCGGCCTGTCCGGCCCCTGTTTTTTGCGTGGCGTCTCGCAGGAAAACCCTTTCAAACTGGACATCTATACAGCAAAATCCGTATTTTGCTGAGTGAGCAGTTTTTGCAGGGGGCATTATGGATATCTCAACCATCGTTAGCGCGGGTATTGCGCTGGTCTGTTTGCTGGTGGGTTGGCTGGTGGCGAGCTACCGTGCGGCACAGCAGCAGGCGGAATTGCTGGCTGAGCAGCGCGACCTCTACGGTGAGCTGAGCGCGGCGCGGCAGCGGCTGACCCAGGGCGACCACTGGCGTGATGAGTGTGAACTGCTGAATAATGAACTGCGTAGCCTGCGCGAAATCAACGCCTCCCTTGAAGCCGATCTGCGCGAGGTTACCACACGCCTGGAATCCACCCAGCTTCATGCGGAAGACAAAGTCCGCCAGATGATTAACAGCGAGCAGCGCCTCAGCGAACAGTTTGAAAACCTCGCCAACCGTATTTTTGAGCACAGCAACCGCCGGGTGGATGAACAAAACCGCCAGAGCCTCCACGGCCTGTTAACGCCGCTGCGCGAGCAGCTGGACGGTTTCCGCCGTCAGGTGCAGGACAGCTTTGGTCAGGAAGCGCGGGAACGCCACACCCTGGCCCATGAGATCCGCAATCTGCAGCAGCTGAATGCGCAAATGGCCCAGGAGGCGGTGAACCTGACCCGCGCCCTGAAAGGGGATAACAAAACCCAGGGCAACTGGGGCGAGGTGGTGCTCACACGCGTGCTGGAGGCCTCCGGCCTGCGTGAAGGCTATGAGTATCAAACCCAGGTCAGTATTGAAACCGATACCCGCGGGCGGATGCAGCCGGACGTGATCGTGCGTCTGCCGCAGGATAAAGACGTGGTGATCGATGCCAAAATGACGCTGGTGGCCTATGAGCGCTATTTTAATGCCGAAGACGACTACACCCGGGAAACCGCACTGCAGGAACATATCGCGGCGGTGCGTAACCATATTCGCCTGCTGGGGCGTAAAGACTACCAGCAGCTTCCCGGCCTGCGCTCCCTCGACTACGTGCTGATGTTTATCCCGGTCGAGCCCGCGTTTCTGCTGGCGCTCGACAGGCAGCCTGAGCTGATCTCTGAGGCGCTCAGAAACAATATTATGCTGGTCAGTCCGACCACTCTGCTGGTGGCGCTGCGGACCATCGCCAATATCTGGCGCTATGAACACCAGAGCCGCAATGCCCAGCAGATCGCCGACCGGGCCAGCCGCCTGTATGACAAAATGCGCCTGTTTATCGACGATATGAGCGCCGTCGGGCAGGGGCTGGACAAGGCACAGGATAACTACCGCCAGGCGATGAAAAAATTGACGACAGGGCGTGGGAACTTGCTGGCGCAGGCGGAGGCTTTCCGCGAGCTTGGCGTTGAGGTGAAGCGCGAGATTAATCCGGATTTAGCCGAGCAGGCCACCGCCCAGGACGAAGCATTTCGTCTTGAGGACGAGAATGAGACGGAAGAACAGCATCAGGACAGAGACTTAGCGTAAGAGAAACCGCAGGTGTCGCTGGTTCGACGGTTTTCACAGGAGGGTTGAATCATAGGGCAATTTCGCCCAATCTGTTACACTTCAACCTAACACTTTCTTGATTAAGCAGGCACACACAGATGGCTGAGGATTCACAGGAAACAACGCACTTTGGCTTTCAGACCGTCGCAAAAACGCAGAAGGCCGATAGAGTGGCGGAAGTTTTCCATTCCGTCGCGTCAAAATACGATGTGATGAACGACCTGATGTCGTTCGGTATCCACCGCGTATGGAAGCGTTTCACTATCGATTGCAGCGGCGTTCGTCGCGGGCAACACGTGCTGGATCTCGCCGGTGGTACCGGGGATCTGACGGCAAAATTCTCCCGTCTGGTGGGCGAAGCCGGTCACGTTGTGCTTGCGGATATCAACGACTCTATGCTGAAAATGGGCCGCGAAAAGCTGCGCAATCTCGGGGTTGTCGGCAATGTTGAGTATGTCCAGGCCAACGCGGAAGCGCTACCGTTTCCGGATAACTCTTTCGACTGCATTACCATTGCCTTCGGTCTGCGTAACGTGACCGATAAAGAAAAGGCGCTGCGTTCCATGTATCGCGTGCTCAAGCCGGGCGGTCGTTTACTGGTGCTGGAGTTCTCTAAACCGATTATTGAACCGCTGAGCAAAGCCTACGATCTCTACTCTTTCCATGTTCTGCCGCGTATTGGTGAAGCGGTGGCTAACGATGCAGAGAGCTATCGCTACCTGGCCGAGTCCATCCGTATGCACCCGGATCAGGACACCTTAAAAGCCATGATGCAGGACGCCGGTTTTGACAGCGTCGAATACTTCAATCTTACGGCGGGTATTGTTGCACTGCACCGTGGGTACAAGTTCTGACAGGAGATGAGGGGATGCCGTTTAAACCCTTAGTGGCCGCCGCCATTGAAGGCGCACTGAACCGGTTTCTGTGGCGTGAAAATGCTCTGAAACCCGCGCGTCAGCGCCTGTATGGCAAGGTACTGCGCGTTGCGCTAAACGAATTTTCATCGCCGCTGGTGCTGGTCTTTGGCGACCGCCAGATCGATGTGCTTGGTGCGTGGGAAGGCGAAGCCGACTGCACGGTGAGCACTCGCGTCAGCGTGCTGCCTCGTCTGCGCGATCGCCAGCAGCTGACGTCGCTGATCCGCGATGGCTCCCTGGAAGTGCAGGGCGATATCCAGGTGGTGCAAAATTTTGTCGCGCTGGCGGACCTGGCCGAATTTGATCTGGCGGAATTGCTAGCTCCCTGGACGGGCGATATTGCAGCCGAAAGCGTCAGCAAACTGCTGCGCGGTGGGGCCTCCTTCCTGCGTCGCAGCGCTCAGCGCCAGCAGCGCTATGTTGCCGAAGCGCTGACGGAAGAGTGGCGAATGGCCCCGGGTTCACTTGAAGTTGCCTGGTTTGCTGAAGAGAGCGCCGCCGTGGCGCGTGACGTTGATGCGCTGGCGAAACGGCTGGATAAACTGGAGGCAAAATGACGCCAGGCGAAATTCGACGCCTCTATTTTATCGTCCGTACTTTTCTGAGTTATGGCCTCGATGAACTGATCCCCAAAATGCGTATCACCCTGCCGCTGCGGATCTGGCGGCGAATGCTGTTCTGGATGCCAAACCGCCACAAAACGCTGCCGTTGGGCCAGCGTCTGCGCATGGCGTTGCAGGAGCTGGGGCCGGTATGGATTAAGTTCGGCCAGATGCTCTCCACCCGCCGGGACCTCTTCCCGCCTCAGATTGCCGATCAGCTGGCGATGCTGCAGGACCGGGTTCCCCCCTTTGACGGCGTGCTGGCAAAGCAGAAAATCGAGCAGGCGATGGGCAACCAGCCGGTCGAGGCCTGGTTTGATGATTTCGATATTCAGCCGCTGGCCTCCGCGTCCATTGCGCAGGTGCATACCGCGAAGCTGAAAGAGAACGGCAAAGAGGTGGTGATAAAAATCATTCGCCCGGATATTTTGCCGATCATTAAAGCCGATATGCGCCTGATCTATCGCCTGGCGCGCTGGGTGCCGCGACTGCTGCCCGACGGCCGCCGTCTGCGTCCGCTCGAGGTGGTGCGCGAGTACGAAAAAACGCTGATCGATGAGCTGGATATGCTGCGTGAAGCGGCCAATGCCATTCAGCTACGCCGAAACTTTGACGGCAGCCCGATGCTCTATGTACCGGAGATTTATTCTGACTACTGCAGTCAGGACATGCTGGTGATGGAGCGCATTTATGGTATTCCGGTTTCGGACGTGGCGGCGCTTGAGGCGAACGGCACCAATATGAAACTGCTGGCCGAGCGCGGCGTTCAAGTCTTCTTTACTCAGGTGTTTCGCGACAGCTTCTTTCACGCGGATATGCACCCGGGCAATATTTTTGTCAGCCACGAGCATCCTGAAAACCCACAGTATATCGGTATCGACTGCGGTATTGTTGGCTCGCTGAACAAAGAAGATAAGCGCTATCTGGCGGAAAACTTTATCGCCTTCTTTAACCGTGATTATCGTAAGGTCGCCGAGCTGCACGTTGATTCAGGCTGGGTGCCACCGGATACCAACGTCGAAGAGTTCGAATTTGCTATTCGCACCGTCTGCGAACCTATTTTTGAAAAACCGCTGGCCGAAATCTCCTTTGGGCACGTGCTGTTAAACCTGTTTAACACCGCCAGACGCTTCAATATGGAAGTACAGCCCCAGCTGGTTTTACTTCAGAAAACATTACTTTACATCGAGGGTGTAGGCCGCCAGCTCTATCCACAGTTAGACTTGTGGAAGACCGCGAAGCCTTTCCTTGAGTCCTGGATCAAAGATCAGGTCGGCATTCCGGCCCTGGTGCGGGCGTTTAAAGAGAAAGGACCGTTCTGGATCGAAAAAATGCCCGAACTCCCTGAACTGGTTTACGACAGTTTGCGGCAGGGCAAACAACTGCAACACAGTCTTGATAAGATTGCCCGCGAACTGCAGAACCATCATGTTCGTCAGGGACAGTCGCGCTACCTCTTAGGAATCGGTGCGACCTTGCTGATTAGCGGTACACTGTTGCTGGTTAGCCGCCCCGAATGGGAACATCTGCCCGCTTCGCTGATTGCGGCTGGGCTGGTTGCGTGGCTGATTGGCTGGCGCAAAATGCGCTGAATTTATCGTGGCTCAGGGACCGTCGCGTAATTATAATGCGGCCTTAGAGCTAACTATCGTCTGAACATTGAGGAATAGGTATGGGTGGTATCAGTATTTGGCAGTTATTGATTATTGCTGTGATCGTTGTGCTGCTGTTCGGAACGAAAAAGCTGAGCTCTCTGGGCTCCGATCTTGGCGCTTCCATCAAAGGCTTTAAAAAAGCGATGGGCGATGACGATAAGCAGAAGAAAGATGATGCGTCTCAGGATGCGGATTTCACGGCTAAGACGCTTGCCGACAAGCCGGATGACGTCAAAAAAGATGGCGCCAAAAGTAACGATAAAGAGCAGGTGTAATCCGTGTTTGATATAGGTTTTGGCGAGCTGCTGCTGGTTTTCGTTATCGGCCTCATCGTACTGGGGCCACAGCGACTGCCGGTTGCCGTAAAAACGGTCGCGGGCTGGGTTCGCGCCCTGCGCGCGCTTGCCACCACCGTGCAGAATGAACTGACTCAGGAGCTGAAGCTCCAGGAGTTTCAGGACAGCCTGAAAAAGGTGGAAAAGGCGAGTATGGAGAACCTGACGCCGGAGCTGAAAGCTTCGATGGACGAGCTGCGCGAGGCGGCGGAATCCATGAAGCGTACCTACAGCGCCAACGATCCTGAAAAACAGAGTGATGAAGCGCATACCATTCATAATCCGGTGGTTAAAGATTATGAAGCGCAGCACCAGGGCGTAACGCCTGCCGCTGCTGACGCTGAAGGCCAGGCCAGTGCGCCAGCTCAGGCGCCTGAGACGCCACCACCCGCAGAAAAACCTGCAGCGACCGCTGCTTCCGTGACAACCTCCTCGTCGAGTGATAAAGCGTAAACATGGCCGTAGAAGATACTCAACCGCTGATTTCGCATCTGATCGAGCTACGCAAGCGCCTGCTGAACTGCATTATCGCAGTGTTTGTGATTTTCCTGGCGCTGGCGTATTTCGCCAACGATATCTACCATCTGGTTTCTGCCCCGCTGATTAAACAGTTGCCGGCGGGCGCGACCATGATCGCGACCGATGTGGCATCGCCGTTCTTTGCGCCGATCAAGCTGACCTTTATGGTGTCGATTATTCTGTCTGCGCCGGTGATCCTCCATCAGATCTGGGCGTTTATTGCTCCGGCACTCTATAAGCACGAACGCCGTCTGGTGGTGCCGCTGCTGGTCTCCAGCTCGCTACTGTTTTATATCGGCATGGCTTTCGCCTACTTTGTGGTCTTTCCGCTGGCGTTTGGCTTCCTGGCTAACACCGCGCCGGAAGGCGTCGTGGTCTCAACGGATATCAGCAGCTATCTGAGCTTTGTGATGGCGCTGTTCCTTGCTTTCGGTGTGGCCTTTGAAGTACCGGTTGCCATTGTGCTGCTGTGCTGGATGGGCGTAACCACGCCGCAAGGGCTACGGGATAAACGGCCTTATGTGCTGGTCGGGGCTTTTGTGGTCGGCATGCTGCTGACGCCGCCGGATGTGTTCTCGCAGACGCTGCTGGCGATACCGATGTACTGCCTGTTTGAAGTGGGGATCTTTTTCTCCCGCTTCTACACCGGCAAGCGGCAGACACGCGATGAAGACGCGGCCGCCGAGGCGGAAAACGAAAAAGAATAACCAACCGCCCGAAAGGGCGGTTGTTATATGGGAGTCACCATGTTTGATATTGGCGTAAATTTAACCAGCTCGCAGTTTGCAAAAGACAGCGATGAGGTGGTGGCAAGAGCACAGACTGCCGGCGTTAAAGGAATGCTGTTAACCGGCACCAGCGCCGAGGAAAGCCTGCAGGCCCAGCGACTGGCGCAGCGTTTTCAGTGCTGGTCAACGGCGGGCGTGCATCCTCATGACAGTAGCAGCTGGACACCCGAGATAGCCGGGGTTATTCGCGATCTGGCGCTGATGCCGGAAGTGGTGGCTGTCGGCGAGTGCGGCCTCGATTTTAACCGCAACTTTTCCACGCCCCTGGAGCAGGAGCGGGCGTTTACGGCCCAGCTGGCGCTGGCGGCAGAACTGTCGCTGCCGGTCTTTTTACACTGTCGAGATGCCCATTCACGCTTTTTGACGCTGCTCGATCCCTGGCTGGATAAACTGCCTGGCGCGGTGCTGCACTGCTTTACCGGCACGCGTGAGGAGATGCAGGACTGTCTGGATCGCGGGCTTTATCTGGGGATCACCGGCTGGGTCTGTGATGAGCGTCGCGGCCTGGAATTGCGTGAACTGCTGCCGCTGATCCCGGCGCAGCGGCTGCTGATTGAGACGGATGCGCCTTATCTGCTGCCTCGCGATCTGTCGCCGAAACCCGCCTCACGACGCAACGAGCCTGCGCTGCTGAAACACATTCTTGAGCGTATCGCTGGCTGGCGAGGGGAAGAGGTTCAGTGGCTGGAAGCAGTGACGGATAACAATGTTCGTTCGCTGTTTGGCGTGCAGTTTTAGGCGACCTACTGGCCTTCCATTTTGTGAAATGCCGTGTTTTTCACGCTCTGGGAAATTTGCTGATTCATCATATTGAGCAGCAGCATCGAACGCATTTCACCGTCAGGTTCGGTAAAAATGGCCTGCAGGCCTTTAAAAGCCCCTTCGGTGATCAGGACCTGATCACCGGGATAAGGCGTCCCGGGATCGACAATCCCGTCGGGATGCTGGAGAGTCAGCTGCTGGATAACCCCTGCAGGCACCATCGCAGGCTGTGTCCCGAAGCGCACGAAGTGGCTGACGCCGCGGGTGGCGTTGATGGTGGTGGTGTGGATGACCTCGGGGTCGAATTCGATAAACAGATAGTTAGGGAACAGCGGTTCGCTGACCTGGGTTCGTTTACCGCGCACCATTTTTTCCAGGCTGATCATCGGCGTCAGGCAATTTACCGCCTGCCGTTCAAGATGGATCTGGGCACGCTCCAGCTGGCCACGTTTGCAATACAGTAAATACCAGGCTTGCATAATCTCTCTTTTCCCTTATCTCCGGTGCGAATCATAACAAAAGCCTTACGAGGGGGTGAAGTAGATTATAATCGTGCGCGCCATGCGGGCAGCGGAGTTCACGCTAATTTAACAAAAAGACAGCATCCCGTTGATGAACGCCGTATAATGAAGGGCTTACGAAGAGGCCATGACTAACGCCATGAAATACCACGACTTACGCGACTTCCTGACGCAGCTCGAACAGCAGGGTGAACTCAAACGCATCACGCTTGAGGTTGATCCGATCCTGGAAATCACTGAAATTGCCGATCGGACCCTGCGTGCAGGCGGCCCGGCGCTGCTGTTTGAAAACCCGAAAGGCTATTCAATGCCGGTGCTGTGCAACCTGTTTGGCACGCCGAAACGCGTGGCAATGGGGATGGGGCAGGAAGACGTTAGCGCATTGCGCGATGTGGGTAAGCTGCTGGCGTTTCTGAAAGAGCCGGAGCCGCCGAAAGGTTTTCGCGATCTCTTTGATAAGCTGCCGCAGTTTAAGCAGGTGCTGAATATGCCGACCAAACGGCTGCGCGGTGCGCCCTGTCAGCAGAAGGTTCAGCAGGGTGATGAGGTCGATCTGACCCGCATTCCGATCATGCAGTGCTGGCCGGAAGATGCCGCACCGTTGATCACCTGGGGACTGACCGTGACCCGTGGCCCGCATAAAGAGCGGCAGAACCTGGGCATATATCGTCAGCAGTTGATCGGCAAAAACAAATTAATTATGCGCTGGCTGTCGCACCGCGGCGGCGCGCTGGATTTTCAGGAGTGGTGTGCGGCGCATCCCGGTGAACGTTTCCCGGTATCGGTCGCGCTAGGGGCCGATCCTGCCACTATTCTCGGCGCGGTAACGCCAGTTCCGGATACGCTCTCGGAGTACGCGTTTGCCGGTTTGCTGCGCGGGACGAAAACCGAAGTCGTGAAATGTCTCTCCAACGATCTTGAAGTTCCTGCAAGTGCGGAAATCGTGCTGGAAGGGTATATTGAACCGGGCGAGATGGCACCGGAAGGGCCATACGGCGACCATACCGGCTACTATAACGAAGTCGATAGCTTCCCGGTGTTTACCGTCACGCACATTACGCAGCGGGAAGATGCAATCTATCACTCGACCTATACCGGGCGTCCGCCGGATGAACCGGCGGTGCTGGGCGTGGCGCTGAATGAAGTCTTTGTGCCGATCCTGCAAAAGCAGTTCCCGGAAATTGTTGATTTCTATCTGCCGCCGGAAGGATGTTCGTACCGCCTTGCCGTGGTGACCATGAAAAAACAGTACGCCGGGCATGCCAAGCGCGTCATGATGGGCGTCTGGTCTTTCCTGCGGCAGTTTATGTACACCAAGTTCGTTATCGTCTGCGATGATGACGTTAATGCGCGTGACTGGAACGATGTGATCTGGGCCATTACTACCCGTATGGACCCGGCGCGTGATACGGTTCTGGTGGAAAACACGCCGATAGATTATCTGGATTTCGCCTCACCGGTTTCCGGTCTGGGGTCGAAAATGGGCCTGGATGCGACCAACAAGTGGCCCGGTGAAACCCAACGTGAATGGGGACGCCCGATCAAAAAGGATCCTGACGTCGTGGCGCGTATCGACGCAATCTGGGATGAGCTGGCTATTATCACTGAGCCTAAGTAACGCAGCCAACGCGCCTGCAATCGATGTATGACGAGACAGACCCGACAGAGGGAGCGCATGACAACCTTAAGCTGTAAAGTGACCTCGGTAGAAGCCATCACCGATACCGTGTACCGCGTCCGTTTAGTACCGGAAGCGACGTTTTCTTTCCGTGCCGGCCAGTACCTGATGGTGGTAATGGATGAGCGCGACAAACGTCCTTTTTCCCTGGCCTCTACGCCGGACGAAAAAGCGTTTATTGAATTACATATTGGCGCGTCTGAGCTCAATCTGTATGCCATGGCGGTCATGGACCGTATTCTGAAAGAGCGTGAAATCGTCGTGGATATTCCACACGGTGATGCCTGGCTGCGTGAGGAGGACTCTCGCCCTCTGGTGCTGATTGCCGGTGGGACAGGTTTCTCCTACGTGCGTTCTATTCTGCTGACCGCTCTGGCGCAGAACCCGAATCGCGAGATCGCCATTTACTGGGGTGGCCGCGAAGAGAAACATCTGTACGATTTGTCGGAGCTGGAAGCGCTGAGCGTGGATCACCCGAATCTGCGGGTGGAGCCGGTTGTCGAGCAGCCGGAAGAGGGATGGCGTGGTCGTTCGGGGACGGTGTTAACCGCCGTGCTGCAGGATTACGGTACCCTGGCGGAGCACGATATTTATATCGCTGGCCGCTTTGAAATGGCGAAAATCGCCCGCGACCTGTTCTGCAACGAGCGTGCCGCGCGTGAAGACCGTCTGTTCGGGGATGCGTTTGCCTTTATCTGAAGATAAAAAAACCCGCCCCTGACAGGCGGGAAAAACGGCAACTAAACTTTCCTCTGCGCCCTTGTCGCTATCAGCAACAAGGGCGTTTGCTTTTATACGCGCTCAAACACCGTCGCGATCCCCTGACCTAAGCCAATGCACATCGTGGCCAGACCAAACTGGGCATCTTTGCGCTCCATCAGGTTAATGAGGGTGGTGCTGATACGTGCCCCGGAGCAGCCCAGCGGATGCCCGAGGGCAATCGCGCCGCCATTCAGGTTGATCTTGTTATCGATCTGCTCCATCAGCCCCAGATCCTTAATGCACGGCAGGATCTGTGCGGCAAAGGCCTCGTTCATCTCAAACAGGTCGATATCGCTCACCGACAGTCCGGCTTTTTTTAGTGCCAGTTTTGACGCCGGAACCGGTCCGTAGCCCATAATCGACGGGTCGCAGCCGACCACCGCCATCGAGCGCACGCGGGCACGCGGTTTCAGTCCCAGAGCACGAGCCTGACTTTCGGCCATCACCAGCAGGGCGGCTGCGCCGTCCGACAGGGCGGAAGAGGTTCCGGCCGTCACCGTCCCGCTCACCGGATCGAAGGCCGGCCTGAGCGTGGCGAGGGCTTCCACGGTAGTTTCCGGGCGGATCACCTCGTCATAGCTGAATTGCTTCAGAACGCCGTCGGCGTCATGGCCACCGGTCGGGATGATTTCACCCTTAAACGCCCCGGACTGGGTTGCGGCCCAGGCGCGGGCATGGGAGCGGGCGGCAAAGGCATCCTGCATTTCCCGGCTGATACCGTGCATGCGCGACAGCATTTCGGCGGTCAGCCCCATCATGCCTGCCGCTTTGGCGACGTTGCGGCTCATCCCTGGATGAAAATCGACGCCGTGGCTCATCGGGACATGGCCCATATGCTCCACACCGCCGACCAGGCAAGCCTGCGCGTCACCGGTCATGATCATTCGGGCCGCATCATGCAGCGCCTGCATCGACGAACCGCACAGGCGGTTAACCGTCACTGCCGGGACAGAGTGGGGGATTTCCGCCAGCAGCGCGGCGTTGCGGGCAATGTTAAACCCCTGCTCCAGGGTTTGCTGCACGCAGCCCCAGTAAATGTCGTCGAGAGCCGTTGGGTCCAGCTGCGGGTTGCGTGCCAGGATACTGCGCATCAGATGGGCAGAAAGGTCCTCTGCGCGTACATTCCTGAAGGCGCCGCCTTTTGAACGGCCCATCGGGGTGCGAATTGCATCAACAATGACAACCTGTTCCATTGTGACTCCTTAAGCCGTTTTCAGTCCGCCCACCGGGCGGGCAGGGGCAACTGGCGGATAATAGGGTTCGTTGTGGCGCGCTTTCTCGCTCAGTCCAGCCGGAACGTCATACAGCGGCCCAAGGTGCTGATACTGCTGCGCCATATCGAGGTATTTTGCGCTGCCGAGCGTATCCAGCCAGCGGAAGGCACCACCGTGGAACGGCGGGAAACCGAGACCGTAGACCAGGGCCATATCCGCTTCCGCCGGACTGGCGATAATGCCCTCTTCCAGACAACGCACCACTTCGTTGACCATCGGGATCATCATGCGGGCGATAATCTCATCGTCAGAGAAGTCGCGGCGAGGCTGGCAGACGCCGCCCAGCAGACTCTCCACGGCGGTATCCTCTTCCTTCTTCGGCTTGCCTTTACTGTCTTCTTTATAGCGCCAGAACCCGAGGCCGTTTTTCTGGCCAAAGCGCTCGGCTTCAAACAAGGCGTCGATGGCATCGCGGTAATCTTTCTGCATTCGCTGCGGGAAACCTGCTGCCATGACGGCCTGGGCATGGTGAGCGGTGTCGATACCGACCACGTCAAGCAGATAAGCCGGACCCATTGGCCAGCCGAACTGTTTTTCCATCACTTTGTCGACCTTGCGGAAATCCGCACCGTCGCGCAGGAGCTGGCTAAATCCGGCAAAGTAAGGGAACAGCACGCGGTTAACAAAGAAGCCGGGACAGTCGTTGACCACAATAGGCGTTTTGCCCATCTTGCTGGCCCAGGCCACCACTTTGGCGATGGTTTCATCCGAGGTTTTTTCACCACGGATAACTTCGACCAGCGGCATACGGTGGACCGGGTTAAAGAAGTGCATCCCACAGAAGTTTTCCGGTCGCTTGAGGACGCTGGCCAGTTCGCTAATCGGGATCGTTGAGGTATTGGAGGCCAGCACGGTATCCGGACGAACCTTATCTTCCGTTTCCGCCAGTACCGCCTTCTTGACCTTTGGATTTTCGACGACGGCTTCGACGACAACATCGACGCGATCGAATCCGCTATATTCCAGCACGGGCTGGATCGTTGAAATCACACTCGCCAGCTTCAGTCCGTTGATTTTCCCGCGCTCCAGCTGCTTGTTCAGCAACTTACCGGCTTCGTTCATCCCCAGCGTCAGGGATTTCTCATTAATATCCTTCATGATCACCGGCACGCCCTTCCAGGCCGACTGGTACGCAATACCACCGCCCATAATGCCTGCGCCGAGCACGGCAGCCTGCCTGGGCGTCTCGACGTTTTTGGTGAGCTGCTTCGCCTGGCCTTTAACGTACTGGTCGTTTAAGAAGATGCCGACCAGCGCCCTGGCTTCCTTACTGTGAGCCAGCGGGACGAAGCTTTGATTTTCAAGCGCAAGCGCTTCGTCGCGGCCAAGATGAGCGGCGGCTTCAATGGTTTTAACCGCCGTGATCGGCGCCGGATAATGTTTACCGGCGGTCTGCATCACCATACCTTTGGCGATGGTGAAACTCATGGTGGCTTCTATTTTACTTAAGCGAAGCGGCTCCAGCTTCGGCTGTCGTTTGGCTTTCCAGTCCAGATCGCCGTTGATGGCCTGACGCAGCACTGCCACCGCGCCCTCGCGCAGTTTCTCGGGGCTGACGATGCCGTCGACGAGGCCGATTTTCAGCGCCTGCTGGGCATCGACATCTTTACCGGCGGCAATGATCTCCAGGGCGCTGTCGGCGCCCAGCAGACGCGGCAAACGAACAGAGCCGCCGAAGCCCGGCATAATGCCCAGTTTGGTTTCCGGCAGGCCGATACGCAGGTCCGGCGTAGCCAGACGATAGTCGGTTGCCAGGACGCATTCGCAGCCGCCGCCCAGCGCGTAGCCGTTGACCGCCGAAATCGTCGGGACGGGCAGATCTTCCAGGCGGTTAAAGACGCCGTTGGCAAAATGCAGCCACTGACTCAGCTGTTCAGCCGGAACCTGAAAGAGTGAAAGGAATTCGGTGATATCGGCACCGACAATAAAGGCTGCTTTTTCTGAACGCAGCAGCAACCCTTTTAAATCCGCCTGTTTTTCCAGAGCCTCCAGCGCGTGGCCGAGGCTGTCCACCGTCGCGGTGTCGAGCTTATTGACCGAGCCTGGGGCATCGAACACCAGTTCGGCGATGCCATCTTCCAGCCAGTCGAGGTACAGGGTGTCGCCTTTATAGAGCATGTCAGTCTCCTGAATCCAGCAAGGTGATCTGGTCGTACCAGATGTGCGGATTGTGGATTTTATGTTAATAAAATGCAAATTTCCGTTTAAGAAAATGCAAGGCCGATCACGCTAAGCGGAAATCACGCACCCACAGGCAGGTATGCTAAGATGCCCCCTATTCGAGTGACGTAAACAGAAGGGTGAAACAATGGAATCACTGGCTGGACTCTATAAAAATCATATTGTTACATTGCAAGAGCGTGCGCGTGACGTACTGGCACGTCATAAGCTGGATGCACTACTTATTCACTCTGGTGAGCTGTTTAACGTCTTTCTTGATGACCATGCTTATCCCTTCAAGGTCAACCCACAGTTTAAAGCCTGGGTGCCGGTAACCCAGGTTCCTAACTGCTGGCTGCTGGTCGATGGCGTCAAC
>DATEKR010000137.1:0-2652 GCA_035277345.1 Enterobacteriaceae bacterium
CACCGATATCCTGGTGTCGTGGATTTATAAACTCACCATGTCCTCTTCGCAGTATGCGATAGCGGCGACCATCACCATCCTGCTGTCGATTTTTGTCGTCGGCCTGGCGCTGTGGCAGTTCCGCGCCACCAAATCTTTCAAAAACGATGACATGGCATAAGGGCAACGCAATGGCTAAATCACCCAGTATCCGGCGCGAGAAGTGGATCCGCCTCTCTCTGTCCTGGCTTGTTATCGTGCTGGTCTCGACGATTATTATTTACCCGCTGGTCTGGACGGTGGGCGCGTCGCTGAACGCCGGTAACAGCCTGCTCAGCAGCTCGATTATTCCGGAGAATCTCTCCTTCCAGCACTATGCCGATCTCTTTAACGGGCAGGTGAATTACGTCACCTGGTACTGGAACTCGATGAAAATCAGTTTCCTGACCATGGTGCTGACCTTAATCAGCGTCAGCTTCACCGCCTATGCTTTCTCGCGCTTTCGCTTTAAGGGGCGGCAGAACGGGCTGATGCTGTTTCTGCTGCTGCAGATGATCCCGCAGTTTTCGGCGCTGATTGCGATTTTCGTCCTCTCCCAGCTGCTGGGGCTGATTAACAGTCATCTGGCGCTGGTGCTGATCTACGTCGGCGGGATGATCCCGATGAATACGTATCTGATGAAGGGCTATCTCGACGCCATTCCGAAAGATCTGGATGAGTCTGCGCGCATGGACGGTGCCAGTAATTTCCGCATCTTTATTGAAATTATCATGCCGCTGTCGAAACCGATTGTGGCCGTGGTGGCGCTGTTCTCCTTCACCGGTCCGCTGGGCGATTTCATTCTCTCCAGCACCATTTTGCGTACCCCGGATAAGTACACGCTCCCCATCGGGCTGTATAACCTGGTGGCGCAAAAAATGGGGGCCAGCTACACCACCTACGCGGCGGGTGCGGTGCTGATCGCCGTTCCGGTGGCGATCCTCTATCTGGCCCTGCAGAAATACTTCGTCTCCGGCCTGACCTCTGGCAGTACAAAAGGATAATCCCATGAAACGATTTACCCCGGCTTTACTGGCTGTTTGTCTGAGCTTTGGCGCGTCTGCCGCTGATACGGTGGATACCCGTCCTTTTAATGCGATGCCCGCCGACTTTATTAAAGGGGCGGATATCTCCACGCTGCTGGAGGCCGAGCAGCACGGCGCGAAATTCACTAACCAGGATAACCAGCAGCAGGATGCGCTCGCCATTCTGAAGGCCAACGGCGTCAACTACGTTCGCCTGCGTCTGTGGGTGGATCCGAAAGATGAACAGGGTAACACCTACGGCGGTGGGGCTAACGATCTTGAGAGCACCCTGGCACTGGCCAAACGGGCGAAGGCGCAGGGTATGAAGCTGCTGCTCGATTTCCACTACAGCGATTTCTGGACCGATCCGGGCAAGCAGTTTAAGCCCAAAGCCTGGGCGAAAATGGACTACCCGCAGCTTAAAACCGCGATCCATGACTATACCCGCGACACCATCGCCCGCTTTAAGCAGGAGGGTGCCCTGCCGGATATGGTGCAGATCGGCAATGAAATTAACGGCGGCATGTTATGGCCGGAAGGGAAAAGCTGGGGCCAGGGCGGCGGCGAGTTTGACCGGCTGGCGGGGCTGCTGAATGCGGCCATCGACGGGCTGAAGGAAAACCTGAAGGGCGGGGAGCAGGTCAAAATTATGCTCCATCTGGCCGAGGGCACGAAGAATGATACCTTCCGCTGGTGGTTCGATGAAATCAGCAAGCGCAACGTGCCTTACGACATTATTGGCCTCTCTATGTACACGTACTGGAACGGGCCAATCAGCGCGCTGAAAAGCAATATGGACGATATCAGCCAGCGCTATAACAAAGATGTCATTGTGGTTGAGGCCGCCTATGCATATACCCTCGAAAACTGCGATAACGCGGAAAATAGTTTTCAGGCCAAAGAAGAAAAAGACGGCGGCTATCCGGCCACGGTCCAGGGGCAATATAACTATATCCACGATCTGATGCAGGCGGTCATTGACGTCAAAGGCGAGCGAGGAAAGGGTATCTTCTACTGGGAGCCGACCTGGATTGCCGTGCCGGGCACGACCTGGGCCACGCCTGCGGGCATGAAATATACCGAAGACCACTGGAAAGAGGGGAACGCGCGGGAAAATCAGGCGCTGTTTAATTGCCTGGGGAAAGTGCTGCCATCGGTAAAAGTCTTTAATTAAATACAGCTGTAAATTCCAGGATCTTAAATATGAATAAATTTGCGCCTTTTAGTCCTAAGGTCGGCGGCTTATTGCATGGTGCCGACTATAACCCGGAGCAGTGGGAAAACGATCCCGCCGTTATTGACCGCGATATTGCCATGATGGGAGAGGCAAATTGCAACGTGATGTCGGTGGGGATCTTCAGCTGGGCGAAGCTGGAGCCGCAGGAGGACGTCTTTGATTTTGCCTGGCTGGACGAGATTATCGACAAGCTCTGGGCGGCGAAGATCCACGTCTGGCTGGCGACACCGAGCGCGGCGCGTCCGGCGTGGATGTCGCAAAAATATCCGCAGGTGCTGCGGGTAGGCCGCGACCGGGTTCCGGCCCTGCACGGCGGGCGTCACAATCACTGTATGACCTCGCCGGTCTACCGTGCAAAGACCCTGAAAATCA
>DATEKR010000138.1:0-33177 GCA_035277345.1 Enterobacteriaceae bacterium
GAGAATGCGGCCGGTGACGCCAGAGTAAGGCTAATAAGCAATGCTTTGAACATGACTCCTTTCACAAAAACCCCTTAAATATTATTGGTTAAACGATATTCAGTCGATGAAATACTATGTTCAATCGCTGAAAAAATACACTCTTTTCTCCCCTCACCCGTCACCCTGAGAGGGCCAGGCGACATTCATAATTCGTTGCAAAATCCATGCGTCAGTCTCTGCCAATATCACGCTTATCATTTACAGTTAAAAAAGAGTCGCTTATCAAAATGCAGCTGACGTCACCTGGTCCGAAATCGTGATCTCTCCCACAATTCTGATTTCGTTGACCGAAGCGAGTGTCTACGCTTAATAGAGAGTCGGAGCACGCTCCGCACCTGATACTGACGCAAGCAGGAGGTTCTTATTACTATGCTCAACCAGAAAATACGCAACCCTGAGTCCGACGTATTCCCGCTCGACGTGGAGCTGTGCTACGAGACAGACCCGTGCGAGCTAAAACTGGATGACATGACCGACGTCGAGCCGGAACCGGAGATGATCGAGGGGCTGCCCGCCTCCGATGCGCTCACCCCTGCCGATCGCTATCTGGAACTGTTTGAACACGTGCAGTCGACCCGCATCTTCAGCGATAGCAAAACCTTTCCCGACTGTGCGCCGAGAATGGACCCGCTCGATATTCTTATCCGCTATCGCCGGGTGAAACGTCGGCCCGGGTTTGATCTCCGCCAGTTTGTGGAAGACCATTTCTGGCTGCCCGATAACCTCGACACCGCCTACGTTTCCGACCCGGAAAACTCGCTGAAAGAACATATCGATAATCTGTGGCCGGTGTTAACCCGCACGCCGCAGGATCATATCCCCTGGTCATCGCTGCTGGCGCTGCCCCAGGCCTATATCGTTCCCGGCGGACGTTTTAGTGAGACCTACTACTGGGATTCCTACTACACCATGCTCGGCCTGGCGGAGAGCGGCCGCGGGGATCTGCTGCGCTGCATGGCGGATAACTTTGCCTGGATGATTGAGCGCTACGGCCATATTCCCAACGGCAATCGCACCTACTACCTGAGCCGCTCCCAGCCGCCGGTTTTCGCCCTGATGGTAGAGCTGTTTGAAGAGGACGGCGTGCGCGGGGCGCGACGCTACCTCGAGCACCTGATGATGGAGTACCAGTTCTGGATGGAGGGTTCGGAGTCGCTGGTGCTGAACCAGGCCTGGCGTCGTGTCGTGCGTATGCCCTGTGGCGCACTGCTTAACCGCTACTGGGACGACCGCGACACGCCGAGGGATGAGTCCTGGCTGGAAGACGTGGAAACCGCCAAACATTCCGGTCGTCCGCCCGGCGAAGTCTACCGGGACCTGCGTGCCGGGGCAGAGTCCGGCTGGGATTACTCCTCCCGCTGGCTGCGTGACCCGAGTCGGCTTGCCAGCATTCGCACGACCCAGTTTATCCCGGTCGATCTCAATGCGTTTCTCTACAAGCTGGAGAGCACCATCGCCAATATTGCCGGGCTGAAAAACGAGCGGGAGATGGAAACCGCCTTCCGCCAGAAGGCACGCGACCGTCGCGAGGCGCTGACCCGCTACCTGTGGGATGAGGAGAACGGCTGTTTCCGCGACTATGACTGGCGTCGAGAACAGCAGGCACTGTTTTCCGCCGCCAGCATTGTGCCGCTGTATGTCGACATGGCCACCCACGAGCAGGCGGACCGGCTGGCCGACGCCGTTCGCACGCGACTGTTGACGCCGGGCGGGATCCTCGCCACCGAATATGAAACCGGTGAGCAGTGGGATAATCCTAACGGTTGGGCCCCGCTGCAGTGGATGGCGATCCAGGGCTTTAAACGTTACGGCCACGATGCGCTGGGCGATGAGATCGCGCGCAGCTGGCTACAGACCGTCAATCACGTGTATCAGCGGCACCATAAGCTGGTTGAAAAGTACCATATTGCTGGCGGTACGCCGCGCAAAGGGGGCGGCGGTGAGTATCCTCTGCAGGACGGTTTTGGCTGGACCAACGGGGTGGTGCGCCGCCTGATTGGCTTATACGGGGAGCCTTAGCTCCCCGGCAAATCAGCGGATCACGTCGTAGACCGCTTCCTGAATATCCAGCCATTTCTGGCTCTGAGCATCCGGTGACGCCTGCGCCCGCAGGCGCGCCTGCTCGGTTTCATAGCGCTGGCGCTCAATCACTGCCGGACGGGTACAGAAGGAGCGCAGGTAGTTTTTACGCATGGAGGTCAGGTTACGGCCGTTCGCCATTTCATGGGTCACCGTGTTGATAAAGCGTCGGCACGGTTTCTCCTCGTCCATCTGAATACGGTAGCGCAGCAGCAGGGAGAGTACGTCATCGTAACCGACAGCCTGGGCCTGCTCCGTCCAGGAGAGTTTCCAGTTCATTCCCCCCTGCAGGAACAGCAGCACCACGTCGGTATCGTTACGGTCGATGGCCGAGCGCATATTGTAGACATCCCAGCGAATACCCATTTTCGCCAGCTTGTCGCGCGGTAGCTGGCCGATGGGCTTAATATTCTCTTCGCTGTCGGCGGACATCGCGTAAGCATTCGACCGCTGAGTCGCTGGATCGGACATCACCATCCACACCCCGCCAATCGCCATTAACAGCGCCATCGCCCCCACCGCGCCCCACAAGATATTAGCGATAAACTGATCCCGATCTTCCGGGCTGCGTTTGACCTTGTGCACCGTGCGTTCCATCGCATCGCGCACGTTCGCCACATCGCCGCCCGCTTCTTCATCTTTTTTACGCGCATCGACCCAGAATTTTTCCAGCTCACCGGCGTCCACCGACATAAAGCTGGCCGGGTTCACCTTCGTCCGGCCCCGGTCGAAGGCACGCTGGATCGGGCCAGTAATTTGTTCCGTGTAGCTATCAAGGAGCATCAGCTGCGTGCCGGTTAGCGACTCATCGGCCAGAACGCTGTTACGGATCTGTCGGCAATCATCGAGGAAGGTTTGCAACGTTTTGCGCGGATCGACGAACAGCGTCAGCGCCGAGGCATCACTAAACAGATTCGAGTAGTGGCTGGAATACTCTTTTTTATCGGAAACCAGCAGCGCCTTCTCGCTAAACAGCATCCCGCTAAGGATATCGTCACGGCTGCCCCGCTTTAGCCAGCTACGCACCCGGTCAACACCGAACTGCACCTTGAGGTGGGTATTCAGTTTCTGCCTGTCTGGCCAGGCCCGCTCCACCATATCGTTGAGGGTCATTTCCAGCGCCCGCAGCTGTCGCAGGGCCAGCAGCTGCTGCTGAGCTTCGTCTTCTTCGCTAAAGTCGGTGCTGTAGGTGAGCTGCGGCTGACGCTGGCGTAAGTTCTCCAGCGACCCGACAAAGCGCAGGGCGGCAATGCGCTGGTTGTCGCTGACGTCCTGGCCACCGTCGTACTGGGGGACATACTGCTGGAGATGGCGAAGCTGGAGGGTAAACTGGCTGAGAGAGGCGTCATCGAGGTTCAGGCGTTTTGCCACCGCACCCCAGCCACCCAGATTCATACGGGCCTGATCGAGCTGCTCCAGAAACCAGCGCGGATCTTTGCCTTCCGCCACGTAAACCTTTAGCAGAAGCAAGATCTCAACCGATGCCTGGCGGATAATCGCCAGGCAACGCTCAAATTGCGCGCGTGCCTGCGGCGAAGGAGTATTCGTCATCATGATCCTTACAATACGGCAATTTTTGTCTGGCAGATTGCGGATACAGCCCGCTATTTTTTATTTTGTGCAGCCCAAACATATAACAGATTATGATGAATAAAAGTGATCGCCCCTAAATCATCACAAAATATAATGAGAGCAACCCGGTGCCCCTATTTAAAACTGAACGCCTGATCTGCGCGCCGCTTCAACAGGAAGACTGGCCTTTTTATCTGATGCTACAGCAGCACCCGGACGTCATGCGCTATGTCGCTGATGAACGTCCGGAAAATATCATTGCCGAGGGGTTTCGCTCGCGGTTACCGGCGTGGTCACCGGGGAGTGAACACTGGCTGTGTCTGACGGTCCGCGCCCGTGAAACCGGTGAGCAGCTGGGAATGACGGGATATATACACCGCGATACAGACTCCGCCGAGGTTGGCTTTCTGTTTTCTCCTGCGGCACAAGGCCAGGGCTACGGCTATGAGTCCCTGCGTGCGCTGTGCGACTACGCCTTTCGCGAGGGCGGTATTCGCCGTCTGACCGCCACAGTCACGGCGGGCAATATAGCGTCCCGACGGTTACTGGAAAAAACGGGGTTTATTCTGGAGGGTGAACTGCGGCAGAACTATTTCCTGGCCGGGAACTGGCACAATGACTGGATCTTTGGCCTGTTAAAAGATGAATATATTTAATATTTATTAAAGTGACTTAAGTTAAATAAACAAAGCAGGCTCAGAGCCTGCTTTATTTTTGTACTCAAATATAACTTCCAGTTATAAAAACATCCCGCCGGAGATTTCGACCCGCTGTGCGGTCATCCAGCCCAGTTCGTCGCTGAGCAGAGCGGCAATCGCATTGCCAATATCGTCCGGCAGGCCGACGCGTCCCAGCGCGGTTTGCGACGCCACAAACTGGTTCATCTGCGCATTGTCCCGCACATGTCCGCCGCCAAAGTCGGTTTCAATCGCCCCTGGCGCAATGATATTCACCGCAATACCGCGTGCGCCCAGCTCTTTCGCCTGATAGCGCGTCAGCACTTCCATCGCCCCTTTCATCGCCGCGTAGGCGGCATAGCCCGGCAGCGCAAAGCGGGCCAATCCGCTGGAGACATTAATAATGCGGCCGCCATCTTTCAACAGCGGCAGCAGTCCCTGGGTCAGGAAGAACGGTCCTTTTAAATGGATATTCATCAGCTCGTCAAACTGGGCTTCCGTGGTCTGTGCAAACGGGGCGTTGATGCCAATTCCGGCGTTGTTGATTAAGTAATCAAAGCTGTCACGCTGCCAGACCTGCTGCAGCTGCTCCTGCACGTGCTTAACGAATGTATCAAAACCTGCAATATCACCGACGTTCAGCGGCAATGCCGTTGCTTTAACGCCATAACTCTCAATTTCACGGACGACATCGAGCGCATCCTGCTGGTTATTTCGGTATGTCAGAATAATTCCGATTCCCTTCTGCGCCAGCTTCAGCGCTGCGTTTTTCCCAAGTCCTCGGCTGCCGCCGGTCACTAATGCGATGGATTGTGTCATAAGAAACCTCGTCCCGGATGATATGAAGTACGGAAGCCAGCTTATTAGCTGCCATGAAATCAATAAAGGCGCTAAAATAAGCTTCACTGTTTCACCTGCGACAACAACGGTGTAAAACTATGGATAAAATTCACGCAATGCAGCTGTTTATCCGCGTCGCGGAAGTGGAGAGTTTTTCCCGCGCCGCCGACTCACTCGGCCTGCCTAAAGGTAGCGTATCCCGTCAGATCCAGGCGCTGGAAAATCATCTCGGTACCCGCCTGCTTCACCGTACTACCCGCCGCGTGCAGCTTACCCAGGACGGCATGGTCTATTTCGAGCGGGCCAAAGATCTGCTCAGTAATCTGGATGAGCTGGACGGATTGTTTCAGCAGGACTCCACCAGCATCAGCGGCCGACTGCGGGTCGATATGCCGGTGACGATGGCAAGAAACCTGCTTATCCCCCGGCTGCCGGCGTTTTTGCAGCAGTATCCCGGTATCGAGCTGGAGCTGAGCAGCAGCGACCGGCTGGTGGATGTGATCCGCGAAGGCTTCGACTGCGTGGTGCGGGTCGGCACGCTAAAGGATTCCGGGCTGATCGCCCGTCCGCTCGGCAAGCTGTCGATCATTAACTGTGCCAGCCCCGATTATCTGTCGCGTTTCGGCTATCCGGAAACCCTCGACGATCTCGCGGATCACGCCCTGATCCACTACGCGGTCAATCTCGGCACCCGGCCGCCGGGCTTTGAGGTCTTCAGCGATAACGCCACTCGCTGGGTCAAAACCGGCGGCGTGCTGACGGTGAACAGCACCGAAACTTACCAGGCGGCCTGTCTGGCCGGGCTGGGGATTATTCAGGCTCCGCGCACGGGCGTCCGGGAGGTGTTACGCAGCGGAAAACTGGTTGAAATCCTGCCGCAGTACCGCGCAGAGCCGATGCCCGTTTCGCTGCTCTATCCCCATCGCCGCAATCTGTCACGTCGCGTACATCTGTTCATGGAGTGGCTGAGCGGGGTGCTAAAAGACTATGTTGATTAAGCAGGGTCTATAATTTGCGTTATATCAGGTCAAAACCAGAGTAAGGAAGAAAACATTCATGCGTCAGGAAAACGAAAAAGGAAAGGCCGGCAAGGCCCTGGAAACCGTCACCGATACCGCGCAAAAAATCCAGCGTAACCCGGTGATTGCCCACCTGCTGCGGGCAGCCGAGCGCTTTAATGACCGGCTCGGTAATCAGTTCGGGGCCGCTATCACCTACTTCTCTTTCCTGTCGATGATCCCGATCCTGATGGTTTCATTTGCGGCCGCCGGTTTTGTCCTCGCCTCGCACCCGACCCTGCTGCAGGATATCTTCGATAAAATCCTTGTTAACGTCAGCGATCCGACGCTGGCGATGACCTTAAAAAGCACCATTAACACGGCCGTCCAGCAGCGCACCACCGTCGGGCTGGTCGGGCTGCTGGTGGCGCTCTATTCCGGCATTAACTGGATGGGTAACCTGCGCGAGGCTATCCGCGCCCAGTCCCGCGATGTCTGGGAGCGCACCGCTCAGGATGAAGAGAAAATCTGGGTGAAGTACTTCCGCGACTTTATCTCGCTGATTGGATTATTGTTTGCGCTTATCGTTACCCTGTCGATCACCTCAATTTCCGGTGCCGCACAGCAGCTGATTATCTCCCTGCTGTATCTCGACAGCATCGAGTGGCTGAAGCCGGCCTGGCGCGCTATCGGTCTCGCCATTTCCATCTTCGCCAACTATCTGCTCTTCTTCTGGATTTTCTGGCGTCTGCCGCGCCATCGCCCGCGCAGAAAGGCGCTGATCCGCGGCACCTTTATTGCCGCCATCGGTTTTGAGGTGATTAAAATCATCATGACCTGGACCCTGCCTGCGCTGGTGAAATCACCGTCCGGGGCCGCCTTTGGCTCGGTGCTTGGCCTGATGGCCTTCTTCTACTTTTTCGCCCGTCTGACCCTGTTCTGCGCGGCCTGGATCGCCACCGCCGAATACAAAGATGACCCCCAGATGCCGGGACGCGCGGGCCGTCGAATCGACAACCAGACTGAATAAAAACGCAAAATTTCAGCCCGACGAGGCATTTCAGCAGATAAATCCAGGTTGTAACTTTTATTTAACCAAAACCTGGTTTTATCTGCTGAGTTTCAAATTCTGTGAAGCATTTCATAGAAGCGAATTCGTCTGCCTGAACATTATCCCCTTTTTGCCTGTTTTTCGCTCAATCCGCCGCCCGGTTACAGATTGAAATGTCGCTTTTGCTATGCGTAATATGGTCGTTCGTTCGCTATAAAATAAGAAAAGACTATGCAAGCTACTGCCACAACACTCGACAACGAACAGGACGCCGCGCCGGTTAACTCGCGCAATAAGGTCGTCGTTGCCTCACTCATTGGGACCGCCATTGAGTTCTTCGATTTCTATATTTACGCTACCGCTGCGGTGATTGTGTTCCCGCATATCTTCTTCCCGCAGGGCGACCCGACGGCAGCGACGCTACAGTCGCTGGCGACCTTCGCCATTGCCTTTGTCGCACGTCCGATTGGCTCTGCCGTATTTGGTCACTTTGGCGACCGCGTCGGTCGCAAGGTTACGCTGGTGGCGTCGCTGCTGACGATGGGGATCTCAACGGTCGCTATCGGCCTGCTGCCGGGCTATGAAACCATCGGTATTTTCGCACCTATGCTGCTGGCGCTGGCACGCTTTGGTCAGGGTCTGGGCCTGGGCGGTGAATGGGGCGGCGCTGCGCTGCTGGCCACCGAGAACGCACCGGCCAACAAGCGTGCGCTGTACGGCTCCTTCCCGCAGCTGGGCGCACCGATTGGCTTCTTCTTTGCCAACGGCACCTTCCTGCTGCTCTCCTGGCTGCTGACCGACGAACAGTTTATGACCTGGGGCTGGCGCGTGCCGTTTATCTTCTCTGCGGTGCTGGTCCTGATCGGCCTGTATGTTCGCGTTTCCCTGCATGAAACCCCGGTATTTGCCAAAGTGGCCGCCGCGAAGAAACAGGTAAAAATCCCGATGGGCACCCTGCTGACCAAGCACGTTCGCGTCACGGTTCTGGGTACCTTTATCATGCTGGCGACCTATACCCTGTTCTACATTATGACGGTTTACTCCATGACCTTCAGTACCGCCGCACAGCCGGTCGGCCTGGGCCTGCCGCGTAATGAAGTGCTGTGGATGCTGATGATGGCGGTCATTGGCTTTGGCGTGATGGTGCCGATTGCGGGCCTGCTGGCTGACCGCTTTGGCCGCCGCAAGAGCATGATTGTGATCACCTCGCTGATTATTCTGTTCGCGCTGTTCGTCTTCCCGCCGCTGCTGGGTTCCGGGAATCCTGCGCTGATCATGGCCTACCTGCTGATTGGCCTGAGCCTGATGGGACTGACCTTCGGCCCGATGGGTGCGCTGCTGCCGGAGCTGTTCCCGACGGAAGTTCGCTATACCGGCGCGTCATTCTCCTACAACGTCTCGTCGATCCTCGGCGCGTCCGTGGCACCCTATATCGCGGCCTGGCTGCAGGCTAACTATGGCCTGATGTACGTTGGATTCTATCTGGCGGCCATGGCAGCACTGACGCTGACGGCCCTGCTGCTGACCCACGAAACAAAACACCAGTCGCTGTAACGCTTTTGCCCTCTCCCGTCCGGGAGAGGGCTCACTGCTCACCGTTTCATCTGGGACAAAATCGTCCGACACTGATTGGCTTCCCCTTCTGAAGGCGATACCAGCGCCAGTAGCGCAGCCGCAGGCGTCACCAGCGTGGCCAGCGCGGCAGCCACCGCCCCACGCGCAAGCAGCGGCCCCGCCTTCACGCCCGCATCCGGGTTTTTAAAGGTCCCGCGTACGTACAGCGGCGAACGCAGAGTAATAATGCGGATACCTTTGCTTTCCGGATCGATGGTTAAATCCAGCCGCTCCGAGGCAAAGCTGGCGGTGCCGGTCACGTTAATCACCGCATTTTCCGTATCGAAGGCAAATATCTGCGGGCGCGCAACGCCGTTAACGATATCCAGATTGGCCGCCGCACAGTTCACCTGGACTTCATCGTCACCAAACAGCTCGCCGACCAGATAGTTCCCGACGTTCAGCCCGAGGATCTCCATCAGGTTGCGGCTAATCAGGCCGTCGTTCATCAGCAGCTTCAGGTTACCGTTGCCGCTGCCAAGCAGTGCGGCGACTGAGTTACCGGTGCCGCGGATCCTGGCGTCGCCGTTCATCTCTCCGAGGGTTTTCTGCATCAGCTCAACGTTGGGCATCAGCTCTTTCAGCTTGAGCCGCCGCGCCTGGATATCCGCGCTGCCCTGCATCGGCTTTTTGTCACCCTCAAGATGGATGGTGGAGGAGATACTGCCGCCTGCCAGGCCAAACTTAAGCGGGTTCAGCCGCAGGTCGCCATTTTTTAGCGTCAGGTGGGTGGAGAGATCGCTGATGGGCAGCGTGCTCCCGTGCTCGATATGGCGGCCCTTAAAGCGCACATCGGCATCCATCACGTCCCACTTGTCGGTTTCGAAGCGGTCATAGGGCAGGACTTTGTCCGCAGGCTGCGCCGTTTTCTCACCTTTACGCGCTTCGGCCTGCTTCGTCTTCTCCGCGTCCTTGCCGGAATCGACGCCAATCAGCGGGCCCAGGTCGGCCAGCCGCAGCTGGCGTGACTCCAGATCGCCTTCCAGTTTCGGACGCGGTTCACCGTTGGTGTAGGTCAGGGAGCCATGAATATCGCTGTCGCCGATGCGGCCGTTAAAATTGCGATAGGCAAAGCGGGAGCCCTGCTTCTCGTTAAAGGTGGCAACCAGCCGACCGTCGGTTTTAAAGGGCGGGGTATCCGGCAGCAGCACACCGGTCAGGTCATACAGCTCGCCCAGCGAATCCCCGGAGAAGGTCAGCTGCAGATCGGCCCCGCCCATATTCAGCGGATCATTCAGGGTTCCCGTCAGTGCCACACGGGTATTGCCGGAGCGGAAATCTGCCTGCAGCGGGAACGGCGTGCCTTCGCTGCGCAGCGCCAGCATCCCACCGATTTTCCCCGTTCCGGTCAGGGGCTGTCCGTTGTAGCGCCCCTTCGCACTCAGACCAAAAACATAGTCCCCCACTTTCGCGGATTTCTCCCCGCTGCCGGTGACTTCGCTGAACGGCAGCGGCTTGCCCAGCGGATCGACATCAATCACCACCGCTGCGCGGGTGACGCTGTCATCCACGGTGATCCGCCCGGTATCAAAGAGGATATTATCCAGCCGGAATGACCAGGACGACGGCGTGGTTTCTGCCGTTTTATCCTGTTCACCCGCGAGACTAAAGGTCCAGTTATTGAGTTTTTCCGAACGGCGGATCAGCCGGGCGTCAGGCTTCACCAGCTTGATCCACGGCAAATAGACGGTCTTGCTCAGCAGCGACAACGGGGCAATGGTCGCCTCCACGCGCGGCAGATGCACCATGGTGATTTCGTCGATCCCCGGCGGGTTACCCAGCAGTACGTCTTCCGCATGAATACGCGGCCAGGGCACCCAGCTGCGCCAGCCGGTTTCGCCCTCCGGGCGCGCCCAGACGACGCCGAGATCGCCGCGAATGGCGAACTGACGGTTAAGCTCGGTGGAGACTTTCTGATTGATAGTGGGTTTGAGACGGTTCCAGTCAAAGGTCGCGATAACGACAATCACCAGTACAATCAAGAGCAACAGCGTCCCTGAAATAATGGCAACCGCTTTGCTTGTTTTTGACATGCCCTGTTTCCTTTCTGTTTTCCTCACCTGTCCTGAATATAGTTGAGGTCAACAGAAAGGGCCTGTTTGCGGCTCAGGCCATCTGGATCAGCACCTTGTCGAGCGTCTCGATAGGGACAGGTCGGGAAAGGAAATAGCCCTGCGCGGCCCAGGCCGGAGAGTGCTGGACATCACGCCACTCTTCCAGGGTTTCAACCCCCTCGACAATCACGCCGTGGCAGTAGTGGTTCATCAGCTGCAGCAGGAGCGTGAACAGATTGCGGCCTTCCGGGGTTTTACGCAGCATAATAAACAGCTCGCGTGCCACCTTGATGTAGTCGTAGTGGACTTCGCTCAGTGCAGAGAAGTTCGCCATACCGGTACCAAAATCATCCAGCCACAGCGGGCCAAATTCGCAGAGGTTGGCAACGCTGGAGTCCTGCGGCAGGCGGATATGTTCCACCAGCTCGAAACGCAGCCAGGGCATTGTCTCAATCAGCGCCAGCAGCGGTTTGTCTTCGCGCATCGCCAGCAGCGTCGGGCCATCGACGTTGACCGAAGCCAGAATAGCGTTATCCACAAAGAACGCTTTCTTCTTATCCAGAACCGCAAGCTGCTCTTTTACCACATCAATACGATGGCGAACCGCTACTTCAGCGAAATAGCGATCCGGCGCGATACGCTTATCGGGGTTGGACGGATGGGTCACCACCGTCAGTAGCTCGATAGCCATCAGACGGCCATCGGTTTTGTAAATCGGCTGATAAGTATAAGCAAGCTCACACTGCAACCAGTAGCGTCTATCCTGCAAGCTTTCAACGCTGTCAGCGCTTGCCTCCGGAATGCTCAGGCGCTGGATTACCTGCTCTAACTTCATCTCTGGTGTCCTGTTGACTGGGAAAAAGAGCCGATTGGCTCGTTTTGGGATTATCGGCGCAGAAAGTGAGAACTTTATGTCCAGCACAGGGGCAAATTTAAAAAGCGGGATCGGTATAATATGAGTGGAACACGCGCCAGCTCAAAAAAATAATGGAACGTTGTTTTAATATAGTTGACCATAAAAAACCCACAGCGCACACTAGCGCTAATTTCCCGATTCAGATCCAGGTTGACGACTATGTCTAAAAAAATTGCCGTAATTGGCGAATGCATGATTGAACTGTCACAGAAAGGTACGGAAGTTAACCGTGGCTTCGGTGGCGACACGCTGAACACTTCCGTCTATATCGCCCGCCAGGTTGATAACGCCGCGCTGGCCGTCGAGTACGTGACCGCGCTGGGCACGGATAACTTTAGCCAGCAGATGCTGGACGCCTGGCAGAACGAAGCCGTCGGTACCCGACTGATTCAGCGGATGGACAACCGTCTGCCTGGTCTGTACTACATCGAAACGGACAGTACCGGCGAGCGCACCTTCTACTACTGGCGTAACGAGGCGGCGGCCAAATTCTGGCTGGAAAGCCCGGAAGCGGCCGGTATTTGCGAAGAGCTGGCGACCTTTGACTACCTCTACCTGAGCGGTATCAGCCTGGCCATCCTCAGCGACAGCAGCCGTGAAAAACTGCTCTCCCTGCTGCGCGAATGCCGCGCCAACGGCGGCAAGATTATTTTCGATAACAACTACCGTCCGCGCCTGTGGGCCAGCAAAGAAGAGACCCAGCGCGTTTATCAGCAGATGCTGGAATGCACCGATATCGCCTTCCTGACCCTCGACGATGAAGATCTGCTCTGGGGCGAAAGGCCGGTTGACGAAGTGATTGCCCGTACTCAGGCAGCAGGCGTACAAGAAGTGGTCATTAAGCGCGGGGCCGACTCCTGCCTGGTGGCCGTGGGCGACCAGCCTGTCGTTGACGTTCCGGCCATCAAGCTGGCGAAAGAGAGCGTGGTGGATACCACCGCCGCCGGTGACTCCTTCAGCGCAGGCTACCTGGCGGTGCGGCTGACCGGGGGTGATGCAGAAGCGGCCGCGAAACGCGGCCATCTGACGGCCAGCACCGTCATCCAGTATCGTGGCGCTATCATTCCGCGTGACGCGATGCCGGACTGATTTTCTGGACCATTAAAAAAGGCGGACAGCATTATGCGGTCCGCCTTTTTTCATTCTGGGATCAGGATTACTGCGCCGCCGGAGCCTCAGCCGCTGCGCCTTCCGCACTCTCCTCCACCGGAGCAGGTGCATCCGCCGCTGGCGCTGCGGGGGCCATAATCTTCAGCCAGGCCGCCTGCAGATCCTTCATGTTGTATTCCGGTTCACCGTTCGGCTGGAGCAGTACCAGCGCCATCTCCTGCGACAGCTGCTGGTGCAGATCCTGATTGAGCATTTGCAGCGTCAGGCCGTTAAGGAAGTCCGCACGCAGTTTCTGATACTGCTCCGGCGCGATATCCACCACCTGGTTTTGCAGGGAGCGCATACGCTGGCCAATCAGCACGTCAGTATCCATGCGGGCATAGGTCGCAAACAGCTTCTGTAACTCCATGTTTTTCTGCTCGACCAGAGCTTTAAATTCCTCTTCCGACAGCCCCTTCTCGCGCACCTGAGCCAGCTCGCGGGCGACCACGTCCAGGCTGTTCCCCAGTTTCTCATTAGGGGAGTCGATATTGATGGCGCACTGGGCGCGCAGGAACAGAACCCGACAGTCAAAGCCGAGGCCGATATCCTTAACGTTATTTTTACTCAGGCTCTGCTGGACGTGCCAGAACAGCGCTTCGCGGGCTAAATCGGCGCGCCAGTAGCGCAGCAGCCCGGCGGATTCGCGGATCGGCTGCCACGGGTTATCCCACATCAGTGCCAGACGATCCTGGCGTACCGTGTCGGTCATAATACTTACCGGCTCGTGGCTCAGAGGCGCCAGCGTCGGTATCGGCGCGGGCGTTTCTCGCTTATTGGTCAGGGTGCCAAAGGTCTTGTTGATTTGTTCAACAATGCCACGGTGATCGACATTGCCTACCACGATCAGCGTCATCGCATCCGGGGTATACCACTTATGATAAAACGCCTCCAGCTGGGCGATATCCACCGGCTGCTTCAGCACCTCCGCCGGATCGTGCCCCAGCATAGCCGAGCCTTTCAGGCGATAGCGCCACCAGCTTTCTTTGGTATCGGCAGGCCAGGTGGCGATCATATCTTCGCTGCTCAGGGCGTAATCGACGGTTTTCTGCGTAATGCTCAGTCTGCCGGAGGTATCTGCCAGCCAGCTCAGGGCTTCTTTCAGCAGATCGTTACGGTTATTGGGCAGGCTGAGATTAAATTGCGTGTAGTCATAGGAGACGATAGCGGGTGGAAGCGGGCGGCTGGGATCGATGCTCTGCTGCCACAAAGAACGTGCCTGCATGGCCTGCAGACTGCCGCTCTGGGTCAGCGCCAGGCGCGGAATAAAATGGCTGTAGCCGCTCTGCTGCGTTGCTTCGGTCAGCGAACCGGTATTGATCGTCAACCGAATCTCAATGCGGTCGCTTGGCCGCTGAGGGGTTGCCAGTACCTGCCACTGGAAACCGTTCGCCAGCGTCCCCTGCTGCCATGCCGGGTCAGGCTGGAGTGCATCTGCCTGCACAGAACCGGCAGCGGCCACCATCAGCAAACCACCAGCCAAACGAAGAATTTTTGTGCCCTGCATGTGAACCCCTGATCAACAATCCCGGTTAGTAAGAGAACCCCCATAGCCGGGATAATCCAGTAATAATTGAAACACTTCGTGTTAGACCGCGCGAAGAGGAAAAAGTCACGCCGCCAGAGAAAATTTACCCGTAACGCTCAGTATGCCATTGAAAAACCAGAAACTGAAAATTAGTGGGTAGAAAGGGTGTCATTATGCGTAAGAGACGCGCCGCCCGGCAAGTGACGACGCGCTAATGGCCGTCATTCTTCGAGCTGCCTCGAAAAATGACGGCCGGAGGGGATCAGGAGGAGAGTTCCTGCGTTTTGCTGGCGGAGGTACGGTTATTCAGGGTCTCATTAAGCTTGTTGTGGTCCAGCTCTTTTACCCATTTCGCCACCACGATGGTCGCCACGCCGTTACCGACCAGGTTGGTCAGGGCGCGGGCTTCCGACATAAAGCGGTCGATGCCGAGGATCAGTGCCAGGCCCGCCACCGGCAGGTGTCCGACTGCCGACAGGGTGGCCGCCAGCACGATAAAGCCGCTTCCGGTGACGCCCGCCGCGCCTTTCGACGACAGAAGCAACACAACCAGCAGCGTAATCTGATGGACCAGGTCCATCTGGCTATTGGTCGCCTGGGCGATAAAGACCGCCGCCATCGTCAGGTAGATGGAGGTGCCGTCAAGGTTGAAGGAGTAGCCCGTCGGGATCACCAGCCCCACCACCGACTTGCGGCAGCCCAGTTTTTCCATCTTATCGAGCATACGCGGCAGCACCGACTCCGAAGAGGAGGTTCCCAGCACGATCAGCAGCTCTTCGCGGATATAGCGGATAAACTTAAAGATGCTGAATCCGGCCGCACGCGCGATAGAGCCCAGCACCAGCACGACGAACAGAATACAGGTGGCGTAGAAGCAGATAATCAGCTGACCAAGCTGCACCAGGGTGCCAACACCGTATTTACCGATGGTAAAGGCCATCGCCCCGAATGCCCCAATCGGCGCCAGACGCATAATCATGTTAATGATGCCGAAGATGACCAGCGAGAAGCTTTCGATCACGTTGAAAATCATCTGGCCTTTGCTGCCCAGACGATGCAGGGCGAAGCCAAACATCACCGCAAACAGCAAGACCTGCAGAATGTTACCGCTGGCAAAGGCCCCAATCACACTGGCGGGGATCACATCCAGCAGGAAGGCAACCACGCCCTGCTGCTGCGCCTGATCGGCGTAGACGGCGACGGCTTTGGCATCCAGCGAGGCCGGGTCAACGTTCATTCCCGCGCCGGGCTGCACCAGGTTAACCACCACCAGGCCGATAATCAGCGCGAAGGTGCTGACAACTTCGAAATAGAGCAGCGCCACCGCACCGGTGCGCCCTACCGCCTTCATACTTTCCATACCGGCAATCCCGGTCACGACGGTACAGAAAATCACAGGCGCAATAATCATTTTGATGAGTTTAACGAACGCATCGCCCAGCGGTTTCATCTGCGCGCCGATATCAGGGTAGAAATGGCCAAGCAGAATACCGACGGCAATTGCCACCAGCACCTGAAAATAGAGGCTTTTGAACAGAGAGGCTTTCATAGGGTGTCCTTTGGATAACCACAGGCCGCCCAGGGTTTTGTGTGGCCGGCGTCCATAAAATAACACCCAGGAAACATTACAGAAATAAAGCAAACCCAAAAATGAAACATAATTGTTAAGATTTTTGAGCCAGCTCTCACAACGACTGTCGTTTTTTACACCGTTTCGCTTGCGTCAGTTGACGGGAGAAAGGCTTTTTCAAACGCCTCTGGTGCCACTGCTCTGGCAAACAGAAAACCCTGCACAATATCGACGCCGGCTTCTTTCAGCCAGTCATACTGCGGCTGTGTTTCCACCCCCTCGGCGACAAGATGCAGCTCCAGGCTGCGCGCCAGCAGGATAATCGCCGTCACCATGCTGGTGTCATCCGGCAGGCCATCAACAAAGGTTTTGTCGATTTTGAGGATATCCACCGGCAGGGATTTCATATGCTGGAGCTGGCGCAGGCTGGCATAGCCCATGCCAAAATCATCCAGCGCAATTCGTACCCCGGCATTACGCAGGGGCCGCAGAATGGCAATCGCCGCCTGAGGATCGTCAATACGACGGCTCTCCGTCACTTCCAGAATCAGCGTGCCGGGCGCAATGCGGTAGCGATGCAGCAGCTCAAGCATATCGGCAACCATATCGTGGTGCATCAGCTGCAGCGCCGACAGGTTAACCGACAGCGGCAGCATGATGCCCCGGCTTTGCCAGGCGGCAAGCTGGCGACAGGACTCCTCCAGCACCCAGTAACCGACCGACACCATCATCCCGCAGGACTCGATACGCTCGATCAGCCCTTCAGGCAGTTCCCAGCGACCGTCTTCCTGCCGCTGGCGCAGCAGCACTTCCGCACTGCACATCTCGCCAGACCGGGTATCGATCTGTGGCTGAAGCCAGATAGCGAACTGGTGGTTATCGAGGGCGTGGAGAATATCGCTCTCTTCGGTCAGGCGGCGCTGGGCTTCTTCCATCTGTTCGGGATCGAAGAACTCAATCTGGTTTTTACCCTTACGCCGTGCGGTAAAGGCCGCCGATACGGCACGGCGGTAGAGCTGCTCCGCGCTCAGATCGCCATAGTACATGGCAATCCCGATACTGGCGCTGGGACGTAGCTGGATCCCCTGCACCGGCAGACGCTCGTTGATCACGGTAAGGATTTGCTGGCTGAGGGTCACGGCATGCCACGGCTCTTTCACGCCGTTGGCGAGGATCACAAAATCGTAGCCGCTGACCTGGGTCAGAACCATCCTCGGGGCCAGCACCGATTTGAGTTTTTCCACCAACGTCAGCAGCAGCATCTCCCGCTGGGTCTCTTTCAGCACGCCCGCCGTGTCCTGGAGCGTCTCACAGGCCACCGCCAGCAGAGCGGTGGTTTGCTGACGCGCTACCGTCTGCTCCAGCAGCCCCATCAGGAAAGCTTTATTTGGCAGCTCAGAAACCGGGAAACGGGTCGACTGGCTGTTCAGTTCATCCTGCTGGCGCAGGATCGCCTGCTGATTGCGGTTGTAGCTGCGCACCAGCATGCCAATTTCATCGTCATGATGCAGAGGCGGTAAGGGTAGCTGATGTCCCACCAGCTCCTGGGATGACACATCATTCAGCATCCGCGAGATAGTGCGCAGCGGACGCACGATCAGGCGACTGATGGACCAGGCAATCGCCACGGTCACAATCAGCACCAGCAGAAGATACGTGGTCACCAGCGTTGCCAGGGTACTCATCACGAATTTGTACATCCGCCACGAGTCGGCCTGCAGTACCAGATAGGCCAGCGGCTGAGGGTTAGCAGGCCGTTCAAGGGAGTAGATGGGCAGCGAAATTTGCACCGGCAGCTCGAACATACGGGTGATGGTGACCGGCACCGACCGTTCGGGAATAAAGCGCATCCGCAGGGCCTGGAACTGATTGGGCAGCACCACATCCGCCCGGCTGACAATCCCGGCGGGCTGAATACGGCTTAAAATCGTTTCTGCTTCGGGGATATCTGCCTTCAGGATAGCGGCGGAAAGCGGTTCTCTGACCGAGCGGGCAATACTTTCCAGCTGCGTCGCCGTGTTATAGCGATTCTGCTGTACGAAGTGGAAGAGCAAAATAGAGCAAAAAAGAAAAATAAATACCGCAGCAATGGCCGCAACCATTGCCATCTGTTTGATTGTTAACGACCGACTGACACGCAAATTGACTCTCCACGGAAACGCTGGCGCAAGGCAGCCATATGCTGCCTTACTGCCGCCGGATTATACCCGATCGCGACGGCCCTGGAGAGACTGGTGCAGGAATGAAGATTATTCCGGTTACCGGTCGGCGTAAGGCACCAGCGGCTGAGGTGGCAGGTTCATATCACCCTGCCATCCGGCTTGAGAATAGCGCACAAAAATCAGTGCATGGCTGGGAGTGTAATCTTTTGCCTGCTGAATATCGATCCCCGCGCCAACAGACCAGTTATCGGTCAGGCGACGTTCAATAACAGCACGCGCCGTATACCCCGTGCCGGAAGAAGAGCCGCCTGAAACCGGCGCGTCGATATCCTGATATGGCCCGACATTCGACGCAAGGCTTCTGTCGCGAGGAATCAGCCCCTGCAGCGGATAACGCATACCGGATTTGGTTCGGGAGTGTGACCAGGACACCGAACCGCCCAGCTCCCAGGACCAGTTATCGGTGCGCTTACGCCAGTTAACGGGCAGCGAGAAGGAGACGTACTCCTGCGGGCTGTAGTAACCGCCCTGGCCGAGCGTGTAGCCGCTGAGATCTTTTTCATAGTGCCAGATCATATTGTTGGCACCGACGGTGAGACGCTCGTTGTCTTTGTTGATCAGCTTATAGTAATAGCCGGTCATCCAGCGTACCCGCCAGTTATCCGCGACATTCTTGCCCGTAATGGTGTCACCGCCGAGGCTTGCCCAGACGCCGTGCGCCTCGCCCCGATCGTAGCTAAGCCCGACCGCCGCACCTGTGGCGCGAACCCCGCCCCAGGTGGTGCCGGTGTTGATATCTTTCTGCCCGCCAAAGGCCAGCATAGAGCTGGAAATTGGCCGACGCTGTGCGCTCAGGGTGTAGCCTACCGGGCCGAGATCGTTGCTGTAGCTCAGACCACCGACCACATCCACTACCTTAAAGCCCATCGGCGTGGTGCCGATATCCCCGGACCAGGTATCATTCTGCCAGCCCACCGCCACGCTGGCACCGTGGGCGCTCTGGGCATGACCGCCGGCAGTATGAGGCGTCGAGTTACTGGTCCCCCACTGCGGGGTCGTGGACGTGAAGGAGCCGACATCCATATTCACCACGTCGGTACGGAAGAACATCCGGCCGTCGGCCAGAGGCGCATCGGCCTGTAACATCGTGGTATGCGCTTTCAGATCGGAATAGCCGCCGGTACCGCTCGAGCCCCAGTAGTCATGCTGGAGCATGACATTGATATCCTGCTGTTTATAGAGGTCCGCCGCATCGCTACGCACGCCACGTTTAAGCCAGTCATCCTGCGGATCGTTACGCATCAAATACGTAAACGCCGCATTATCCTGCGGCTTCGCCGGGGTGATACCCGCAGCGACCATCGCCGCTTTCCAGGTTTCCAGCGCCTGCTGCTGCTCGCCCTGCTGCGCCTGGAACCGTGCGGCATCGCGCAGCACCAGAGCCGTTTCCATCGACGGCGGCTGCGCTTCGGCCTGCGGCATAATTCTGGCGAAAATCTCCCGGGCATTAGCCTCATCGCCCAGGCCCGCCTGCGCCAGGGCTACCCGGCGCTGTGTATTCAGAGATGGAGCTTCCGTTGTCTTATTGACGGCCACTTTTTGCAGCTCCTGCCGGGCAGCAGGTTTATCCCCACTGGCCAGATACACTTCCGTCAGCCCCAGTCGTGCGTCAAGATTATCCGCCTCTTTGCCGAGGACGCTGTTGTAGTGCGCGGCGGCGGCGCTGTAGTCGCCCCGCTGCTGTGCCCAGTCGGCGAGGGTCAGTTCGATACGCGTTGAGGCAGGCTGTCTCTTCAGCAGCGCTTCGGCTTCGGCCTCTTTGCCGCTGTCGCGCAGGCCGTTGGCGGTCGCCAGCAGCTCATTGGCCTGCAGACGATCGGAAAGCTCACGAATATTGTCCGTCCAGCGGTCGCGCGGCAGGGCATTGATATGCGCCAGCGCGGCACGCGGCTGGTTATTGCCGGAGAGGTAAAGCCCATTGGCATAAATCTGTTCCGGATCCTGCGGCTTCTGGCGTGCCAGCTCCCGCATCATCGCATCCGCCTCGCTGCGCTGTCCGGCGCTCACCAGATTGCCGGCAAGCCGGAAGGTGATCCAGACATCGCCCGGCGTCATCGCCAGCCGCTGGCGCTGCACTGCTGCAGCATCGGCCCAGCGGCCCTGGCTTTCCAGCGCCGTGGCCTGTTTTTCCAGACGTTCATTGGTCAGACTGCGCTCGATATCATCGATGCTGCGCCGCTGACTGGCAGAGAGCGAGCGAATATACGCCTCTGCTTTTTCCGGCGACTCTGCCCGGTAAATATTGGCCAGCCCGCGCACCGCGTTGCTGTTGCCGCTGTCGATACGCAGCGCCTGCTGGTAGTAACGTTCCGCTGCCGCCGGATCCTTCTGCGCCGCCGCAGCGTCCCCCAGGCCCAGAACCGCATAGCTGTCGGTGCCGTCCAGCGCATGAGCCTGCTGGAAATAGCGGGCAGCCTGTTGCGGGTTGTTGGCTTTCAGGGCCGCATCACCCTGCTCAATCAGCAGCCAGTAGCGGTTAACCTGAAGCAGGCTCTCCCAGGTGCTGCGGTTAGAACTTTCCGGTGCCATGGCGATAGCTTTTTGCAGTTGAGTCACCGCCAGCGCCCGATCGCCGCGCTGAGAGTAGGCCAGGCCCAGCGCACCAATGGCTTCACTGTCTTTATTATCGGCCTTCACCGCCTGCTGGAGTTCGCCTATCGCTCTGCCGCCCTGACCGGCGTCGACCGCCGCCAGCCCTTCGGCTCGGGCACGGAAATTCGGGTCAGCCAGCTGTCGCTGTTGTTCCGTGAGCTGAGCACGGGCTGCCGTCACCGTGTCGCCGTCGGTAAAGACCGTCAGAAAGCGCTGCAGCGCCTGTACGCTGGCGTCGCTCACCGGCATATTTTTAATCTGCTGATACCAGATATCCGCCGCCGCATTACGGTTGGTTCCGGAGCGGGACATCTGCTGTAGCACCGCAAACGCTTCGTCATTGTGTCCGCTGGCGAAAAGCTGCTGTGCCAGTGCGGTCTGCACGGTACCGTTGCCCGGCAGGCTGGCGCTCAGCGCCTGCAGCTGGTTTATGGCTTCATCACGTCTGCCCGGAGCTCTGCCCACCAGCGTCCAGTACTCTGCTGCCAGCTCATTTTCTGGCGGTTTGCCTTTAAAAAGCGTCTCGTAAGCGGCCAGAGCTTCTTTTTCATGCCCGGTCGTTGCCAGCAGGCGCGCCTGCTGCAGCGCCTGACGACCTTCCGCCGTGGAGAGCTGCATCGCGGTACGCGACGCCTTCATCGCGTCACCGTTCGGGGCCAGCTTCGCCAGACGGTCCAGCTGCTTTTGCGCACCGGCCGTATCGCCCTGACGTAGCAGGTAGCGCAGACGGGCGGCGATCACGTCGGGGTTATCGGGATCCATCAGTTCGAGGCGATAGAGGGACTGACGTACCAGTTCCTCGCGCCGTGTCGCTTCCCCCAGCCGAACCTGATCCAGCAGCTGCTGCTGAGCGGAAGGCGTGGAAGGGGCGGCATGCGCCATAGGCATCAGGGCGATGCTCAGTGAAAAGCTGAGCAGACTCAGTGTGAACTTGCGCATTGCAGGCCCCAGTCAGGAAGTAATTCACCGCGGGCGGTGAAACGAAAACGGTGTTGATCCCAGCCCTGTCCGAAAAGCGTCAGGACAAAACTGTAATAGGCATCGGCATCAGGAAAATGGTCTGCAACGCGCTGACGCTGCACCGCCTGTGCATCCCTGTCCTGCAGGAAAGGCAGTAGCGCCGCAGAGAAGCCCACCGGCCCATTGCCGGTCACCTTCCCGCTGGCAACATCGACTTTTTCCGGCGGCAGGCCGTTTTTAGCGGTCCAGTCGGCCATCGGTTTAAAGCGTTTAAGCAGACGCGCTTTTTGCGGATCTTTGTCATGCATCATGCCGACCCAGAGATAAACCCGGATGGCGTCATAGCTGCTCACCAGCGTTTTTTCCGGTTTTAGCTGCCAGCCCTTGCCCGCCTCATAGCGAACCCAGTCCGGCGAAAAGCCTTTCGGTGCCGTCTCCTGCAACAGGCGCAGGTTGGTTTCGCGCAGGGTACTCCAGGGCGCACCGAACTGGCTGAAGTAGCTGGCCAGCTGCGGCGGCATATAGCTGGGATTCAGACGCCAGCTTTTCGCTTCGGCAAAGCCGATTTTCCCCGGCAGCAGCATCGAGCCAAGACCCGGCACGTTAACCACTTCTTCTCTGGCAATACGGGAGAGCAGCGCTTTGCCGAGATCCGTATAGCGCGTCTCTTTCCACAGGCGTCCGGCCTCCATCAGGGACCAGACGATCCACAGATCCGCATCCGAGGCTGAATTGCTGTCCAGCACCTGCCAGGCGTTGTCGCCGCTTTTCCCCCATAGCCAGGCGGGAAGATTATCGGCCAGAGACCCTTGAGCCAGATTATTCTCCGTCCAGCCGAGGATTTTAGCGAAGGCGTCGCGGTCATTGGCGGCCAGGGCGAAGAACAGCGCGTAGCTCTGCCCTTCTGAGGTGGTGATCTTCCTGGCGTCGCCGGGGTCAATCACCCGCCCTTCCTGACTAATATAGTGCTCGCTGAACTGCGTCCAGGCGGGCCAGCTACAGGCAGCGCGTCCCTGCGCCGCCACCAGCATCAACATAACCAGCGCCCATCCCCGTACCCGACTCATCATCGATTACTCGTGAGGATCCAGGCGACGACGGCTCAGAATACGCAGCAGACGCCACAGTACCCAGGCCAGCAGCACTACGCTCAGCGCGGCCAGCACCGCCAGCAGGATCGGGTGATTCGACAGGGCGTACCAGACGCGCTCAAACCACGGCAGATGCCCGACATAATAGGTATCGCCAACCCGCAGGCTGTTGACGCCGGACTCACGCACCACCGAGACGGAGCCGAACATCGCCGCCCGTTTTCCGGTGTCATTCATGGCCTGATTCAGCAGTTCATATCCGCGCGGACTGTCGGCAAGCAGCGCCACCACGCTACGCTGATCGTCAAACGGCGACTGGAAGCCAATCACTGCTGCCATCGCCCCGGAGGAGGAGACGGCGGTTTGCGCATTGGCCTGGCGGTCGCCGCTGTCCAGCATAATGTCCGGCATATCGTTCTGCCGCTGCGGCGTTTTCACCCAGCTTCGGGTGGCATCGACCAGCAGATCGATACGCTTCTCGTCTTTCAGCGCATCCGGGATGGAGCCGATCACCATAATATCGGCGTTTTTACCCTGCAGCTGGCTGCCGTCATCGGTCAGAGTCAGATTGATCGCCGGGAAACCGGTCTGGGCACCGATGGTACCGACCGCCTCCAGCAGGGTGCTGACCTGGGTCTGGTCCGGCGTCTTAGGCATCACGACGATGGATTCAGACAGGTCTGCCATCCGGCTGAACGGGAAACCGGCGTTAGCAAAGGCACGCAGGTCCGGCATCGCCAGGAAGTGATAGTAGTTAGAGAAGTCGATGGTTGAGTCGTCGGCAATCACCACCCGGTTCGGCACCGACTGGAAGGTGACGCAGTTCTCGATCGTACCGCCCGGAAGCGGGTTCATATACTGGAAGTCGAAGCGCAGCTGGTTAACCGCCCCCAGTTGCAGAGCCGGGATCGCCACGTCGGTTTTGCCATCAAGCAGGCCCTGGATCACCGGCAGACGCATCAGCAGCTGATTGCTCTCCTGACCGCCGGTCAGGCTAAACGAACGCAGGAACTGATTGTTCAGGCTGATATCCATCCGCGAACTGTCTTTGGTCGGCGGCGCGGTGTAACGGTAATTGAGTTTCATATCAATCCCGTTGGTACGCAGCAGATAGAGATCCGGCGGCAGATTCAGCGACAGGTTAATCGCTGAAGGCTGAAGGCCGGTGGCCTGCAGCTGCTCGGCATAATTCTTCAGTTCGCCGAAGTTGACGGCGCGATCTGTTCTCACCCAGTTAGGCGCATCGTAGGGCTGACGGGCCAGCAGAGGCTTAACCTCATCGACCGCCACGCTGCTGCCACGGAACAGGATATTGCCCTGGGCAATGCCTTTCGCCGCCTGGAGCAGATCCTTATCATCGCGGCCCATCACCACCAGCAGCTTCACATAAGGGTCGCTCGGATGGTTCATCATCTCTACGGTCGGTCCGGTTACCGCCGGGTGGTCACGCAGGAAGTCAGGGCGCTTGTCGTTGGTGGCGAACACTATCGCGTGGCGATTCGGCAGGCTGTTATAGAGCACCGGGAAATTCTGTCCGCGCCAGCCTGAGCGGGAGCCAAACCAGGACGCGACGATGGCCGCAGCCTGCTGCTGCGCGCTGTCCGGGGAGGCGGAAAACACGACCGGCAGGGTCAACGGACGGTTATCACGCGGATCAAAGAACGGCACCGGGAAGTGAGAGAGATCGTTTTTCACCGCCAGCGTCTGGTAAGTCAGCTCCAGGGCGCTGCTGCGGCCCACGTCCAGCCACAGGGTGCTGCTGGCCGGGTTTTCGCAGACGTCGCGATAGTGGCCAACAAACTCCAGCCGCACACGGTTAAAATCCGAAATATAGAGCGGGTCGATAGGCAGCTGGGCGAACGTTTTCTTACCCAGCTGCTCTTTGGTCACCGGCAGCACGCCCATCAGCTCGTCGTTAAGATAGACCTTCAGCTGAGACTGCACCGGCAGCAAGGAGGGCGACGGCGTATATTCGAGGTTCAGCAGCGCCTTCGACACCACTTCGTCGCTGCGCATGCCAAACTCAACGCTGCCGTCCGGGTTCACCCCACGCAGTACCATGCTGCCCGGCGGCGGCGCGATCTGGGCAAACGTTAGCTTCACATCACGCGATGGCGCACCGGACGCCACAATCGGCGCATCGGCTCCGGTGACGCCGGGCATGACCCGCCCAACCGGCGACTCTGCCGTCGGCTCTGCGGGCGCAGCCGCCCCGGGTTCCGTTTGCATCGGCGTCGCCTGCATGGCTGCCGGCGCTGCGTTTGCCATCCAGGCAGGTAATACACTCATCCCCACCGCCACTGCACAAATCAAGGAAAGTTTTGTTTTCATCGCGTTATCATCATCGTTGAGCCATGGCCGGTTCAGCCTGCGTTTCTGCGTTATCCCGCGCCGGACGGCGAGGAATAAACGAGACAACCCAGGAGACCAGCGAGGTGAGTGATCGGAAAATCACTTTCACAGAAGCCGGAGCAAATTCCGCAAGGTGGCGATAGCCGCGGAAGCCCAGCTTCAGAATATCCAGCAGGCTTTCCAGAGGCTTATCTTCCGGGAAGCTGTCCTGCCAAAGTGCCCATGTATCCGCACGGGCAAACGTACACTGCACAAAATCGATATGCTGGCGGGTGGTCATCGGCAGCAGCTGCAGACCCAGCTCGCTGCCGTTCACGCGGGCCACCTGCGCCGGGAAGGCGTACTCCTGCTGACCACGTTTAAGCAGCAGGGAAACTTTCTGCCCTTCCAGCACCTGCGACTGCCCGTGGATCCTGACCCCCAGACCGCCGTCGGAGAAGTCGTGCACGGTACAGGAGAAGAGATGGCCGTCTTCACGGGCCACCGCCGCCGGCATGGAGATTTCAACGCGATGCGCACGACGCACCTGTTTACTTTCCACCGACACGGCCACCGCCCCGCCGAGAATAATCAGGTTATAGAACACCCACACGATACTGACGATAACCGTCAGCATCTCGTTTTCCGGACCGTAGAAGTAGCGCCAGACGCCGACGGCAACCCCCACCAGGTTAAGCAGGACCAGGAAGATATAGGGCCGGGAGATCACCCAGTCGATATACTCATCCTCAACCAGCCCGCCTTTGGCGGTGACGTTAAACTTGCCTTTATGCGGGTTGATCAGCGCCACCATGGTAGGCGGCGCGATATACCAGGCCAGCACCGTTTCATAGATTTCACTCCAGAAAGAGTGGCGATATTTTCCCTGAATCTTCGAGTTAGTCAGGCTGGCGTGGACCATATGCGGCAGCACGAACAGCGCGATCATCAGCGCCGGAGCGTAAATGATATAGGCATGGAGCAGTAAAAACGCCAGCGGCGCGGTGAGGAAGATAAGCCTCGGGATGCCCGACAGGAAGTGGAACATGGCGTTGACGTAGCACAGCCGCTGGGCCATCTTCAGCCCCTTGCCGAGCAGGGGGTTGTCGAGACGGAAGATTTGCACCATCCCTCGCGCCCAGCGGATACGCTGGCCGATGTGCGCCGAGAGGCTCTCCGTCGCCAGGCCCGCCGCCTGCGGAATACGCATATAGGCGGACGAGTAGCCGAGGCGGTGCAGACGCAGCGAGGTATGGGCATCTTCGGTCACCGTTTCGACGGCGATACCGCCAATCTCATCCAGCGGCTTGCGCCGGATCACCGCGCAGGAGCCGCAGAAGAAGGTGGCATCCCACATATCGTTCCCGTCCTGCACCAGGCCATAAAACAGCGTTCCTTCGTTCGGTGTTTTTCGGAATCGGCCAAGATTTCGCTCGAAGGGATCGGGCGAGAAGAAGTGGTGCGGCGTCTGCATCATCGCCAGGGTTTTATCTTTCATGAACCAGCCCATGGTCATCTGCAGGAAGGAGCGCGTCGGAACGTGGTCGCAGTCGAATATCGACACAAACTCGCCGGTTGCGTACTTCAGGGCGTTATTAATATTCCCCGCTTTGGCGTGCTCGTGGGTGGTGCGTGCGATATAGCGAACCCCGACATCGTCGGCAAACTGGCGGAATGCCTCACGCCCGCCGTCATCGAGGATCCAGATGGTCAGCTTGTCCTTCGGCCAGTCGATGCCCAGCGACGCATAAATGGTGTTTTTCACCACGTTCAGGTCTTCGTTATAGGTCGGCACGAAAATATCGACGCTTGGCCAGGTCGAGGTATCTTTCGGCATCGGCACCGGCTGGCGATTCAGCGGCCAGGCCACCTGGAAGTAGCCCAGCACCAGCACAATCCAGGCGTAGGTTTCGGCGAACAGCAGCACCAGACCGCAGACCAGGCTTACCGGATCGTTCCAGTTGAGGGTCGAGGTGTAGCGCCACCAGATATAGCGGCAGGAGACAGTCAGGGACAGGACGATCAGCATCAGGGCCGAGAAGCGCCCCGGAATACGCCTTACCAGCAGCGCGATCCCCCACAGCAGGATCAGGAAGATAAACTGCGACAGCGGATTAAAGGGCTGAGTGATACAGACCACCGCCAGAACCAGCGAGAAGAAGACGATAACGCCAAGGATAATGCGCCTGACGGCAGGGCTCAGATGGCCGAGCTCTTTATGATTATCCAGATGTCCCGTCTGCTGGCTAAAGCGGTCCGGGAGGGTTTCCAGCCAGTGATGATAGCGTTCCCGCAGCTTATTCAACCGACGCTCGCGGGGTTTACGTACGGCGGCGGGCGCGGACGCGGTGCTGACAAGCAGCCACAGGCCCTGGATCAGGTAACGCAGCGGGTCCAGGGGACGCGGACGCCGGGGATTGATATGGGGAAAGAACGCATGCTGTCCGGCGCGAATACGCTGCCAGCGCGGGTGTTCCAGCGGGATAAACATCCAGGCGAGGATCGCCCACAGACAACCCAGCGCGGCAGAAAATGCCGATGCGCCGTGCTGACGATAGTCCCGATAACGAACGCTCAGACGCTCGCTGACCGGAGGAATAAGCAGCCAGGACGAAAGGCGGCTCATACCGAGCTCCCGGCGGATTTACTCTCCCCCGCGCAGTGCAGCAGACACCAGTTAGCCAGGGTGAGGATCTCCTCCGCCGCCAGCGAATCGCCGCGGTATTCACCCAGCGGCTGTTTGGCGGCCAGACATTCGGACAGCGCTTCATCCCGATGGATTGCCATCGGCAGCAGACGACGGTGGCTCTGGAGCCAGAGCTGGTACAGGTCGTCCTGAATCTGGCTGCCAATACGTAAATCGTTAATCAGCAGATACGCACTGGCGGGCAACGCCTGCTGATGCAGGCGAATATGGCAGTTGGCGTCGACGTTAGCGACCGCCAGAATCGTATCGCAGGCAGCGATCAGCGGCCGACTCCAGGCCGTTGCCTCGTGCGGCAGATCGATAATAATCCACGAATAACGCTGCTGTTCCCCGAGGGCAGCAACCATCTGCCCCACCGCCTCCGGCGCGAGCGGCAGCACATTTCCCCGTTCGGCAGCGGAGAGCTGACCAAAAGGCAAGACATCCAGCTGACTGGTATAACGCAGCCCGCCATCCTGCCAGTCATGGCCATCGAGCATCGCCCGCGCCCAGCCTTCCGTACGGGTGAAATCAACGTTGAATGACATGCGCAGCAAATTATCCGGGCAGGCGTCCACCACCAGGACGGACTCCCCCAGCACCTGTAATGACCAGGCCAGCGCTGACGCAATCGATGTGGTTCCCACACCGCCACGCACGCCTTGTAATCCCAGAATGGCCATCGGTGATTCCCTTATTTCTGTTGGGCTAATTCGGCCAGCAGCGGCCAGCGTTTCAGCGTGGCCGCCAGTTGTTCTTGTTGCGATATATCGGTGTAATCTATTTCAGGCAAAGAAAACGCGCGGCTTAACGCCAGAAAATCGTTCTGAAAGGTATAACCAGGGGCCGAGCCAGACTGGGAGACCGATTGTTCATTAGACATGGAAAGCTCATCCCTTTGGATAAAAAAACGCTAACGCAGACTCAGCATGGCATCCTGCTAACGAAAATAGATTTACATGCTAAATCTGATGTTCTTTAATTTCAATGTTAGGTTTATTTTCAGGCTTTCGCTAGTAAACTAATATACAGATCAATTAGCCTCAAGAGGGACACCGTGGACCCTGTATATTCTATTGGCATTCATTCGTTATGGGATGAACTGCGCCAGATGCCCACCGGCGGCGTCTGGTGGATTAATACCGATCGCCGTGAGGATGCCATCAGTCTGGCAAACCAGACCCTGTCCGTACAGGACAAGGACGCGCAGGTCGCAGTCATTAGCCTGGGTGAAGACCCGCAAAAAATCATGCGATTAGAGGGCGAAAGCGGTCCGGAAAGCGTGCGACTTTTTTCCATGCCGGATCGGGAAAACAGTCTACACTTTATGCGCCGTGATTTACTCTGTTCATTAGATCCCGATCGCCATCTGTTTATCCTGCTGTCTCCTCAGCAGGCGTGGAAAAATATATCCGCAGAAAATCTGCGGATGTGGCTGGCGAAATCAAGGAACTGGGCTAAATATCACAATTGCACACTGTTAATTATCAACCACGGTAACAATAATGACCGTCAGCATTCGCTGCTCATGAACGAATTTCGCTCTCTCTTTGGCCTGGCGAGTTTGCGCTACGAAAATGACACCCACCTTTTTGACATTGCCTTCTGGTGTAATGAAAAAGGCGTCAGCGCACGCCAGCAGCTTATTGTTGAGCACAAAGAGAGGGGCTGGCAATTAGCGCCGCGTGAAGAGGCGAGCATCCAGCCGCGCAGCGATGAAAAAACCATCCTGAGCCATATTACCGTCCTCGAAGGGGCTCCGGCCCTGTCCGAACACTGGTCGCTGTTTGATACCAACGAAGCCCTGTTCAATATGGCGCGCACCGCCCAGGCGGCAACGCTTATCTTCTCGGTGACGCAAAACAACCAGATTGAACCACTCGCCCGTATCCTTCATACCCTGCGACGCCAGCGCGGCACCGCCCTGAAAATCGTGGTCCGGGAAAATCAGGCCTGCCTGCGCGCCACCGACGAGCGCCTGCTGTTGGGCTGCGGAGCCAATATGGTTATCCCGTGGAACGCACCGCTCTCCCGCTGCCTGACCCTGCTGGAAAGCGTTCAGGGGCAGCAGTTTACGCGTCACGTCCCGGAAGATATCACCACCCTGCTGACCATGACCCAGCCTCTGAAACTACGCGGCTTCCAGAAGTGGGACCACTTCTGCGATGCGGTCGGCAATATGCTCAATAACCCGCTGCTGACCGATAACGGCAGAGGCGTGATGGTCGCCCTGCGCCCGGTGCCCGGCATCCGCATCGAGCAGGCCCTGACGCTGTGTCGGCCAAATCGCGTCGGCGATATTATGACCATCGGCGATAACCGGCTGGTCCTGTTCCTCTCCTTCTGCCGGGTGAACGACCTCGATACCGCCCTGAACCATATTTTCCCGCTGCCCACCGGCGATATTTTCTCTAACCGGATGGTGTGGTTCGAAGATAACCAGATCGCCGCAGAACTGGTGCAAATGCGCAGCGTTGCGCCGGAAAATTGGGCCAGGCCGCTGGCTGTCGCCGCCTCGGACACGCCGGTGCTCAACGCCGAACATGACGGACACAGCTGGCGCCGCATCCCGACGCCCCACCGGTTATTCAGCGATGCCACGGAGCAGACCTCATGATGTCGATAAGCGATATTCTCCAGCTCGTCGTGCTGTGCGCGCTGATTTTCATCCCGCTGGGTTACGTGATGCGCCATCATATGGGCCGGATTAAAATGGTGGCCCGCTTGCTGTTGCTCAAACCTCGTTACGTCAAACCGGCCGGAACGCTCCGCCGCGCCCCGCTTGTCAAGGCAGACCCAAAACATGACTAATCAGACCAAAATCCCTGCAAAACCGTCTCCGCTCTGGCAATACTGGCGAGGTCTTTCCGGCTGGAACTTTTATTTTCTGGTGAAGTTCGGCCTGCTGTGGGCGGGCTACCTTAATTTTCATCCGATGCTGAACCTGGTGTTTATGGCGTTCCTGCTGGTGCCGCTCCCTCGGCTCTCCCTGCATCGCCTGCGCCACTGGATAGCCATTCCGATTGGCTTCGGGCTGTTCTGGCACGACACCTGGCTGCCGGGGCCGCAAAGCCTGATGAGCCAGGGTTCGCAGGTCGCCGCTTTCAGCACCGATTACCTGATTGATCTGGTCACTCGCTTTATTAACTGGCAGATGATTGGGGCGGTCTTCGTCCTGCTGGTCGCCTGGCTGTTCCTCTCCCAGTGGGTCCGGGTGACGGTATTCGTGGTGGCAATCATGGTCTGGCTGAACGTCCTGACCATCACCGGGCCGGTATTTTCCCTGTGGCCCGCCGGTCAGCCGACCAATACCGTGACCACCACCGGTGCCACGGCGGCCCCGACCGTTGCGGCGGCGGGTACGACGCCGGTCGTCGGCGATCTTCCTGCGCAGACTGCGCCACCGACTACGGCCAACCTCAATGCCTGGCTGACCAGCTTCTACACCGCTGAAGAGAAGCGCCAGACCCGCTTCCCGACCCAGCTGCCGGAGGATGCCCAGCCGTTCGAACTGCTGGTGATCAACATCTGTTCCCTCTCCTGGGCGGATATCGAAGCCGCTGGCCTGATGTCTCATCCGCTGTGGTCCCATTTTGATATCGTCTTTAAGCAGTTCAACGGTGGCACCTCTTACAGTGGCCCGGCGGCCATTCGTCTGCTGCGCGCCAGCTGCGGCCAGCCGTCGCATACCAATCTCTACCAGCCGGCCAGCAATCAGTGCTACCTGTTTGATAACCTCAGCAAGCTGGGCTTTGACCAGCATCTGATGATGGATCACAACGGCATTTTCGGCGGCTTCCTCGACGACGTCCGTAACGGTGGTGGGATGCAAAGCCCGCTGATGAACCAGGCCGGACTGCCGGTTTCCCTGCTCTCCTTCGACGGTTCGCCGGTGTATGACGATACGGCGGTGCTGAACCGCTGGCTGGAATCGGAAGAGCGCCAGAAAAACCCGCGCAGCGCCACCTTCTTTAATATGCTGCCGCTGCACGACGGTAACCACTTCCCGGGCGTCAGCAAAACGGCCGACTACAAAGTCCGGGCACAGAAGATGTTTGATGAGCTGGACGGCTTCTTTACCAGCCTTGAGAAATCCGGGCGTAAAGTGATGGTCGTGCTGGTGCCGGAACATGGCGCGGCGCTGCAGGGCGATAAGATGCAGGTTTCCGGCCTGCGCGATATCCCCAGCCCGTCGATTACTAACGTTCCGGCCGCGGTTAAATTCTTCGGCATGAAGGCGCCGCATCAGGGCGCGGCCATAGAGATCGCCCAGCCCAGCAGCTTCCTGGCTATCTCAGAGCTGGTACTGCGGGCGGTGGACGGCAAGCTGTTTGTCGAAGACAACGTGAACTGGGAACAGCTGGCCTCGGGCCTGCCGCAGACGGCGCCAGTGTCGGAGAACGCCAACGCGGTGGTGATCCAGTACCAGGGTAAACCGTATGTGCGCCTGAACGGCGGCGACTGGGTGCCGTATCCGCAGTAGCCCATCGCAATAACGAAAAACCCCGCTGATACCAGGCGGGTTTTTTTATGCCCATAAATAGCACTTTTTGCATTTCGCTATATCTGCGCATTCTGCGCAACTTCTTGCTCAACTTTTGGAATAAATCACTTTTTTGGCAATAAACGCCGTGAATCTGAATTGTTTGCGCAACTTCTTGCTCAAATCCTCTCTGAAAAATCCGCTTGATTTTATTTTTTATACTTAAATCAATGAATTAAAAGTTGGCACGAAAATTGCTATCTATTTCGTGAGTAGTTAAACCCACGTAAAACAAGCAAGGAGCATATTATGCCAACCCCATGTTATATCAGTATTGAAGGTAAAACTCAGGGCAACATTACCGCCGGTGCCTTCACCTCCGACTCCGTCGGCAACATCTATGTCGAAGGTCACGAAGACGAGATGCTGGTCCAGGAATTTAAACACGTGGTCACCGTTCCGACGGACCCGCAGTCCGGTCAGCCGTCCGGCCAGCGCGTGCACAAGCCGTTTAAATTCACCGTCGCGCTGAACAAAGCCGTTCCGCTGATGTACAACGCCCTGGCCTCCGGTGAAATGCTCCCGACCATCACCCTGAAATGGTACCGCACCTCCGTGGAAGGTAAGCAGGAGCACTTCTTCTCCACCACCCTGACCGACGCGACCATCGTGGATATCGACTGCCAGATGCCGCACTGCCAGGACCCGTCCAAATCTGACTT
>DATEKR010000139.1:0-2940 GCA_035277345.1 Enterobacteriaceae bacterium
ATTATTTCTTATATGACTACTCGTAATTAACGTATTAATTACATATCAGTCAAAGCCCATAAAAAATATAAGGAAAAGGGGCCTGGACAGGCCCCTCAATTATAGTTCAGGGATGTTACCCTAAATTAAATTTACTTCTGCCACCAGGCGGCTTTTGCACGCTGCAGCTTTTCGTAGGCTTTCAGCAGAGACTGATGCGCCGGGAAGGCGTGCAGATCGCTGTCGGAGCTCTGTAGGCCGTAGAACGGCTCTTCACCGCTGATGGCCGCACTCGCCGCGTCTACCGCGTCCTGACCGTACATACGCACAAAGGCGTGGAGGTACTGAGCAGGTTCACGTTCTGGCTCCTGGGTCAGCAGCAGCAGAGTCTGCAGACAGCGATAGTAATTAGCGCGCTCCGGCGTAAAGATTGACGCGTTGAACTCCATGGTCCACTCGGTCCAGATCAGCGCCTGTTCCATATCACCACCGGCCAGCGCCAGCATGGCTTTCAGCTCGCCAATACGCAGGGTATACCAGCCGTTATCTTTACCGCTGGCAATGCCCAGCAGTTCACGGACGCGGGTGAAGTCGTCATGACCTTCATCATCCAGCTGGGTGATAAGGTTGAGGTAGTCTTCTTTATTCCACTCGCTGCCCGGCAGCGCCAGCAGGGTTTCACGCAGATGGCTGCCCATGCTGTTGTTCGCCAGCCACAGGTCTTCCGCCGGATAGATATCGGACATGCCCGGCACGATGATACGGCAGGCGTAGACGCTCAGGTGCTCGTAGTCGGCGATATAGACTTCCTGGTCTTCTGCTTTGAAGATGGCCATCAGGGTGGCGAACTCTTCTTCGGTGGTGCCGGAGAAGCTCCAGTCGACAAACGGATAATCTGCGTCCTGTTTGAAGGTATCCCAGGAGATCAGACCGCTGGAGTCGATAAAGTGGGTTTCCAGGTTAGCGTGCTCGGCCACTTCTTCGTCATCGAATGTTGGCGGAGTGAACACATCCAGATCTTTCAGGCCGCGGCCCTGCAGCAGTTCGGTGACGGTACGCTCCAGCGCCACGCCAAAGTCCGGGTGCGCCCCGAAGGAGGCGAAACAGGTACCGTTGGCCGGGTTAAACAGCACCACGCAGATCACCGGGTACTTGCCGCCCAGGGAGCCGTCGTAGGCAAAGATCGGGAAACCTTCCGCTTCCAGCTTCTCAATCGACGCCACTACGCCCGGATAACGGGCCAGCACGTCAGCCGGGATTTCCGGCAGGCTGATGCTTTCGGCGATGATGCGGTTTTTAATATGACGTTCAAAGACTTCAGACAGACCCTGAACGCGGGCTTCGTTACGGGTGTTACCGGCGGACATCCCGTTGGAGACGTACAGGTTGCCGACGATGTTCATCGGAATATAGACCGTCTGCTCATCGGACTGACGGGTAAACGGCAGGGCGCAGATCCCGCGCGCGTCGTTACCGGACTGCAGATCGACCAGCATACCGGCAGTCAGGGCATCATCCGGATCGTAGAAAGCGCGCAGGCGAGCGTCGAGAAGGCCCTCTGGTACTTCGTCATCTTCGGTCAGCGGGAACCATTTTTCATTCGGATAGTGGACGAACGGACCGTTAGCGATGGTGTCGCCCAGCCAGAAGTCAGCGAAGAAATAGTTAGTGGACAGACGTTCGAAATATTCACCGAGCGCGGAGGCCAGCGCGGCTTTTTTGGTGGCGCCTTTACCGTTGGTAAAGCACAGGGCGCACTCTTTATCGCGGATATGCACGGACCAGACGTTGGGCACCGGGTTCAGCCAGGAGGCCTCTTCGATATTAAAACCGAGGTCAGTCAGTTTCTGCTGGAAGCGAGCGATGGAGTCTTCCAGAGCGGCATCTTTGCCGGGAATAAATGTTTGCGTCATGGTGTTCACTTTTGTCGTACGTAAAGCGCGCAATGATACGGGTTTTAGGTGACTGACGCTATCTTCCTGCCCGGCCCGACGAAAATAAAACCGCTGGCTATGCTTAGGGAAGGAAAGTGGCCGCTAAGGTATGAAAAATGAAAGCCTTTGATCTGCATCGTATGGCGCTGGACAAGGTGCCGCTGGAGTTTTTGGCGGAAGTTGCATTACGCAGTTTCTATACTTTTGTTTTAGTCTTTCTGTTTCTCAAAATTACCGGTCGACGCGGCGTGCGGCAGATGTCGCTGTTCGAGGTGCTGATTATCCTGACGCTGGGATCGGCGGCCGGGGACGTGGCTTTTTATGACGATGTACCCATGCTGCCGGTGCTGGTGGTGTTTATCACTCTGGCCGCGCTCTATCGACTGGTGATGTGGCTGATGTCCCACAGCGAGAAGCTGGAGGATCTGCTCGAAGGCAAGCCGGTGATCATCGTCAATCAGGGCGAACTGGCGTGGAACAAGATGCGCGAGGCGAGTCTCACTGAGTTTGAATTCTTTATGGAGCTGCGCCTGAGTGGCGTTGAGCAACTGGGGCAGGTCCGCCTGTCGATTATGGAAACCAACGGTCAGATCAGCGTCTATTTCTATCCCGATGAAGAGGTGAAGCCGGGCCTCTGTATTCTTCCCGACGAGTGTTACCCCCGTTTTACCACCGTGCCCGAAGCGGGTCAGTATGCCTGCGTGCGCTGTAGCTATATTCTCAGCATGCAGGCCGGTGAGCATCAATTATGTCCGCGCTGTGCAAATCCAGAATGGTCGAAGGCCAGCCGGGCGATTCGCGTCACATAACAGGGTTTTTATCGGGTCTGTTCTCGCCGGACAAAACATTCTGCTATGTGATTGCGCGCACAACTTACCTCCCGCATCTATTACCCGTTGCGGCGCGTGGCGCTGAATGATAAAACCGATGGTCACAGGAATAACTTATTTGCTTTTAGCGTGGTGAGGGGAAATGACTCAGGTCTTTAATTTTAGTTCTGGCCCGGCAGTATTACCGGCGGACGTGC
>DATEKR010000140.1:0-7058 GCA_035277345.1 Enterobacteriaceae bacterium
CGCCGTTGCGGAACGCGTTCTCGAGCGTGTTCGCGACCGCACGCTCGTCGACGTCGAGCGCGTGCACGTGCGCGGCGCCGTTGCGCGCGAGCTGCACCGCCAGCAGCCCCGTCCCGCAGCCTTTCTGTTTAATGCGCTGAATGCGATCTCGTCATCGATTCGTCTCAATCCGGACACCGCCCGTCAGCTGATTTTTAATCTGTCGCGCTATCTGCGCTATAACATTGAATTAAAAGACGATGAGCAGATCGATATTAAGAAAGAGCTGTATCAGATTATGGATTACATCACCATCGAGCAGGCGCGCTTCGGCGACAAGCTGACGGTGATCTACGATATTGATGATGAAGTCAGCTGCGTGATCCCCAGCCTGCTGATCCAGCCCCTGGTGGAAAACGCCATCGTCCACGGTATCCAGCCCTGTAAAGGCAAAGGCGTGGTGACCATTAGCGTGGCGGAGTGCGGTAATCGGGTGCGCATCAGCGTGCGCGACACCGGCAACGGCATCGACCCGAAAGTCATTGAGCGTGTGGAAGCCAACGAGATGCCGGGCAATAAAATCGGGCTACTGAACGTGCATCACCGGGTGAAACTGCTCTACGGCGAAGGGCTGCATATCCGGCGTCTGGAGCCGGGGACCGAGATTACGTTTTATGTGCCGAACCAGGGCACGCCGTCAACGACGCCTGTCACGCTGTTGCTGTAGCCGGGAGAGAAAATGAAAGTCATCATTGTTGAAGACGAGTTCCTCGCGCAACAGGAACTGAGCTGGCTGATTAAAGAGCACAGCCAGATGGAGATTGTCGGCACCTTCGACGACGGCCTCGACGTCCTGAAATATCTGCAGCACAACAAGGTCGATGCCATCTTCCTTGATATTAATATTCCGTCGCTGGACGGCGTTCTGCTGGCGCAGAATATCAGCCAGTTCGCGCACAAACCTTTTATTGTGTTTATCACCGCGTGGAAAGAGCATGCGGTGGAAGCCTTCGAGCTGGAAGCGTTCGACTATATTCTGAAACCGTGGCAGGAGTCGCGGATTATCAATATGCTCGGCAAGCTGGAAAATGCCTGGCAGCAGCAGACCGGTGACGCTCAGGCTGGCCCGGTCGTGCGTGAAAACGATACGATCAATCTGATCAAAGACGAACGAATTATCGTCACCAGCATCAACGATATTTACTACGCCGAAGCGCACGAAAAGATGACCTTCGTCTATACCCGTCGCGAGTCGTACGTGATGCCGATGAATATCACCGAGTTTTGCAGCAAGCTGCCGGCGGCGCACTTCTTCCGCTGCCACCGTTCATTTTGTGTGAATCTGAATAAAATCCGCGAGATCGAACCCTGGTTCAATAACACGTATATCCTGCGCCTGCGGGATCTCGACTTCCAGGTCCCGGTCAGCCGCAGCCGGGTTAAAGCGTTCCGCCTATTAATGAACCTGTAAAAAAGGCGCCATTGGCGCCTTTTCTCATTACAGAACCTGTCCCAGCGTCTGACGCAGATGCGCGCCCGCACCCAGCAGGCCCGGGTTATCGTGAACAATCAGATAAACCGGGATATCCTGCACATAGGCTTTAAAACGGCCCTTATCTTCAAAGCCGCCGCGGAAACCGGATGCTTTAAAGAACTCCAGGAAACGCGGGACGATCCCACCGGCGATATAGACCCCGCCAAAGGTGCCCAGATTCAGCGCCAGGTTGCCGCCAAAGCGTCCCATCATTACGCAAAATAGCGATAAAGCACGGCGACAGTCGATACAGCTGTCCGCCAGCGCACGCTCGGTGACGTCCTTCGGCTGCAGGTTTTCCGGCAGACGGCCGTCGGATTTGACGATGGCACGATAGAGGTAGACCAGCCCAGGGCCGGACAGGACGCGCTCGGCGGAAACGTGCCCCAGCTCTGCGCGCAGCTGTTCAAGAATAATGGCCTCTTCTTCGCTGTTCGGCGCATAGTCGACGTGTCCGCCTTCGCCCGGCAGGCTGATCCAGCGTTGATCCACATGCACAAGATGCGATACGCCGAGGCCAGTGCCTGCACCGTAGACGGCAATCGGCTTACCTTCGACCGGCTCACCGCCGCCGAACTGGATCAGATGCTCTTTTTTCAGCATCGGGATCCCCATCGACACGGCGGTAAAGTCGTTAATAATTTCCAGATGGGCAAGGCCCAGGTTCTGTTTCATTTCGGCAATAGAGAATGCCCAGGTGTGGTTGGTCATCGCCACCCAGTCGCCGGTTATCGGGCAGGCAATGGCGATACTTCCATCCTCAACCGACACATTCTGTTCCTGCAGATACACACGCACCACGGCTTCCAGGCTCGGGTAGTCCAGCCCGGAGTACGTTTTAGCGTGCGAAATATCACCGCTTTCCACATCGCACAGCGCTAAACGCGCGTTGGTGCCACCAACATCTCCTACTAAGGCATACTTTGTCATTCTGCTGCTGCTCCGCAAGATTCCGAAAATCGCTATGGCACACTGTAAATACAAGCCGACGTAACAACAACGCCCACCGTGCGAGCACCCCGGAAATGTCGATCTCCATCACATATCCGTCATCCACTGCCCCAGGGTCGTCATGGCCAGAGGATTACTTTACCGTTTCAGCCAGCACAATATCAACGGCTTAAAGTAATCGATTACTTATAACGGGAAGCGCGTCACCGCACACAGAAAGCCTACTGGCGGGAAAGCGGCCATTAGTGTAAACGTATACACATTCTCTGTTCATGTCCTAAGGATACAATATGGTTTATCAGGCCGATCCCCACCGTTACCAGACAATGGACTACCGTCGCTGCGGCGACAGCGGCATCAAACTCCCGGCAATTTCACTCGGTCTTTGGCACAACTTTGGCGACGAAACACTGGTGGAAACCAGCCGTCAGCTGCTGCGTTGCGCCTTCGATCTGGGCATCACCCATTTTGATTTAGCCAACAACTATGGTCCGCCGCCCGGTTCCGCCGAGCGGAACTTTGGCCGTATTCTGCAGGAAGATTTTCTGCCCTGGCGCGATGAACTGATTATTTCGACCAAGGCGGGCTATACCATGTGGGACGGCCCCTACGGCGACTGGGGCTCGCGCAAATATCTGATTTCCAGCCTCGACCAGAGCCTCAAGCGGATGGGCCTGGACTATGTCGATATTTTCTATCACCACCGCCCGGACCCGGAGACGCCGCTCAAAGAGACCATGCGTGCGCTGGACCATATCGTCCGCCAGGGGAAAGCCCTCTACGTTGGCCTGTCAAATTACCCGGCAGATCTGGCCCGTCAGGCCATTGAAATCCTGGAAGATTTAGGCACGCCCTGCCTGATCCATCAGCCGAAATACTCCATGTTCGAGCGCTGGGTAGAAGCGGACCTGCTCGATCTGCTGCAGGAGAAAGGCGTGGGCAGTATCGCGTTCTCTCCGCTGGCGGGCGGGATGCTGACGGATCGCTATCTCGACGGTATCCCGGCGGACTCGCGTGCCGCCAGCGGCAGCCGCTTCCTCAATGCCGACCAGCTCACCGAAAGCAAGCTGAGTCGTGTTCGCCAGCTTAACGATATCGCCCTTAGTCGTGGACAGAAGCTGTCGCAGATGGCACTGGCCTGGGTGCTGCGCGATAACAAAGTGACCTCGGTGCTGATCGGCGCGAGTAAAACCTCGCAGATTGAGGACGCGGTGGGCATGCTGATGAACAGTCAGTTCACCACTCAGGAGTGTGAAGCTATCGAAGCCATTCTGCAGCAGGGTGAATAAACTGACCGCCTTTACGATTTAGGAGTAATGCCAATACGACGGGGCTTTACCGCCCCGTAATATGGCGTTAGCAGGCCGCAGGCCTTTCGTGAAGGAGAGTCACTATGTTCAGGTCCCTGATTCTGGCAGCCATGTTGATGGTGTCAGCCCCGCTGGTTGCGAATGCTGCGGAAATTACCCTGTTGCCATCGGTTAAGCTGCAAATTGGCGATCGTGACAACTCCGGTAATTACTGGGACGGCGGACGCTGGCGCGACCGCGATTACTGGCAGAGCAACTATGAGTGGCGTAAAAACCGCTGGTGGAAGCATGATAATCGCCGCCACCGCGGCTGGGACGACCGTCGCGCATGGGAGCGCGGCTATCAGGAAGGCTGGCGCGATCGGGACGATCGCCGTGGATGGGACCGCCCGGGACGCGGACGCGGTCATCACCATCACTGATTTATCTGCAACCCCGTCGCCCGCGACGGGGTTTTTACTTACAGACCCAGTATCGTCCCCACCAGTAGCCAGAGATTCAGTCCCACCACCAGAGCCACAATAATCCAGCCCGTGCGTTTTACCCGCGTCGTATTGACCAGATCGCCCATCAGGCGTGCATCGCTGGTAAACACCAGCAGCGGAACCAGAGCAAGGGCGATACCAAAACTCAGCAGCACCTGGCTCATCACCAGGATCCGCGTCGGGTCCAGTCCCATCAGAATCACGATAAACGAAGGCAGCATGGTAATACTGCGCCGTAACCACAGCGGAATATGGAAGTGCACAAAGCCCTGCATTACCACCTGCCCGGCCAGAGTGCCCACCACCGTTGACGACAGTCCGGCTGCCACCAGGCTCAGGCCAAAAATGGTCGCAGCAGCATGGCTCAGCAGCGGTTCGAGGGTTAAATAGGCCAGCTCAAGATCGGCCACGCCCGTATGACCATTAAAGTGAAATGCTGCCGCGGCAGTCGCCATCATCGCCAGGTTTACAAAACCGGCGATGGTCATGGCAATTCCCACGTCCCAGCGGGTCGCAGCATAGCGTTCCTTCCGTTCTCCCCCATGAAGATGCTGAGTGAGGGACGAATGGAGATAAATCACGTGCGGCATAATGGTCGCCCCGAGCACCCCGGCGGCAAGAAATACCGCCTGCGATCCCGACAGCGAAGGAATCACAATTCCGCGCATCAGCGGTGCCAGCGCGGGCTGAGAGAAGATCAATTCGACGATATAGGCGGCGGCAACAAACAGCAGCAGCCCACCAATAACCTTCTCCAGCGGCTTCTGCCCACGGCTTTGCAGCATCAGGATCAGGAAAGTGGCAATGCCGGTTAAGACCGCGCCCTGAAGAAGAGAAACGCCGAGGATCAGCTTAAAACCTATCGCCGCCCCAATAAACTCAGCCAGATCCGTAGCCATAGCGATAATTTCCGCCTGCACCCAGTAGAACCAGACCAGCGGACGTGGATAGCGATCGCGAATATGCTCCGCGAGATTTTTCCCGGTGGCGATCCCAAGCTTGGCGGAAAGCAGCTGGATCAGCATCGCCATCAGGTTAGCCCATACCACCACCCACAGTAGCTGGTAGCCAAAGCTGGCCCCCGCCTGGATATTGGTGGCAAAGTTACCGGGATCGATATAGCCAATAGCGGCAATGAACGCTGGGCCCATAAGGGCCAGCCGCAATCTCCGCGCTGCACGAGCGCCACTCCCCTCAACGCGACTGCTGTTCATGACGTTGCCTCTAATATAGCCTTTGCTATGTTTCATGCTAGCAAAATGCGAATGATTATCAAGATCATTAAAAATGGTTAGATCGATTTCTCTGATAGCGGTTCGCTTTTAGCGGCGAGGATACTGATAAAATCGCAGCGAGGTGACAATGCATTTTTACAGCATATTAACATATGCTGGTGAACTTTCACTTCTTTACACAACATCACTAAAATGTATGTTTGTTTGTCTTTTTTGAATCTACTCACACCTTTTTATTATTGTGCGTTTCAGATCTCGTTTTCTTTGCACTTGTTACATAGAATGTGCACGAAAATTAAATCTGCCTCATGTTTGGAGCAAATATGGACCGCGTTTTGCACTTTGTCCTCGCGCTTGCTGTGGTTGCACTGCTGGCACTGATTGTCAGCAGCGATCGTAAGCAAATCCGCATTCGTTTTATTGTTCAATTACTTGTAATTGAAGTATTGCTGGCATGGTTCTTCCTGACCTCAGATGTCGGCCTTGGATTTGTAAAAGGCTTCTCCGAAATGTTTGAAAAACTGCTCGGTTTCGCCAACGAAGGGACAAACTTTGTATTTGGCAAAATGAATGACGAAGGCCTGGCCTTCTTCTTCCTGAAGGTGCTGTGCCCGATCATCTTTATCTCCGCGCTGATCGGTATTCTGCAGCATATCCGCATTCTGCCTGTTGTTATCCGCGCTATCGGCACCGTGCTGTCGAAAGTTAACGGTATGGGCAAGCTGGAATCCTTTAACGCCGTCAGCTCCCTGATTCTGGGGCAGTCCGAGAACTTTATCGCCTATAAAGATATTCTGGGCAAAATGTCACGCAAGCGCATGTACACCATGTCCGCCACCGCTATGTCGACCGTATCTATGTCGATTGTCGGTGCGTATATGACCATGCTCGATCCGAAATATGTGGTGGCTGCGCTGATCCTCAACATGTTCAGCACCTTTATCGTGGTACAGCTGATTAACCCGTACCGCGTGGATGAGAGCGAAGAAAATCTGCAGATGTCCAATCTGCATGAAGGTCAGAGCTTCTTTGAAATGCTGGGTGAATACATCCTGGCCGGTTTCAAAGTGGCGATTATCGTTGCCGCGATGCTGATTGGTTTTATCGCGCTGATCGCCGCCCTGAACGCCCTGTTCGCGACCATCTTCGGCATCTCTTTCCAGGGGATTCTGGGCTATATCTTCTACCCGATTGCCTGGGTGATGGGCGTGCCGGCTGGCGAAGCGCTGCAGGTCGGCAGTATTATGGCGACCAAGCTGGTATCTAACGAATTCGTGGCGATGATGGACCTGCAGAAACTTGCCGGTACGCTAAGCCCGCGTGCGGAAGGTATCCTGTCTATCTTCCTGGTCTCCTTCGCCAACTTCTCGTCTATCGGTATCATTGCCGGTGCGATTAAAGGCCTGAATGAAGAACAGGGTAACGTGGTTTCCCGTTTCGGTCTGAAACTGGTCTACGGCTCTACCCTGGTGAGCGTACTGTCTGCGTCAATTGCCGCGCTGGTTATTCGCTAAACCCAACGCTAAATACAGAAAAGCCGGGAATTCCCGGCTTTTTTTTCGTC
>DATEKR010000141.1:0-5678 GCA_035277345.1 Enterobacteriaceae bacterium
CGATAAGCCGGTCCGCAAGCTCTATTACAATATGACCATTACCGCCACCAGCGTGGTGATTGCCCTGTTTATCGGCGGCCTGGAAGCCCTGGGGCTGATAGCGGATAAGCTGGATCTGCACGGCGGCCTGTGGGGAGTTGTTGAGAGCCTTAATGAGAATATGGGCAGCGTAGGCTACGCCGCCGTCGCTATCTTCGTGGTGTTCTGGGGGATATCGGCGCTGAACTATCGCCGTCAGGGCTACGACCGTCTGGGCCTGAGCCAGTCGTAAATAAAAAAACGCCGCCCGGGTTCGGGCGGCGCTTTTTATGCTGCCAGTGCGATTAACGCCACTCGCCGCGCCCGAACGCATAACGTCCTGCGCCGAGCCAGGCAATTGCCAGCGATGCAATAAAGAAGTAGACCAGGCTTTCAATGGCCCATGCCCCGGTTTTCTCCAGCGCCCAGGTGTGACCCACACCCACCATCAGCCACGCAACCACCATGGTGAATGCCAGGGTAAGTGCCGCCGGGCGCGTCAGAATACCGAGAATGATCAAAATCGGCGCAACCACTTCGCCCACCAGAACACCATAGGCAATAAACTCAGGCAATCCTTTTGCCGCCAGCATCCCGGCAATACCCCCTACGCCGTCAATAAGCTTATGAATGCCGTGAAACAGCATCAGTCCGCCTACCGAAAAACGCAGCAGTAGTTTACCGAGGTCATCATTAGAAAACATTTTATTAACAGTATTTAACAAGGATTTAACCATCTGAAATGATTCCTGTTTTCGTTTATTGTGCGATGAGAATAGGCTGAAAATACTCACAAAGATAGCCCTATTTTATAAGAGGTAATTCATTCATAAATCAGCTAAATAATGTGAAGTTCATCATGTTCGGCAAACGGAGTAGCGAAAAACACGTACCTCGGGTACAACAGGAACATCACTCTGAATAAAAAAGGAAATGTCGTGATCGATTTACGCAGCGATACCGTAACCCGTCCTGACCGTGCCATGCTGGATGCGATGATGGCCGCACCGGTCGGCGATGATGTCTACGGCGATGACCCGACCGTCAATGCACTGCAGCGCTACGCCGCTGAGCTGGCGGGCAAAGAGGCCGCCCTGTTTCTGCCGACCGGCACCCAGGCTAATCTGGTGGCGCTGCTCAGCCACTGCGAGCGCGGCGAGGAGTATATCGTCGGCCAGGGCGCGCATAATTATCTCTATGAAGCCGGTGGCGCAGCGGTGCTCGGCAGTATCCAGCCTCAGCCCATCGACGCCGCCGCCGATGCCACCCTTCCGCTGGACAAAGTGGCCGCAAAAATTAAACCTGACGACATCCATTTTGCCCGCACCCGCCTGTTAAGCCTGGAGAATACCCACAACGGTAAAGTGCTGCCGCGAGACTATCTGCAGCAGGCCTGGGCGTTTACCCGCGAGCACAATCTGGCGCTGCACGTTGACGGTGCCCGTATTTTTAACGCGGTGGTGGCCTATGGCTGCTCCCTGGAGGAAGTGACCCGCTACTGCGATACCTTCACCATTTGCCTGTCCAAAGGCCTGGGCGCGCCGGTAGGATCGCTTCTGCTGGGCAGCCGGGACTATATCAAACGCGCCACCCGCTGGCGCAAGATGACCGGCGGCGGTATGCGCCAGGCGGGGATTCTGGCCGCTGCGGGCCGGTATGCACTTGAGCATAACGTTGCCCGTTTACAGGACGATCATGACAACGCCGCATGGCTGGCGACACAGCTTCGCGAGATCGGGGCCGATGTGACGCGTCACGATACCAATATGCTGTTTGTCCGGGTCGGGACGGAGAGCGCCGCCGCGCTGGGCGAATTTATGCAGGCTCGCGGCGTCCTGATCAACGCCTCTCCTGTCGTACGCCTGGTCACCCATCTCGACGTCAGCCGGGCGCAGCTGACGGATGTCGTCAACCACTGGCGCGCATTTTTACAGCGCTAAGGGAACCGGCATGTCGCAACGTATTCTGGTCCTCGGTGCCGGAGGCTATATCGGCCAGCATCTGGTCACCGCACTCAGCCAGCGGGGCTATCAGGTTACGGCTGTGGCACGCCGGATCGATCATCTGGAAAAACGGCAGTTGCCGGGCGTGAGCTGCCGCTCCGTTGACCTGTTCCGGGTGGAGAGTCTCCCGGCCCTGCTGCATGAGGTGGATACGCTCTACTATCTGTTACACAGCATGGGCGAAGGAGGCGATTTTATTGCCCATGAGCGTCAGCTGGCGGTGAACGTTCGCGACGCCCTGCGCGGCTCCGGAGTTAAACAGGTCATTTTTCTCAGCTCGCTACAGGCACCGGACGATAAGCAGTCGGACCACCTGCGCGCAAGACAGATCACGGCAGAGACGCTGCGTGAAGCGGAGATCCCGCTGACCGAGCTGCGGGCGGGCATTATCGTGGGTGCCGGTTCCGCCGCCTTCGAAGTGATGCGCGATATGGTCTATAACCTGCCGGTGCTGACGCCACCCCGCTGGGTGCGCTCGCGTACTACGCCGATTGCGCTGGAGAATTTGCTGCACTATCTGCTTGAGCTGCTAAATCATCCGACTAACTCTCATCGTATCCTGGAAGCCGCCGGCCCCGAAGTCCTGAGCTATCAGCAGCAGTTTATGCGTTTTATGCAGGTCAGCGGTCGCCATCGCCCATTGATCCCTGTTCCGTTACCGACACGGCTCATCTCCGTCTGGTTTCTTAATATCATCACGTCAGTTCCACCCACGACCGCAAAAGCGCTAATTCAGGGGCTGAAGCACGATCTGCTGGCGGACGATACCGCCCTTCGCGCGCTTATCCCGCAGACTCTGACGCCCTTCGACGATGCGGTCAGAAAGACGCTAAAAGAAGAGGAACAGCTGGTGAACTCCAGCGACTGGGGCTACGACCCGCTGGCCTTCGCCCGCTGGCGACCGGAATATGGCTACTTTGCCAGACAGGCAGGATTTACGGTCTCCACGCCCGCGTCTCTCGCCGCACTCTGGGACGTCGTTAACCAGCTTGGCGGCAAAGAGGGATATTTCTTCGGCAATATTCTCTGGCGCATCCGTGCCGGGATGGACAGGCTTATCGGCCACAAACTGGCTAAGGGTCGTCCGGCACATCCCTGGCTGCAAACCGGCGATACGGTGGACAGCTGGAAGGTCATCGTTGTTGAGCCGGAAAAGCAGTTAACGTTATTGTTCGGAATGCGCGCCCCCGGCCTTGGGCGACTCAGCTTTACCCTGCAGGACAAAGGCGACCACCGCCAGCTTGACGTGCGGGCGTGGTGGCATCCGCACGGTATGCCCGGCCTGCTATACTGGCTGTTAATGATCCCGGCGCACCTGTTTATCTTCCGGGGTATGGCGCAGCGAATTGCTCGTCTGGCGGAAAAACGCTGAAACGGCGGTAGATTCCCATTGCATAGCGGCGTAATTCACGGAAGAATGCGCACAAAATTCTTCAATATACAGCGGATTGATATGAAGGTACTGGTCACCGGCGCCACCAGTGGTCTGGGTCGTAACGCGGTGGAATACCTGCGCAACAAAGGTATCAGCGTCAGGGCTACCGGTCGCAACGCGGCAATGGGCAAGCTACTGCAAAAGATGGGTGCAGAGTTTGTTCACGCAGACCTGACCGAGCTGGTCTCCTCCCAGGCCAAAGTGATGCTCGCCGATATCGACACCCTGTGGCACTGCTCCAGCTTTACCTCGCCCTGGGGTACGCAGCAGGTCTTCGACCTGGCGAACGTGCGTGCCACCCGCCGTCTCGGGGAGTGGGCCGTGGCCTGGGGTGTACGCAACTTCATCCATATCTCTTCCCCGTCGCTCTATTTTGACTATCACCACCGCCGCGATATCGTCGAGGATTTCCGCCCCCGGCGCTGCGCCAATGAGTTTGCCCGCAGCAAAGCGGCTGCGGAAGAGGTCATCGCCCTGCTGGCGCAGGCCAATCCCCAGACCCGCTTCACCGTACTGCGGCCGCAAAGTCTGTTTGGGCCTCACGACAAGGTGTTTATTCCTCGCCTTGCGCAGATGATGCACCACTACGGCAGCGTCCTGCTGCCGCGCGGCGGCGACGCGCGGGTAGATATGACCTATTACGAAAATGCGGTGCACGCCATGTGGCTGGCCAGCCAGCCGGCCTGCGACGGGCTGCCGTCGGGCCGGGCGTACAATATTAGCAATGGCGAAACGCGCACTCTGCGCAGCATCGTGCAGAAGCTGATCGACGAGCTGAACATTCCCTGCCGTATCCGCTCGGTGCCCTATGCCATGCTGGATATGGTTGCCCGCAGCATGGAGCACTTCGGCGATAAGCGTGCGAAAGAGCCCGCCTTTACCCATTACGGCGTGTCAAAGCTCAATTTTGATTTTACCCTGGATATCTCCCGCGCCCGGCAGGAGCTGGGCTATACGCCGATTGTGACCCTCGATGAAGGGATCGAACGCACGGCGTACTGGCTAAAAGACCACGGCAAACTGCCCCGCTAAGCGGCTCAGAACGGCGCGGATTTCACATCGGAAACGCGCTGGCCGCTTTTATCGATGTAGTACCACTCCCCGCCCACCAGCGTAATATGCTCACCTTCGCGCTGCGGTGTGCAGCCGGTGCAGACCAGCGCTTTCCCGGCTTTGAACTGCCCGGCGTAGTCAAACTGCGCGGCGATACGGTTTTTAAAGCTGTCATCCCAGAAGCCGATTTTGCCATTCTGTCGGGAACGCACCAGCCCATCGGCAAACCAGTCCGGGCCATTATCATAATGGAGCACCGGCAGGTAGTCATTCGGCCCGCGCACGTAGTAGTCCACGTCCAGCAGCCCCGCTTCGCGGGTATAGTCATACAGGCCAACCCAGGACATGCCGTCAACATCATGCGTTTTCTCAAACAGCGCCGGTAAAAAGACCGGCTTGCCGTCGCGGACTTCCACACAGGTTTCCAGCGTTTCCACGCTGTCTTTGGCTTTATCCCAGTAGGAGCAGCGATACGTTGGCGTTGCCGCTGGCGCAGGAGCGGGAGCAGCCTGGGCACATGACGCCGCCATCAGCAGCGCGGCGGTGATAATACGAAACATCTCCATTGACCTCGTCATAACAAAGGGGGCGGCCATTAGCCTGCCTGCCCATATTTTTCTAGCAGTGCTTCGGCAATCGCCAGGCTTTCTGCATCGGCAATCCCGTTCCACAGCGCCGGGCGAAAATGCATCTGAAACGCCATGATGACACGCTTCTGCTGCGCGGGCGTCATATCCGCCTTCACTTCGTAGCCATATCGTGCCAGCAGGTCGAGCAGCAGAGCGCTGTCCACCGCTTGCGTCGGTGAGCGCCCCTGCAGATAAAACGCCACCCGCGAGGCCTCAGGCCAGGCACCTATGCCCTGTGCAGCCAGCTGGCTCCAGGGGAACAGCGGGCCGGGATCGTCTTTGCGCTGCGGGGCGATATCCGCATGGGCCACAACATCCTGCGGCTTAATGTTATAGCGGGCGATAATATCCTTCATCAGCGGGACAAGCGCCGCAATCTGCGCAGGTTCAAAGGGCGCAAACTGCTTGCCCGTCGCGGTGGTGCGCCAGCCGATATTCTCCAGTTCAATACCTACCGAAGTATCGTTAAGCCGCGTAGCTCCGCGCCAGGCGCTGGCGCCCGCATGCCAGGCCAGGGACGCTTCGGGGACCAGCTGCAGG
>DATEKR010000142.1:0-3188 GCA_035277345.1 Enterobacteriaceae bacterium
GTCCTGATCCAGACCGACAACTACAACGTTGAAACCAGTGTTACCGGGTTAGTGATCATCCTGATCCTCGGCGTTGTGGTGCTATTTGCCGTTGAGTGGATCCTGCGCCGTATTTTCCGCACCGGCGCGCATACCCGCGGCTGGTTCGTTGGCCGCAAGCGTCGTCGTGCGCGTAAGCAAACCGAGCAGGCGCTGCTTAAGCTCGCCGAAGGCGATTATCAGCAGGTTGAAAAGCTGATGTCGAAAAACGCCGACCACGCCGAGCAGCCGGTGGTTAACTACCTGCTGGCCGCAGAAGCTGCGCAGCAGCGTGGAGATGAAGCGCGCGCCAACCAGCATCTGGAGCGCGCGTCTGAGCTGTCTCCTAAAGACCCTATTCCGGTTGAGATCACCCGCGTTCGCCTGCAGCTGGCCCGTAATGAAAACCATGCGGCACGCCACGGCGTTGACCGACTGCTGGAAATCACGCCGCGCCACCCGGAAGTGCTGCGCCTTGCTGAACAGGCCTACATCCGTACCGGCGCGTGGGGCTCGCTGCTGGACATCATCCCGTCGATGGCGAAAGCCGACGTCGGCGACGATGAGCATCGTGACGAACTTCAGCGTCTGGCGTGGATTGGCCTGATGGACCAGGCGCGTGCCGACCTGGGCAGCGACGGTCTGAAAACCTGGTGGAAGAATCAGAGCCGCAAAACGCGCCAGCAGATCCCTCTGCAGGTGGCGATGGCAGAACACCTGATTGAGTGTGACGACCACGACACCGCTCAGGAGATCCTCCTCGACGGCCTGAAGCGCCAGTATGACGATCGTCTGGTGATGGTGATCCCGCGCCTGAGAACCAATAACCCAGAGCAAAGCGAAAAAGTGTTGCGCCAGCAGATCAAAACCGTGGGCGACCGTCCGCTGCTGTGGAGCACGCTGGGCCAATCGCTGATGAAGCACGGAGAATGGCAGGAAGCGAGCCTGGCCTTCCGCGCGGCGCTGAAACAGCGTCCGGACGCGTTTGACTACGCCTGGCTTGCTGATTCGCTGGATAAACAGCATAAGCCGGAAGAGGCCGCAGCCATGCGGCGCGACGGGCTGCTGCTAACGCTGCAGAATAACGGTACACAGCCGTAATGAAAAAGGAGGCCAGACGGCCTCCTTTTTTTTGCCCATAAAAAAACGCCTGCTATAAAAGCAGGCGTTAAAACAGGTCTGTAAGACAACATATTTGGTGCTTCACTCAACGTTGTGTCCATGGTGTTTGATGAGGCCGAAGCGACATCTGTCAGTGGACGATAAGCACCGTAAACGGCTCTGCGTCATTCCTGAGTTTATGAGGCACTAAGGCGAACATAAGAGATGGAATGAGCATCTACACGTATATTATTGCACGTAACGTGCCAACGTTACACGAAGAACTTTTACATTGCGCAACATTTTAAGATAAAAGGAATTTTCGGCGATAAGTACCGTCTTATCGCGCATCCCACACCTGAAAATGAGCTGAAGTGTCGCTCAAAAACGACAGTAATAGCGTCTAAAAAAATTATTGAGTTATTTCATGAAGTTAGTTGTCGCTGAAACGCGACATTCAGACACAGCGCTGTCGGGGAATGGCTACAGGGGAGAATAAACCGCAGAAAACAAAAAACCCCGCCGAAGCGGGGTTCAAAATTGGTCGGCGAGAGAGGATTCGAACCTCCGACCCACTGGTCCCAAACCATTTGCGCTACCAAGCTGCGCTACTCGCCGATGTACTGCTTTTTTGAATTTTTAGTTCAATTCATTTTAAAAGTCGTGGTGCGAGGGGGGGGACTCGAACCCCCACATCCAAAGGACACTAACACCTGAAGCTAGCGCGTCTACCAATTCCGCCACCTTCGCAATTCACAACTCTTTCAAATAATGGGGTGGCTAATGGGATTCGAACCCACGACAACTGGAATCACAATCCAGGGCTCTACCAACTGAGCTATAGCCACCACTGTATTCTTTCACGCGGTACTGACTACTTCTCAGACCACCGCAGCTCCAGCACCGGGTTAATGGTGCGCCCGACAGGATTCGAACCTGAGACCTCTGCCTCCGGAGGGCAGCGCTCTATCCAGCTGAGCTACGGGCGCTTAGCGCCGTTGCGGGGCTGGATATTACGTACCTCCGTCCCCGCTGTCTAGTGCTTTTTTGAAAAATATGCGCGTTTGGTTATGGTTTGCACATTTTGCCGCTTAATCCTCCACTTTCTGCGTGGTCACGCGGCGTCCCAGGCCAAAAAGCTTATAAGCAACCGTCACGGCGGCAAGGAAGATAATCCCGACAAACAGCGACATGCGGGTATCTTCATTAAAGTACATCCCGATTAATACGCAAATCAGGAAGGCCATCGTTAAATAGTTCGCATACGGGAACAGAATGGAGCGGAACGGGTGGCTGGCGATCGCCTTTTTATGCGCCTGACGAAAACGCAGCTGGCTAATCAGGATGACAAACCATGGGATCATCCCCGGCAGCACGCTGGCGCTGTAGACGTAGACGAACACACGCTGTGGGTTGGGAATAATGTAGTTCAGGCATGAGCCAATCAGCAGAATGCCAATCGAGACCGCCACGCCCGCCACCGGAACGCCCGCACGCGACACTTTGCCCATTGCTGCTGGCAGCTGGTTATTTTTAGCCAGCGCGTAAAGCATGCGGCCACAGCTGTACATTCCGCTGTTACAGCCGGACAGCGCCGCGGTCAGAACCACGAAGTTGATGATGCCTGCCGCCGCCGTGATGCCAATCTTCGCGAAGGTTAAGACAAACGGGCTGCCGGTGGTGCCGATTTCGTTCCACGGGAAGATGGTCACGATAACGAAAATCGCGCCCACGTAGAAAATGAGAATACGCCATAACACTTTACCGACCGCGCTACGCAGCGTGACCTGTGGATTTTTCGCTTCACCCGCAGTGATACCGATAAGCTCAACGCCCTGATACGACGCCACAACGATACACAGCGCCGTCAGGAAGCCTTTCCAGCCCCCGGCGAAGAAACCGCCATGCTCGGTCAGGTTGCTAAAGCCGATCGCGTATCCGCCGTTGCCAAATCCGAAGAAGATCACCCCGAGGCCGACCACAATCATGACGATAATGGTGGTGACTTTGATCATCGCGAACCAAAACTCAATTTCACCGTAAAGCCGCACGGCGGCGAGGTTCGCCAG
>DATEKR010000143.1:0-5613 GCA_035277345.1 Enterobacteriaceae bacterium
GCACCAGACACGACTGCCAGAGCTGCCATGACGCCTTGATATGCGGTTCGACGTCATAGAGCTCGAACATCCGCTTATCCCAGTTCATGATGTCCGGCTTGATTTCCCACTCCCAGATACCAATGCCACCCGCTTCGTTAGCGAGAGTGATGCGCTCCATCAGGCGTCGGTTGATCTGCTCGGCGGTCTTCAGGTCGTTGATATCTTCGATCTGGGAAATAAAGTACAGCGGCGTACCGTTGGTATGGCGCACGACCGAGACCGCCAGCAGCGCCCAGACCACGTCGCCGCCGCGGGTGTAGTAGCGCTTCTCCATTGAGTAACTGCGAATTTCACCGTTGACCAGCTGCTGCAGTTTTTCCAGATCGTTATGTAAATCTTCCGGCCAGGTGAGCTGCTGGAAGGTCAATTCGCGCAGCTCATCCTGGCTGTAGCCCAGAAAACGGCACAGGGACTTATTGACCTGCAGCCACTGTCCTTCGGTCCCGATCAGCGCCATGCCGATGGCGGAATACTCCATGGCATTACGAAAACGCTCTTCGCTCTCGGTGATGTGCTTACGCTCGGAGCGGAAGGCGTACATCACCATGGTCATAATGTTGGCCGGCAGCAGCATCATCAGGAAAGGAAGCCAGGGGGCGTTCATCATGGTGTTGTAGTGCTGCGGAGTCAGCTCTGTGGGATGGGTCGCCATCATCATTGAGACTGCCATCACGGTGATCAGGAAGACCACGAAGGCCTCCACGCGCGGCAGTCGTACGGCGCTCCACATCAGCAGGACGATAATGCAGGTAAAAGGCCAGGGCACATAGAGAATAGCCAGACCGCTGAGCGCCAGGGTCACCGAAAGCGTGACCAGGGTTTCCATCAGTAGCCGCGGATCGCGATGGCGCGTGAGATAGTGCATTTTGAACAGCAGGCCAAGCGGGACCAGCGCTATCGCACCGATGGTTTCCGACAGCACCCAGACTAAAAAGGTTTGTAGCGGCTCTTCGCCCGGCGCGACCAGGTGGGCCATCAAGCCGCCGAACAGCGGAGGAATTATCGCGCTGCCAATGGTCAGACGTATCCAGTCATTGAGATTCTTCAGCGGATTATACTGGGGCAGCAGTCGTCGCAGCAGCAGCGCGCCAATCAGCGCCTGAGTGACGTTGATCGCGGTGTACCAGAGATTAAGGTCGCTTAACGGGTTAATCAGCATCGAGGCGCCGACGCTGCCCAGAGAACAGACCAGAATAATCCCTGGCCATATCCGCCCGGCATGACGGTAAAACGCGACCATCATAATCGCCGTCGGGAACCACACCGGTGCCAGTACCGTCCCAATACGCATAAGCTCAAGTGAGAACAGCGTAAAGATAAAGGTCACCAGCCCTAAACTGACCAGACGCAGTAAAGGGTTAGGGGCGATCGCTGTGGTACGCTGGGATGGTTTCGTCATTACCGCTCTATCCGCAGAGGCTCTGCTCGTGAGGAGCAGCGCCCGGACGTATGAAATTTGGATTTTGGATTATGCTAGTACAAACAATTTACAATTCCTATGGCGTCTGCTCATAATTTGACATCACAGGGTTATTAATTACTTAGTCTGCCTAAAAAGTAGTTCCACTGCGCTAAAAATAAGCATAAAAATTTGCGCAAGGGTCACAAAATACGCATCGCGTTGTTGCGGCGTATTCGACTGGTATCGGAACGCTGAAATCCCTATAATTGCCGCGTTTGACGCTCCGGCGTCGCCCTTCCTAAACATCCAGGTTAATCAGGTCGCTAAATTTATGACTGATCAGTCCCATCAATGCGTCATCATTGGCATCGCCGGCGCATCGGCTTCAGGTAAAAGTCTTATCGCCAGCACGCTGTATCGCGAGCTACGTGAACAGGTCGGTGATGAGCACATTGGCGTTATTCCCGAAGACAGCTATTACAAAGATCAAAGTCATCTGTCGATGGAAGAGCGTGTGAAAACCAACTATGACCATCCTAATGCTATGGATCATAGTCTGCTGTTCCAGCATTTGCAGACCCTCAAGAACGGTAATCCTATCGAACTGCCGGTTTACAGCTATGTGGAACACACCCGCAAGCAGGAAACCATCCGTATCGAACCCAAAAAGGTGATTATTCTTGAGGGGATCCTGCTGCTGACCGACGCGCGCCTGCGCGACGCGATGAACTTCTCTATTTTCGTCGATACCCCGCTCGATATCTGCCTGATGCGCCGCATCAAGCGTGACGTTAACGAGCGCGGCCGTTCGATGGATTCGGTCATGTCTCAGTATCAGAAAACCGTGCGTCCGATGTTCCTGCAGTTTATCGAACCCTCCAAGCAGTACGCCGATATCATCGTGCCGCGTGGCGGCAAAAACCGTATCGCCATCGATATACTGAAAGCAAAGATCAGTCAGTTTTTTGAATAATTTACGTTAATTGTGTACCGTTCAGGGATCACCTGATTTGCCTTCGCCGCAGTGGCGGCGAAGGCGCGCGACACAAAAGGAGAACGCGCCATGCGTCTGTGTGACCGAGATATTGAAGCCTGGCTGGATGACGGCCGCCTCGCAATTACCCCGCGTCCGCCGGTGGATCGCATCAATGGCGCGACTGTCGACGTCCGCCTCGGCAATAAATTCCGCACGTTTCGCGGCCATACCGCCGGGTTTATTGACCTCAGCGGGCCGAAAACGGAAGTGGCCGCCGCGCTGGACCGCGTGATGAGCGATGAGATCGTTCTGGCCGACGGCGAAGCCTTTTTCCTCCATCCCGGCGAACTGGCGCTGGCGGTGACCTTTGAATCGGTCACGCTGCCGGACAATCTGGTGGGCTGGCTGGACGGCCGCTCCTCGCTGGCGCGTCTGGGGCTGATGGTGCACGTCACCGCGCACCGTATCGATCCGGGCTGGTCTGGCTGCATCGTGCTGGAGTTCTATAATTCAGGCAAGTTGCCGCTGGCGCTGCGTCCGGGCATGCCGATTGGCGCGCTGAGCTTTGAGCCGCTCTCCGGACCGGCTGCGCGGCCTTATAACAGCCGTCAGGATGCCAAATACCGCGATCAGCAGGGCGCGGTTGCCAGTCGAATAGATAAAGACTAAGCGGCCCACCAGGCGTAATTGGCGCTGCACAGAGGATGCTATGAGACGAGTATTGACAACACTAATGATTTTGCTGGCCGTGCTGCTGGCCGGTCTGTCAGCGTTAGTGTTGCTGGTCAATCCCAATGACTTCCGTGAGCATCTTACGCGGCAGGTCGAAGCGCGCAGCGGCTATCAGTTGCGCCTCGATGGCCCGCTGCGCTGGCACGTCTGGCCGCAGCTGAGCATTCTTTCTGGTCGTATGTCCCTGACCGCACCCGGCGCTGAGCAGCCGCTGGTGCGTGCCGATAATATGCGCCTCGATGTGGCGCTGATCCCGCTGCTTTCCCATCAGCTACAGGTTCAGCAGGTGATGCTGAAAGGCGGCATTGTCCAGCTTACGCCGCAGACCGAGGCCGTACGTCATGAAAATGCGCCGGTTGCTCCGCGCTCCAACACGCTGCCGCAGGCGGAAGAGGATCGGGGATGGGCGCTGGATGTCAGACGTCTGAAAGTAGAAGACAGCGTGCTGGTGCTGCAGCGTGAATCTGACGAGCAGGTTATCTTCCGCGATATCAATCTGCAGATGGAGCAGAATGAGCGTCACGAGGCGACCATCGACTTCTCTTCCCGCGTGAATCGCAACCAGCGTGACCTGGCGCTGTCGCTGACGGCGCAGGTCGACGCCAGCGACTATCCTCACCGGCTGAAGGCCACTGTCGGACAGATAAACTGGCAGCTGCAGGGGGCCGACCTCCCTTCCCAGGGGATCGTCGGTCAGGGTAGCCTTGACGCGCTCTGGCAGGATGAGTCGCAGAAGCTGACCCTCAGTAATCTTAATTTGAACGCCAACGGCAGCCAGGTGAGCGGGCAGATCGGCATTACGCAGCAGCCGGTGCCCGAGTGGGTTGCTGACCTGAAATTCGAGCGCCTTGACCTCGATAAACTGCTGAACGTCCCGGCGAACCCGGCCAGCAGCGGCGCTACGAGCCAGCAGGGGCAAAGCACTTCCGGCCAGCCACGGCCGGTGATTTCCAACGGCGACTCACTGGATGGCTATGATGCGCTGCTCGGTAATACGGCGCAAATCTCACTCACCGCGCAACATATTCTGTGGCGCGGTATGGATTTCAGCCAGGTCAGCGCCCGGGCGCAGAATCAGGCGGGCCTGCTGACGCTGAGCGAACTGCAGGGCAAGCTGGGAGAAGGGGACATTTCTCTGCCTGGCACGGTTGATACCCGCGGCAAAAAGGTGCGGACCGCTTTCCAGCCGAAGCTGGATAAGGTTGAAATCGGCACCATCCTGAAGGCGTTTAATTATCCCATTGCCCTGACCGGTAGCCTCTCGCTGGCGGGTGATTTTAGCGGCAATCGTATTGATGCCGATGCCTTCCGTCGCGACTGGCAGGGTGAAGCGCACGTTGAGTTGGCAAATTCGCGGGCCGAAGGGCTGAACTTCCAGCAGCTGGTCCATCAGGCCGTGGAACGAAGCACTAACGTGCAGACCCGGCAGAACTACGATAGCGCGACCCGACTGGACAGCTTCAGCAGCGATCTCCAGCTGCAAAAAGGCAAGCTAACCCTCTCGGATATGGCCGGGCGTTCGCCGCTGCTGACGCTGACCGGCGAAGGGAGTCTGGATCTGGTGAAACAGCTGGGCGATATGCGCTTTAACGTCAGCGTGCTTGAGGGCTGGAAGGGCGACAGTCAGCTGGTTGCCATGCTCAAAACCACGGCGATCCCGCTGCGGGTGTACGGTCCGTGGCAGGCGCTGAATTACAGCCTGCAGGTCGATCAGTCTCTGCGTAAACAGCTCCGGGGTGAGGCGAAACGCCGCCTGCAGGAGTGGGCGGAGAATAATAAGGACGATCCGGATAGTAAGAATATTAAGCAGCTTCTGGATAAGTTGTAGAGTCCAGACAAAACGGGCGGCCAGTTGGCCGCCCGTTTTGCACTCAGACTTCGTAATCCGGCGCATCCTCAACAGGTGCGATAATCTGTACCTTCTGCACCCGATGGCTGTCTATCTGCAGGGTTTTAAGCCTGTAGCCGCCAACCACCACTTCTTCACCTTCCTGCGGCACCCGCTGCAGATGCTCCATCAGCAGGCCTGCGACCGTGTGATACTCGCGCCTTTCTTCCAGCGGCAGCGGCACATACTGGACCAGGTCTTCCAGCGGCATATGCCCGTTTACCGTCCAGCTATCGTCGGCGTTTTTCTCGATATCATGGCGGGCGTCAATCTCTTCGATTTCGTTTGGCAGGTTACCGGCGATGGTTTCCATCACGTCGCTGAGCGTTACGATCCCTTCAACGGAACCGAACTCATCGACCACAAAGGCGAAGTGGGTGCGGGCGTTGCGGAACTGCTCCAGCGCCTGCAGCAGCGGCAGCGCTTCGGGGAAGACCAGCGGCTGACGAATGAGCACGCGTAAATCCAGGGCTTCGCCGCGCAGGGACTGCTGCATCAGGTCAATCACATGGATCACGCCCAGCAGTTCGTCCTCGTTTTCCCCGCCGGTGACCACCATTCGGGTATGCTTGT
>DATEKR010000144.1:0-3592 GCA_035277345.1 Enterobacteriaceae bacterium
TACCGGCAGGCGGGGGTTGACGGTGTCTTTACCGACTTCCCGGATAAAGCGGTACAATTTTTAGCAAGCGAGAAGTAATTAAAATGGGCCGTTATTAACGGCCCATTTTTACATTTCAAGTTCGATATCGCCCTGCGCCAGACAACAGCAGGGCAGGATCTCACCCTCCTGAATAAACGCCAGCGGCTCCGTCAGCCAGGTGACCTGACCGGCCAGCAGACGGCAGCGGCAGGAGCCACAGTAGCCCGCACGGCACTGGTATTCCACTTCGACCTGGTGCGATTCAAGCGCGACCAGCAGGGAAGGGTGTTCATCCCGGCACTGCAGCTGCGTGCCGGTGATGCGCAGGGTAACGCGGCTCATCAGAGCTGGAAGTCACTCAGGTCGTCGGTATTCACTTCCGAATCAATCTGACCGACCAGATAGGAGCTGACTTCGACTTCCTGCGGTGCAACCTGAACGTTATCGGACACCAGCCAGGTGTTGATCCACGGGATCGGGTTGGAGCGGGTCTGGAACGGCAGGTCGAGGCCGACCGCCTGCATACGGATATTGGTGATGTACTCAATATACTGGCACAGTATGTCTTTGTTCAGGCCAATCATCGAGCCGTCGCGGAACAGATATTCTGCCCACTCTTTCTCCTGAACGGCAGCCAGCACAAACAGGTCGTAGCACTCTTGCTTGCACTCTTCGGCAATCTCCGCCATCTCTGGATCGTCAACGCCGGAACGCAGCAGGTTCAGCATATGCTGAGTGCCTGTCAGGTGCAGTGCTTCATCGCGGGCGATCAGGCGAATGATTTTGGCGTTGCCTTCCATCAGCTCGCGCTCGGCGAAGGCGAAGGAGCAGGCAAAGCTTACGTAGAAGCGAATGGCTTCAAGCGCGTTCACGCTCATCAGGCACAGATAGAGTTTCTTTTTCAGCTCGCGCAGGTTCACGGTTACGGTTTTGCCGTTAACGCTGTGCGTGCCTTCACCCAGCAGATGCCAGTAGCTGGTCAACGCAATCAGTTCGTCGTAGTACGACGAGATCCCTTCCGCACGTTTGAGGATCTGCTCGTTAGTGACGATATCGTCAAACACGATAGCCGGATCGTTAACGATATTGCGGATGATATGGGTATAGGAGCGCGAGTGAATCGTCTCTGAGAAGGCCCAGGTTTCTACCCAGGTTTCCAGTTCCGGGATCGAGATCAGCGGCAGCAGCGCCACGTTCGGACTGCGGCCCTGGATTGAATCCAGCAGCGTCTGATATTTCAGGTTGCTGATAAAAATGTGTTTTTCATGCTCAGGCAGAGCCTGAAAATCGATACGGTCGCGGGAAACGTCCACTTCTTCCGGTCGCCAGAAGAAGGAGAGCTGTTTCTCAATCAGCTTTTCGAAGATGTCATATTTTTGCTGATCGTAGCGCGCCACGTTAACCGGCTGACCAAAGAACATCGGTTCCAGCAGCTGGTCGTTTTTCGTCTGTGAAAAAGTGGTATAGGCCATGAGTGTGTCCTGTGGTGTTAATTTTCCGCAGCCTTTCCTTCTCCCGTGGGGAGAAGGAAAGGCTGGGAGGAAGCTGATTAGATCTTACATGCGCCGCTTTCGCAGCCGTCATCCTGAATGGATGGCGCCAGGTCGTCCTGGGCATCTTCCGCGCCGTCACGGGTGTTCTGATAGTACAGCGTTTTAACACCGAATTTGTAGGCGGTGAGCAGATCTTTCAGCAGCTGCTGCATCGGCACTTTTCCTGATGGGAAGCGCGACGGATCGTAGTTGGTGTTAGCAGAGATCGACTGGTCGATAAACTTCTGCATGATACCCACCAGCTGCAGGTAACCGTCGTTGTTCGGCATTTCCCACAGCAGTTCGTAGGCATCTTTCAGCTGCTCGTAGTCCGGTACGACCTGACGCAGAATACCGTCTTTCGACGCCTTGATGCTGACGTGGCCGCGCGGCGGCTCAATGCCGTTGGTGGCGTTGGAGATCTGCGAAGAGGTCTCGGACGGCATCAGGGCTGACAGGGTTGAGTTACGCAGACCGTGGGTTTTGATCGATTCGCGCAGCTGCTCCCAGTCTAAGCGCAGCGGTTCGCTGGCGATCGCATCCAGGTCTTTCTTATACGTGTCGATTGGCAGAATGCCTTTCGAGTAAGTCGTTTCGTTAAACCACGGGCACGCGCCTTGCTCTTTCGCCAGCTCGTTAGAGGCTTTCAGCAGATAATACTGAATGGCTTCAAAGGTGCTGTGAGTCAGGTTGTTGGCGCTGCCGTCGGAGTAGCGCTTACCGTTTTTCGCCAGCCAGTAGGCGAAGTTGATCACCCCAACACCCAGGGTGCGACGACCCATTGCGCCGCGTTTTGCAGCCGGGATCGGGTAATCCTGGTAGTCGAGCAGGGCGTCAAGGGCACGTACGGCCAGCACGGCCAGCTCTTCCAGGTCATCAAGGCTGTCGATGGCGCCGAGGTTAAAGGCGGACAGCGTACAGAGCGCGATTTCACCGGTTTCGTCGTTAACATCTTCCAGCGGTTTGGTCGGCAGGGCGATTTCCAGGCACAGGTTAGACTGGCGCACCGGTGCGACAACCGGATCGAACGGGCTGTGGGTGTTGCAGTGGTCAACGTTCTGAATATAGATACGACCGGTGGAGGCGCGCTCCTGCATCATCAGCGAGAACAGCTCAACGGCTTTGATACGCTGTTTACGGATGCTGTCGTCTTTTTCATATTTGGTGTACAGGCGCTCAAATTCGTCCTGATCGGCGAAGAACGCGTCATACAGGCCCGGAACGTCAGACGGGCTGAAGAGGGTGATATCTTCGCCCTTCAGCAGACGGGTGTACATCAGCTTGTTGATCTGTACGCCGTAGTCCATATGACGAACGCGGTTGCCTTCAACGCCACGGTTGTTTTTCAGAACCAGCAGGCTTTCAACTTCCAGATGCCACATCGGGTAGAAGAGGGTGGCCGCACCGCCACGCACGCCGCCCTGAGAGCAGGACTTCACCGCGGTCTGGAAGTGCTTGTAGAACGGAATACAGCCGGTGTGGAAGGCTTCACCACCGCGGATCGGGCTGCCCAGGGCGCGGATGCGACCGGCGTTGATGCCGATACCGGCACGCTGAGAAACGTACTTCACAATCGCGCTGGAGGTGGCGTTGATGGAGTCCAGGCTGTCGCCGCACTCGATCAGTACGCAGGAGCTGAACTGACGGGTCGGAGTACGCACGCCGGACATAATCGGCGTCGGCAGCGAAATCTTAAAGGTGGATACCGCGTCATAGAAACGCTTCACGTAGTCGAGACGGGTTTCACGCGGATAGCCGGAGAACAGGCAGGCGGCAACCAGAATATAGAGGAACTGTGCGCTCTCGTAGATGTCGCCGGTCACGCGGTTCTGAACCAGGTATTTGCCTTCCAGCTGCTTCACAGCAGCATAGGAGAAGTTCATATCACGCCAGTGGTCAATAAACCCGTCCATCTGCGCGAACTCTTCTTCCGTGTAGTCTTCCAGCAGATGGTTGTCGTATTTGCCCAGCTCGATCATTTTGATGACGTGATCGTACAGTGCAGGCGGTTCGAACTGGCCGTAGGCTTTTTTACGCAG